>CAYTFW010000001.1:0-112745 GCA_964437145.1 uncultured Rhizobiaceae bacterium
CTCGGTCACCGGATGCTCGACCTGCAGGCGGGTGTTCATCTCGAGGAAGTAGAACGCGCCGTCGGCACCGAGCAGGAATTCGACTGTTCCGGCGCCGCGATAGCCGATGGCACGCGCCGCCGCGACGGCCGCCGCGCCCATGCGCTGGCGCAGCGCGCCATAGACGGCGGGCGAGGGCGCTTCCTCGATCACTTTCTGATGGCGGCGCTGCACCGAGCAGTCGCGCTCGCCGAGATGGATCACGTTGCCGTGCGAATCGGCGAAGACCTGGATCTCGACGTGGCGCGCGTCGACCACGGCCTTCTCGAGGATCAGCTCGCCCGACCCAAAGGCGTTCTGCGCCTCGTTGCGTGCGCCGGTGATCGCTTCCGCCAGCTCCGACGAATCGCCGACCAGCCGCATGCCGCGCCCGCCGCCACCGGCCGCGGCTTTCACCATCACCGGCAAGCCGATCTTCATCGCCTCGGCGATCAGGGTGGCATCGCTCTGGTCGGCGCCCTGATAGCCCGGCACGCAGGGCACGCCGGCGTCGATCATGCGCCGCTTGGCGGCCGCCTTGTTGCCCATGGCGTCGATCGCCGAGGGCGGCGGCCCGATGAAGACGAGCCCGGCATCGGCGCAGGCCTGCGCGAAGCCAGCGTTCTCGGACAGGAAACCGTAGCCGGGATGCACCGCGTCGGCGCCCGAGGCCCGCGCGGCCGCCAGCAGCTTCTCGACATTGAGATAGCTCTCGCCGACCAAGGTGCCACCCAGCGCCACCGCCTCGTCGCAGGCCAGCACATGCGGCGCGCCGGCATCCGCATCGGAGAACACCGCGACGGTGCGATAGCCCAGGGCATGCGCGGTGCGCGCGACGCGGCAGGCGATCTCGCCGCGATTGGCGATCAGGATCTTGCTGAAGCTCATCGGTAGGGGCTGCCATCCCTGCGGTAATAGCCTTCGGGCACGCCGACCTCGCGGTGCAGCATGTCGATGTCGGCGTAGTGCGCGGTCTCGGCGTTGCTGCGCGTGCCGACCTCGAGCAGGCGCGCCACGCGGTCGGAGCGGTTGACGAGGTGATGGCCGTCAGGCTCGCCGGCGCGAAAGCCGGCGATCATGCCCGCGGACAATGTCGTCGATCCGGCATCGGTGACCAGGTCGACCTCGCCCTCCAGCACGTAGACGAACTCGTCCTCGCGCTCGTGCCAGTGACGCTGCGACGACCAGGCACCCGGCGGCAATTCCATCAGGTTGACACCGAACTGGCTCAGCCCGCAGGCATCGCCCAGCGCCCGCCGGCTGCGTCGCAGGCACGGCTGATTGAACGGCGGCGGATAGTCGGTGCCTATCCGCTCGGGCAGATCGACAGCCCTGACGCTGACCGGATAGGTCGGCATGGCTATTGCGCCCACTTCGCCGGCCGCTTCTCGGCGAAGGCGCGCAGGCCTTCGGCGGCTTCCGGGCTGCGGCGTGCCTGGGCGAAGCAGTCTGAGGCGAAATCGAGCGTCTTGGACAGCGGCTCGGTGCCGACGCGCATGACGATCTGCTTGGTGAGCGCATTGGCGAGCGGCGCGCAGCGGTCGATTTGCTTGAGGACCTCCTCGAGCTTGGCGTCGAGCGCGGCGCTGTCCCTCACCAGGTAGTGGCCGATGCCCAGGCGCACCGCCTCCGGTCCCTTGAAGCGCGCCGCGGTCAGCGTGAGATGGCGCGTCTGCGAGATGCCGATGCGGGCCGCCACGAACGGCGCGATCTGCGCCGGCACGATGCCGATGGCGGTCTCGCTCATGGCGAAGCCGGCATCCTCGGTGACGATGGCGATATCAGACGTGCACACGATGCCGAAGCCGCCGGCGATGGCGTAGCCCTCGACCGCGGCGACCACCGCCTGCGGCAGGTTGCCGAGCGCCTCGAGGAAGGTGCCGTATTGGCGGTTGCCCGTCGCGATCGGATCCTTCTCGCCCGCCTTGGGCGCGTCGCCCATGCTCGATTCCATGTTCTTCAGGTCGGCGCCGGCACAGAACGTGCCGCCGGCACCGCGCAGGATCACGGCCTTGATGTCGTCGCGCCCCTTCAGGATGTCGACGACCTCGCGTAGCTCCGCCAGCAGGGTCGGGTTGAGCGCGTTCTTCACCTCTGGCCGGTTGAGCGTGACGTACAGGCGCATGCGCTCGCGGCGCAGGATCAGCGTCTCGTAGGACGCGCGGAAATCGGCCATCACGGACTCCTCTTACCTGTCATGTCGAGCGTAGCGAGACATCTTTCATGGAAAGCAAAGATCCCTCGCTGCGCTCGGGATGACAGACGCTAGCGGTTGGCCAGCCGGGGCAGGGTGCCCATCAGCTTGGCGATGATCTGCAGCATGACCTCGTCGGCGCCACCACCGATCGAAGCCAGGCGGGTGTCGCGGAAGGCGCGCGCGGTTGGGCTTTCCCAGAGATAGCCGGCGCCGCCCCAGTATTGCAGGCAGCCATCGGCCACCAGGCGCACCATGCGGCCGGCCTTGAGCTTGGCCATCGAGGCCAACATCACCACGTCCTTGCCGTCGATGTATTCCTCGCAGGCGCGGTAGCACAGCGAACGCACCAGCTCGACCTCGGTCTGCAGCTCGGCCAGCTTGAAGTGGATCACTTGGTTGTCGAGTAGCGGCTTGCCGAAGACCTTGCGGTTGCGCGTGTACTCGATGGTCTGCTGGATCAGGCGCTCCATGCCGACCACGGCGCTGATCGCGCCCCACATGCGTTCCTCCTGGAACTGCTGCATCTGGTAGGTGAAGCCCATGCCTTCGCCGCCGATCAGGTAACGCGCCGGCACCTTGACGTTGTCGAAGAAGATCTGCGCCGTGTCTGAGCTGCGCATGCCCATCTTGTCGAGCTTCTTGACGACCTGCACACCAGGCGTCTTCATCGGCACGCAGATCAGCGACTTGTTGCGATGGACCTGCTCGCCGCCGGTATTGGCCAGCAGGCAGATCCAGTCGGCCTGCGTGCCGTTGGTGGTCCACATCTTGCCGCCGTCGATGACGTAGTCGCCGCCGACGCGGCGCGCCGTGGTCTTGATCGAGGCGACGTCCGAGCCGGCGCCGACCTCCGACACGCCGAGGCAGGCGACATAGTCGCCGCTGATCGAGGGCGCCAGGAACTCCTTGCGCAACTCGTCACTGCCGAAGCGCGCCAGCGCCGGCGTGGCCATATCGGTTTGCACGCCGATCGCCATCGGCACCGAGCCGCAGTTGATGTGGCCCAGCTCCTCGGCCATCACCATGGCGTAGGAGTAGTCGAGCCCCATGCCGCCGTACTCGACCGGCTTGTGGATGCCCAGCAGGCCGGCGTCGCCCAGCTTCTTGAACACCTCGTGGGCGGGGAAGATGCCGTCCTCCTCCCACTTGTCGACATGCGGATTGATGTCGCGATCGATGATCGTGCGCAGGGTGCGGCGGATCTGCTCGTGCTCGGCCGTGAACTGCATCGCCTACTCCTGGTTCTTCGCCGGCCGGGGCAACGTGCCCATGGACTTGGCGATGATCTGCAGCATCACCTCGTCGGCGCCGCCGCCGATCGAGCCCAGACGGCCGTCGCGGAACGAGCGTCCCACGGGGTTGTCCCAGAGATAGCCGGCGCCGCCCCAGTATTGCAGGCAGGCGTCGGATACCTCACGACGCAGGCGGCCGGCCTTCAGCTTGGCCATCGAGGCCAGCAAGGTCACGTCCTCGCCCAGCAGATGCTGCTCGCAGGCTCGATAGACCAGCGAGCGCAGCGCCTCGACCTCGGTCAACAGCTCGCCCATGCGGAAATGGATCACCTGGTTGTCGAGCAGCGGCCGGCCGAACACCTTGCGCTCGCGCGTGTACTCGATGGTGGCGTTGATGACGCGCTCGCAGCCCGCCAAGGTGCCGGCGCCGGCCCACAGGCGCTCCTCCTGGAACTGGCGCATCTGATAGATGAAGCCCATGCCCACCTGACCAATGGTGTTGCGCACCGGCACCTTGACCTCGTCGAAGAAGATCTGCGCCGTGTCGGAGGCGCGCATGCCGAGCTTGTCGAGTTTCTTCACGACCTGCACGCCCTTGGTCTTCATCGGCACGCAGATCAGCGATTTGTTCTGGTGCACCGCGCCGTCGCTGGTGTTGGCTAGCAGGCACATCCAGTCGGCCTGAGTGCCGTTGGTGGTCCACATCTTGCCGCCGTTGATCACCCAGTCGTCACCGACACGGCGCGCCGTGGTCTTGATCGAGGCGACGTCGGAACCGGCGCCGGTCTCGGAGACGCCGAGGCAGGCGACGTAGTCGCCGCTGATCGAGGGCGCCAGGAACTCCTTGCGCAGCTCGTCGCTGCCGAAGCGCGCCAGAGCCGGCGTCGCCATCGAGATCTGCACGCCCACGGCCATGGGCACGGAGCCGCCCTGCACCCAGCCCAGCGATTCCGAGCAGATCATGGCGTAGGAAAAGTCGAGGCCCGCGCCGCCGAACTCGACCGGCTTGTCGACACCGAGCAATCCGGCGTCGCCCAGCTTCTTAAACAGCGCGTGCGCCGGGAAGATGCCGGCCGCCTCCCACTCGTCGACATGGGGATTGATGTCGCGCTCGATGATGGTGCGCCAGGTACGGCGCAGCTCCTCGTGCTCCGGTGTGAACTTCATCTCGATACCCTTACATCCGTGCCACGCCGAACGTCGTCGGCCTGAGCTTGCGCACCATGGATTCGCGCGCGATGGAGAGCGTGTAGGCGAGCACCCGGCGCGTGTCGCGCGGATCGATCAGCCCGTCGTCCCACAGATGCGCCGTCGAGAACAGCGCCGTCGACTCGCGATCGAACTGATCGACGATGCCCTTGAACATCTTGTCGATCTGCGCGGTGGGCACCTCGCTGCCCTCGCGGATGTGCTTCTGCTCGGTGACGATCTTCATGACAGTGGCCGCCTGCTCGCCGCCCATCACGGCCGTGCGGCTGTTGGGCCAGCCGAAGATGAAGCGCGGATCGTAGGCGCGGCCGCACATGCCGTAGTTGCCGGCGCCGAAGCTGCCGCCGATGACGATGGTGATCTGCGGTACGCTGGCGTTGGCGACGGCCTGGATCATCTTCGAGCCGTGCTTGACGATGCCGCCCTTCTCCGACTCGGTGCCCACCATGTAGCCGGTGGTGTTCTGCAGGTAGACGATCGGCGTGCCCGACTGGCAGCAGAGCTGGATGAACTGCGCCGCCTTGGTCGCGCCCTTCACGGTGATCGGCCCGTTATTGCCGATGAAGGCCACGGGTTCGCCCTCGATCTCGGCCCAGCCACAGATCGTCTGCTGGTCGTAGAGCGCCTTGAACTCGAGGAAATCCGAGCCGTCGACGATGCGGGCGATCACCTCGCGCACGTCATAGGGCTGGCGGTAATCGGGCGGCACGACACCGCAGAGCTCCTCGATGTCGTAGAGCGGCTCGCGGAACGTGCGTGGGCGCGCATCAGGGATGTTGTCGTTCCAGTGCCACTTGCGGACGACCTCGCGCGCCAGGCGAATGCCGTCGGCGTCGTTCTCGGCCATCCATTCGGACACGCCGGAGATCGTGCTGTGCATCTCCGCGCCGCCCAGATCCTCGTCGGTGGCGATCTCGCCGGTGGCGGCCTTCAGCAATGGCGGGCCGGCGAGGAAGACCTTGGCCTGGTTGCGCACCATGATGACGTAGTCGGAGAGACCGGGCAGGTAGGCACCGCCGGCGGTCGAGCTGCCGTGCACGACAGTGACCTGCGGGATGCCCATCGCCGACATACGGGCCTGGTTGGCGAAGCCGCGTCCGCCGGGCACGAAGATCTCGGATTGATAGAGCAGGTTGGCGCCGCCGGACTCCACGAGATTGATCACCGGCAGCTTGTTTTCCATGATGATTTGCTGCGTGCGCTGGCCCTTGCGTTGCCCAGCCGGCGCGATCGTGCCACCCTTCACCGCGCTGTTGGTGGCCGAGATCACGCAGCGTACGCCCTCGACATAGCCGATGCCGACGATGTTGCCACCGCCCGCGCCGGCGCCGTCCTTGTCGTCGTGCATGCGATAGCCGGCGAGACTCATCAGCTCGAGATAGGGCGCGCCGCGATCGAGCAGCAGCGCCACGCGCTCACGCGGCATCAGCTGCTTGCGCTGCTTGAAACGGCCGCGTGCCTTCTCGGCCACGGCCTGCACGGCCTTCTCGGCGGTGCGGAACGCCTCGATCGCCGCGAGCATGCCCTCGCGATTGCGCTTGAACTCGTCGGAGCGGGGGTCGATCTGGGACTCGATGACGGGCATGGGCTAACCGCCGAGGACCTTGGGTATCACGGTGCGATGGAAGCCGTTGAAGGCCGTCGTGCCGCGGCCTTCAGGCAGGGGAATGTTGCGCGTACCCAAAGGCACGCCGCCATCGATGCGGATGTTCAGCCCGGTGATGAAGGCCGCCGCCTCGCTCAGCAGGAAGCACACCGCCGCCGAGACCTCGCTCTCTGTACCGAGGCGACGCACCGGCACGTGGTTCTTCAAGAGCGGGATGTTGGCTTTGAACTCGCCTTCGTAGGTATCCATGCCACTGGACGCGATCCAGCCCGGCGACACCGTGTTCACACGCACGCCGGCATGGCCCCACTCGAAGGCGAGCGTCATCGCCAGGTTTTCAGTGCCCGAGCGCGCGGCGCCGGAATGCGCCATGGTCGGCATGCCGTTGCGCATGTCAGCCGCCATGAACACGATCGCGCCGCCATGATCCTTCATCGACTGATTGAAGGTCTCGCGCGACACCAGGAATCCGCCGGTCAGGTTGTTGCGCACGACAGCGTCGAAGCCGCGCTGGCTGATGGCCGCGGCATCGGCGGGGAACTGGCCGCCGGCGTTGTTGAACAGGCCGTGGATGCGGCCGTTCTTGGCGACGATGGCGGCGATGGCGTCCTTGACCGGCTGCTCCTCGCGGATATCGAAGGTGTGCGTCTCGCAGGAGCCGCCATCCGCCTCGATCTCGGCTTTCACCGCGGCGAGCTTCTCCGCCTTGCGTCCGGTGATCACGACATGGGCGCCCAGCGCGGCGATCTCGTGCGCCGCGCACCGGCCCAGTCCGCTGCCACCGCCGGTCACGACGATGGTCTGGCCCTCGAACAATCCCGGGCGCAGCACGGACCGATAGCGCATGGCGTCTCCTCGCGATGGCGCCGACGTTACGGCGCGCTCCCGGCGCCGTAAATCGGCGTTCAGGAGTGCGCTCGTTGATACTGACGTTTACGTAAAGGTCAAGGCCGGCCAGCCCGCCGTTTCCGCGTGGCAGGGCGCTTTGGCGCGGCATGCTCGCGCATGTAGTCGCGCAGGATGCGGTTCACGGCCGTCTGGTACTTGTCCTCGCGCGCCTTGAGCCAATCGATGATGTCGGCATCCAGGCGCAAGGTCACCGGCTTCTTGACGGGACGATAGAAGCGACCGATCTGCGCGCCGCGCCAATCCCGCACCTCGGGAATGTCGGAGACGTCGATCCGCGACTCAGGCAGCGCCGCCAGCCTGGCCAACTCGACACCCCTTCGACTACGCGCCTTGCTCATATCTCCGCCTTTCGCTTCGGGTCGACTTTCGCGCCGAGATGATCCGGATCGTCTCGTCACCATCGGCGTCGACATAGGTGTGCGCGACGATGAGCACGACCACCGGTCCGACACGTCCGATCGTTTGCCAGCGCTCCTCACCGTCGACGTGCCGGTCCTGGACGCTGAGGTGCGCCGGATCGTCGAACACGAGGGCGGCCGTATCGAAACTCACGCCGTGCTTCAGGCGATTGGCGCGATCTTTCGCCAGATTCCATTCGAAGCGCATTGTATGTACAGAAATGTACATACAGCTTCGCGTGAGGGCAAGTGCTGGGCGACATGAACCAGAGTTCATACCGAAGACGGCCAACGCGATTGACGTTTACGTAAAGGTCAATCACTCTGCGCCCACCATTGCCGGCCCGCGAAACCTCGGGCACGGTCGAAACAGGAACCCGGGAGATCGCGATGACCCTTCAGGAGTTGACCGAGAAGATGAAGGCCGGCGCCGGCAGCAAGAGCGCGTTCGGCAACACGGTGAAGTTCGCCACGCCGGAGGGCGCGATCTTCATCGACGGCAAGAGCACGCCGGTGGCCGTCAGCAACGACGACAACGCCGCCGACTGCACCATCAAGATGGCGCTGTCCGACCTCGTCGATCTGGTCGGCGGCAAGCTCGACGGCATGTCGGCGTTCATGACCGGCAAGCTGAAGATCGAGGGCGACATGGGCGTTGCCATGAAGCTGCAGAGCATCCTGCGCTGATCGACGGGGTAGCAGCGAGATCACGGAAGGCTGGCGGCGACGCCGGCCTTTCTGTTTGCGCTCAACTCTCGGCCTTTTTCTTCTTCGCGTAGTGGCGATGCGCCTTGGCGCGATTGCCGCAGCTGCTCATGGTGCACCAGCGGCGCGTGCCGCCGCGGCTGTCGTCGAGGAACAGCCACTGGCACTTGTCGTTGGCGCAGCGGCGCACGCGATCGAGCTTGCCGCTCATCATCAGGTCGCCCGCCGACCACAGCACTGACGCGAGCAGCGCCGGCACGCTGGCCTGCATGCGCGGCAGGGTCCATGCCATGCCGTGGTCGCTTGGTTGCAGCGCCGTGCGACCGGGGGCCTGCGCCAGCGCCTGATTGAGCGGCGCGAGCACCGTCGCGTCAGGCTGCCGGCCGCTCGCGACCTGGGCGAAGGCGCCGTGGATCGCCTCGCGGATCGCCACCGATTGACGCAGCGCCTGCTCGGCCTGCCTGGGGTGGGCGCGCCAATGCGCCGCCACCTCGGCCACCGCGTCGGGCAGATGCGCTCGATTGGCCTCGCACCACGCCAGCAGATCCTCGGGTGCGTTGAGCGTCTCGGTCGAGGGGTCGCTGCCACGCCAGTACCGCGTGTTCACGAACTCCAGGCAGAGATCGGGCTTTGCCGCCGGGACGAGGGCTTCGCTCATGTCATCCACATACTAACCATCTAGGTGGTTGACAAGGTGGGCACGGCAAAATACGACTATAACCGTCAAGACGGTTAGGAGAGGACCGATGCTGGACCATGTATCGATCGGGGTGAAGAACATCGCCCGTACCAAGAAGTTCTACGATTCGGTGATGAAGCCGCTGGGCTACACATGCCTGAGCGCCAGCGAGGGATCGCTGGGCTACGGCAAGGAGGGCGTGGTGTTCTGGATCAGCGCCAGCGAGGCGCCGGTGCCGGCGGACATGCGCTCTGGCCTGCACTTCTGCTTCACGGCGCCCGACCGCAAGGCGGTCGATGCCTTCCACGCCGCCGGCCTGAAGAACGGCGGCAAGGACAACGGCAAACCGGGCGTACGGGCGGACTACAGCCCGACCTACTACGCGAGCTTCGTCATCGACCCGGATGGCTACCGGGTCGAGGCGTATTGCGGCTCAGCGGTTTGAGGCGACTCGGTCGGGGCGCGCCACTCCAGTGGCGGGTCATTGGCAGGGAGAACGCGCCACTGGAGTGGCGCGCCCCCAGCGGGCGGCGCTAGAACCCGACGGCGGCGCCGTCGCGGCGGCTCTCCGAGGCGCCGAGGTATGGGCCGCCGTCGGGGAAGCGCCAGATGATCTGGCTCGAGCCGAAATCGTTGCTCGGCCACTGGGTGCGCGTGACCTTGTGGCCGCGCGCTTCCAGGCCCTGCAGCGTCGCCTCGGGCATGTGCTCCTCGGCCCAGACCTCGCCGCTCTCGTGGATACGCCAGCGCGGCGCGTCGATCGCGGCTTGCGGGTTCTGGCCGAAATCGACGATGCGCGAGAACACCTGCATGTGACCCTGGGGCTGCATGCCGCCGCCCATCAGGCCGAAGGTGGCCACCGGCTTGCCGTCCTTGGTGATGAAGGCGGGGATGATGGTGTGGAACGGCCGCTTGCCGGGTCCCACCATGTTGGGGTGCTTCGGGTCGAGCACGAAGCCGGAGGCGCGATTTTGCAGCGCGATGCCGGTGCCGGGCACGACCACGCCCGAGCCGAAGCCCGAGTAGTTCGACTGGATCAGCGAGACCATCATGCCGTTCTCGTCGGCGGCACTAAGGTAGATCGTGCCGCTGAGCTTGGGCGCGCCGGCGCCGAATTGCTGCGCCTTCTTCGGATCGATCAGCTTGGCGCGCGACTTCAGGTAGCCCTTGTCGAGCATCTGCGCCGGCGTCACCGTCATATGCGCCGGATCCGAGACGTACTTGAACAGGTCGGCATGGGCGAGCTTCATCGCCTCGATGCGCAGATGCGCGACGTCGGGCCCGTCGGCGTCGTGGCCGGCGAGATCGAAGTTCTCGAGGATACCGAGCGCCATGCAGGCGGCGATGCCCTGACCATTGGGCGGGATCTCATGCAAGGTCGTGCCGTGATAGGTGAGCCCGATGGGATCAACCCAGTCGGCCTTGTGTGCGGCGAGGTCCGAGGCGCGCAAGGTGCCGCCGCACTCGATGGCCCACTTCTCCATCTTCTGCGCGAGTTCGCCACGGTAATAGGCCTCGCCCTTGCTCTCGGCGATCAGCTTCAGCGTCCGCGCCTGGTCGGGGAATTTCCACAGCTCGCCCGGCTTGGGGGCGCGGCCGTTGGGAATGAACGCCGGGGCCCAGCCTGGCTGGTCCTTCAGGCGATTGATCTGCCGGTCCCACTGGCGCGCCACCATGTAGGACACGCGATAGCCGTCATGGGCGTAGCGGATCGCCGGCTCGAACAGATCGGCGAAGGGCAGCTTGCCGTACTTGGCGTGCAGGCCGACCCACAGCGACACGCAGCCCGGCACGCTCACCGAATCCCAGCCGACATCGGGCATCTTATCCTTGCCGGCAAAACGGTCGGGCGTCATCAGCGCCGGCGCGCGACCCGAGGCATTCATGCCCACCAGCTTCTGGCCATCCCACAGGATGCAGAAGGCATCGGAGCCTATGCCGTTCATCGTCGGCTCGGTGATGGTGAGCGTGATGGCCGTGGCGATCGCCGCGTCCACCGCGTTGCCGCCCTTGGCCAGCATGCGCAGGCCCGCGGTCGCCGCGAGATGCTGCGAGGTCGCCACGACATTGCTGGCAAAGACCGGCAACTTCTTGGAGCTATACGGAAAATCGTAGGAGAAAGACGGCACGGAGCGACCTCTGGCAATTCGGCGGCCGCACCCTACCGCCGGGTCCCGCGCGGTGAAAGGGCCGCGCTCGCATCGCTGCCCGTCTATACTGCCGCCGCTCCGGAGGCGGGAGGCGAGGATGTCGGCAGAAACCTTGTGGATCGTGGGCTGCGTCGTCCTCGGCGTGATCGGCCTGCTGCTGGTGCTGCGCGGGCGCAAGGGCGCCGAGGTTGTAGGTGGCGACCAGAAGCCCGCCGCGCCGCGTCCGGTGGCCGCGCCGCCCTCTGCGCCGCAACCCGTGACGACGACGCTGTCGCCGCTCGATCACCATGTCCGCAAGCTCGCCGCCCAGGGCGACAAGATCGAGGCGATCAAGGCGGTCCGCGATCATACCGGGCTGGGGCTCAAGGAAGCCAAGGACTACGTCGAGGCGATCCCGAATGTCGTGCCGCTGGCGAATTTCGGCCACGCCACGCCGGCGGACCAGGGATTGAAGGACGAGGCGATGGTGCGCCAGGCGGCCTGGCAGCTCGTCGCGAAGGGCCAGAAGATCGAAGCGATCAAGCTCATCCGCGAAAACACCGGCTGGGATCTCAAGCGTTCCAAGGAATACGCCGATGCCCTTGACGGCGCGCCGGCGCCGCAACCCACTGGCGCGCAGGCGGTGTTCGTCGGCACCGACCTCAGCGAGCTGGCCGACTCGCCTTTCGTGCGCCGTGCCATTGAGCGGGCCCATGAGAAGGGTATGTCGATGCAGGACATCACGGCGATGATCGTGAAGCTTACGGGCAAGAGCGAGGCCGAGGCCTCGGCGCTGGTCGAGCGCATGAAGCCCAGCCAGTCGCCGATCGTGTGAGAGCGGAGGAGAAGCGCATGTCGGACTGGCTTGGTCTGAAGGACAAGGTCGTGGTGATCACCGGCGCCGGTGGCGGGCTGGGCGCAGAGATGGCGCGCGCCTTCGCCGCGGAGGGCGCGCATACCGTGCTGCTCGAACGCGACTTGCCGCGCGCCGAGGCGGTGGCCGGTGAGCTGCGCAAGCAAGGCGGCAAGTCGCTGGCCATTGGCTGCGATACCGCCGATGCCGGCAGTGTCGCGGCGGCGGCGGAGCGCGCGACCAAGGAGATCGGCCCGGCCGACGCGCTGATCAACACGGCGGCGATCCTTCGGCCAGGTGCGCTCGACACGCTGTCGGCGAATGACTGGAGCGCGCAGATCGCGATCAACCTCACCGGCTATCTGCTCTGCGCGCAGGCCTTCGGCCGCGCCATGCTGGCGCGCGGCAGTGGCGCGCTGGTGCATGTCACGTCGATCGCCGGCAGCGAGCCGCAGCCATTCAGCGGCGCCTACAGCGTCACCAAGGCCGGCGTCACCATGCTCTCGCGCCAGCTCGCCTACGAATGGGGACCCAAGGGTGTGCGCAGCAACGCGCTGGCGCCGGGCTTGGTGCGGACGCCACTGTCGGAAGCTTTCTACCAGGCGCCCGGCGTCGCCGAGCGCCGCGCCGCCATGGTGCCGCTGCGCCGCATCGCGCAGCCCAACGACATGGCCGATGTGGCGCTGTGGCTGTGCAGCGCGCGCAGTTCCTACGTCACTGGCCAGGAGATCGTGGTCGATGGCGGCCTGGCACAGACCATCATGGGCTCCGTGCCGCGGCCGGGGTTTGGCGGGTAACGTGGGCAAGAACGATCTGTCATCCCGAGCGTAGCGAGGGATCCAGGTCGGCACTGGATCCCTCGCTACGCTCGGGATGACATGATTTGGCGGTGAGTTACTCCGCGGCCATCGCCGGCGGCTGCGCCGGGCTGCGGAAGAGGGCGAGCAGGTTGGCCTCGCGCTCCTTGGCCTTCTTCAGGTTCTTCTCCTTCACGTGGCCGAAGCCGCGGATGGTCTCGGGCAGGCCAGCGATCTGCACCGCCAGCGCGTGATTCGACTGGTCGAGCTTGCCGATGATCTCTGACAGCGTCTCCATATACTCGTCGATCAGGCGCCGCTCGGTGCGCCGCTCCTCGGTGTAGCCGAAGATGTCGAAGGCGGTGCCGCGCAGACCCTTGAGTTTGACCAGCACGCGGAACATCGAGAACACCCACGGACCATACTCGCCCTTCTTCAGCTCACCGGTGACCGGATCGCGGTCGGCCAGCAGCGGCGGTGCGAGATTGAACTTCAGCTTGAAGTCGCCTTCGAACTGCGTGCGCAGCTTCTTCTCGAAATCGCCGTCGGTGTAGAGGCGGGCGACCTCGTACTCGTCCTTGTAGGCCATCAGCTTGTGCAGCGAGCGGGCCACCGCCTCGGCCAAGCCCGTGCGGCCCTTGGCGCGCGCCTTCTCGGCCGACGCGACCTTCTCGACGAAGGCGCGATAGCGCTCGGCGTAAGTGGCGTTCTGGTAGGCCGTGAGCAGCGCGACGCGCTTGCTCACCAGCTCGTCGAGCGATTGCGGCGGCAGCTTCTCCTCGCGGATCTGCGGTCGCGCCACGGCCTCGACCGCGGCCGGATCGTGCGCCGCCAGCCGGCCCCAATCGAAGGTGCGCAGGCTGGTGTCGACCGCCACGCCGTTGAGCTCGATGGCGCGGCGTAGCGCCTGTAGCGACAGCGGGATCAGGCCCTTCTGCCAGGCGTAGCCGACCATGAACAGGTTGGTGGCGATCGAGTCGCCGAGGATCGCGGTGGCGAGCCCGGTGGCGTCGACGAACTCCGCGCTCGACGAACCAGTCGCCTCGCGGATCGAGCGCATCATGGCCTGCTGCTCGAAGTTGATGTCGTTATCGATGACGAACGAGGCGGTCGGCGCGACATAGCCGTTGATCACCGCGCGCGTCACGCCCTGCTCGATGCGCGACAGCGCCGCCGGCGCCGCGGCCACCACCATGTCGCAGCCCAGCACCAAATTGGCGCCGCCGGCGGCGATGCGCACGGCGTGCAGGTCGCCGGGCGTCGGCGCCAGGCGCACGTGGCTCATCACCGCGCCGTTCTTCTGCGCCAGGCCGGTGAAGTCGAGCGAGGTGCAGCCGCGGCCTTCGAGATGGGCGGCCATGGCGATCAGCTGGCCGACGGTGATGACGCCGGTGCCGCCGATGCCGGTGACGAGAATGCCGTAGGCCTCGTTGAGTGGCCGCACGGTGGGCATTGGCAAGTTGGCGAACGGATCGTCCTGCACCGAATCGGCCGCGGCCTTGCGGTTGCGCTTCAGCCGGCCGCCATGGACGGTGACGAAGCTCGGGCAGAAGCCGTTGACGCAGGAGAAATCCTTGTTGCAGTTGCTCTGGTCGATCTGGCGCTTGCGGCCAAGCTCGGTCTCCAGCGGCCGCACCGACACGCAATTGCTCTTCTCCGAGCAGTCGCCGCAGCCCTCGCACACCGAATCGTTGATGAAGGCGCGCTTCTGCGGATCGGGGAAGGTGCCGCGCTTGCGCCGGCGGCGCTTCTCGGCGGCGCAGGTCTGGTCGTAGACCAGCACCGTCAGGCCGGGCGTCTCGCGCAGCTCCTTCTGCACCGCGTCGAGCTCGTCGCGGTGGTGGATGGTGACGCCGGGCGCGAAGTCGCTGCCCATCGGATACTTGTCGGGCTCGTCGGTGACGACGACGACGCGCTGCGCACCCTCGGCCGCGACCTGCCGCGTGATCTGCGGCACGGTGAGCGGGCCGTCATGCGGCTGGCCGCCGGTCATGGCGACGGCGTCGTTGAACAGGATCTTGTAGGTGATGTTGACGCCGGCGGCGCCGGCGGCGCGGATCGCCATCAGGCCGGAGTGGTGATAGGTGCCGTCGCCCAGATTCTGGAAGATGTGCTTTTCCGACGTGAACGGCGCCGAGCCGATCCACGGCACGCCTTCGCCGCCCATATGCGTGATCAGCGACGTGCGACGGTGCGGCATCAGCATCGCCATGCCGTGGCAGCCGATGCCGGCCATGGCGCGGCTGCCATCGGGCACCCGGGTCGAGGTGTTGTGCGGGCAGCCCGAGCAGAAGAACGGCGTGCGTACCGTCTTGGGTGGCGGCGCCTGCAGCAGCTTTTCCTTGGCCTCGACGCGGGCCAGGCGCTGGATGATCTCCGGCCCGCCTTCGCCGCGCTGCTTCAGCCGCTCGGCGATGACGCGCGCCACGCCGGTGGGCGACAGCTCGCCTTCGGTCGGCTGGATACGCCGGCCGCTCTCGTCGTACTTGCCGATGATCTTGGGCCGGCGCTCGGCCGGCGTGTTGTAGAGCAGCTTGGTGAGCTGATCCTCGAGGATCTCGCGCTTCTCCTCGACGACGATCACTTCCTCGAGGCCCTCGGCGAAGGCGCGCGCGCGCACCGGCTCGAGCGGCCAGGTCATGCCGACCTTGTAGAGACGAATGCCGAGCTGCAGCGCCTTGTCCTCGGTGATGCCGAGGTCTTCCATCGCCTGGCGTGTGTCGAGATAGGCCTTGCCCGTTGTCATGATGCCAATGCGCGCCTTGGGCGGATCGAACACCAGCTTGTCGATGGCGTTGGCGCGCGCGAAGGCCTTCACCGCCTCGAGCTTGTAGAGGTGCAGGCGCTTTTCCTGCTCCATCGGCGGATCGGGATTGCGGATGTTCAAGCCACCCGGTGGGATCTCGAAGTCGGCGGGGATCACGACCTTGAGATTGTCGGGATCGATGTTGACCGAGGCGCCGCTCTCGACCGTCTCGGAGATCGCCTTGAAGCCGATCCAGCACCCGGAATAGCGCGACATCGCGAAGCCGAGCAGGCCGAAATCGATGTACTCCTGCACCGTCGCCGGATTGAGCACCGGCACTAGCGCCGCCTGGAACACCTGCTCGGACTGATGCGGCAGGGTCGAGGACTGGCAGCCATGGTCGTCGCCGGCCAGCACCAGCACGCCACCGTTGGGCGAAGAGCCGGCGGCATTGCCGTGCTTGATCGGGTCCATCGAGCGGTCGACACCCGGGCCCTTGCCGTACCAGATGGCGAAGACGCCATCGACCGTGGCGCCCTGGAACAGGTTGACCTGCTGCGTGCCCCACACGGCGGTGGCGGCGAGGTCCTCGTTGAGGCCGGGCTTGAAGTGGATGTTGTTGGAGGCGAGGAACTTCTTCGCACTCCACAGCGCGTTGTCGTACATGCCCAGCGGTGAGCCACGGTAGCCCGAGATAAAGCCGCCGGTGTTGAGCCCGGCGGCCTGGTCGCGCTGGCGCTGCATCATCGGCAGGCGCACCAGTGCTTGGATGCCGGTGAGGTACACGCGGCCGCGCTCACGGACGTAGCGGTCCTCCAGCGTGTAGTTGTCGAGCGTCAGGTCGGCGATCTTCGCTGGCGCGTTCATGCTGGCGTTTCCTTACGCATGTTCGGTTTGCTGAACGGCAGTTTATAGGAACCGCGGCGAGCCGCTAGGCCGATCCGAACGCCTTCATTAGGCCCGTCAGCAAGTCATCAACTACAGCGTCGATCACGCGCTCGCCCTTATAGGCGGTGGCGCGGCTGGCATCGCCGGTGGCGCCGCTGGGCGCGAACTCGTCGGTGTCGCCGACCGAGGCGTCGGGCAACAGCCGCACCGGCCGCGCGAAGCCTGCCGGCAGGGCGCCGCCGGCCATGCCGCGCTCCGCGTTCGCCGCCGCATCGGGTAGCTTGTCCATGCGCACGTTGCGCCCGTCGATCGCCAGCATGACCGAGGTCTCGCGCTCGTCGGCGTGGCCGCCCTCGCGCACCTCGATCCACTTGTCGGCTTCGCGGCCGAGGAAACGCAGATGCGCAGCGACCACCCGCACCGACGAGGTCTGGTGCATCTCGCCCAGCAGGGTGTTGATCGGCGCCTCGGTCGAGACGCCAGTGTTGAGCAGCAGCAGACGATTGGCGCCCTGGGCGATGAAGCCCTCCAGCAGCTCGCGCAACAGCGCCATGAACGTCGCGGCCGAAAGGTGCTGGCTGCCGGCATAGCGGGTGAAGGCCGGGTAGAAGCCGAAGGGCACCAGCGGCGCGATCAGGGTCGGCACGCCGGCCTCGCAGGCGCGTCGTGCCAGGCGCTCGGCGTAGGCGCGGGCGGTTGTCGCGTCGGTGCGCAGGGGCAGGTGGGGGCCGTGCTCCTTGGCCGCGGCGCCGATCGGCAGGATCAACACGTCGCCGGCATCAAGCCGGGTGCGTGCCTCCACCCAAGTCAGGTCTTCGAGCCACAGGGGCAGGTCCATACCCGAGCCTAGCACGCGATCAAGTGCCTTTGCCCATCACCAGCATCTTGCGGATCCACGCCAGCGGCGCGCTGTCGTCGGTCTCGACACGATCGCCGGCCAGCCGCACGCCGAGGTCGCGCCAGAGCGCCGGAAGATCGACCTCGACCGACTTGCCGAGGTGACGCTCCAGCATCATGGCCATGACGGGCACGCCGAGCGCGGTGTCGCAACGCTGCGCGAAGGTCGCCAGCGGCCAGCGTTCGGCCGGCGTCATGTCGCCGCCGGCGCGCAGCGCACCACGCAGGCAGTGCTCCAGGCCCTTGGCGCCTGATGTGGCGCGGCGGATCTCGATGTCGCTCAGCAGCATGAACAATCCGCCGCCCCAATAGGGCGATCCACCGGACATGCCGCTGCGCAGGGCGCTCAAGCCACGCGGCATCTGCTCGATCCATTCGCGCCAGACCTCGGCCTCGCGCTTGAAGCCGGCGCGGGCGCGGATCATCGGCTCGACATAAGTCGCGGCACCTTCCATGAACCAGCTGGCGCGGCCGGTGATCATCGGCATACCGGTGTGCACGAATTCGTGCGGCAGGATCCAGTCGTCCCACAGCTCAGGCAGTGTGGCGCGCGCGCCGACCTGCAGCATGACCGAGACGCCGCCACCGGGCACGACGCGGCCGAACACCACGCTTGACCGGCCTGGGGTCGGTACGACAGCGAGCAGTACCCGGCTGGTCGTGAAGCCCTGCCAGTACTCGACGTGGGCCAGAGCGATCTTGCGGATCCAGTCCATCAGCTCGGGGCGCGATACCGCGAGCGCGCCGTCGAGCCGCGCGATGTCGAGCGTGGCCGTGCCGCCGCCCGCGGCCGGCAGCCGCATCTGCTCGCGATCGAAGCGGCCGATGACGCTGTAGCCGGCGAAGCGCACGGTGGTGCCCTGCAATCGCCAGCCGCCATCAACCGGCGGCAGCGCGATCGCCGCCTTGAGGTCGGGGGGCGCCGTGACGCGGATGTCGATCACCGGTATGGCGCCTGAGGGCAGGCGCGGCTCAGGCAACCAGGTCGAGAGGATGGCCATGGCCGCGCCGCCGCGCTCGACCGCCGCTGTAATGCGATTGACGTCGCGGGCGTAGCCGCCGAGGTCGAAGCCGTAACGCAGGGTCGCGCTGCCGCCACGTGCCGGCACGCTCCACGTGCCGTCGCCACCTTCGATCGCCGCGTCGCTCCCGTCGCGCGCGTCGCGCAGGTGCGCCGCCGTCGGGACGGTGCCGGCGACGAAGTGCACCGTGCCGTCGGCTCGGCACGTGAAGCTGACGGCCAGCGACGGCGCGCGCTCCGCGCCGAGATCCTCGAGGCGAACATCAGCGATGCAATCAGCCGTCGTGGCGGCCGACGCGGCGGCAGCCGGAATAAGCCACAGCGCCGCCAGGAAACACCATCGCCACATCACTCGCATCCGCCGACGCTAGCGGTCGGGCGGCACACATGCGACTCACGACGTTGTGACGCGCGGGGAGCCTGCTATCGTCGCGCCCGTGCTGCGCCCGCTCATCCATCTGCTCACCCTGCTCGCTGAGCGGGCTACTTTGTTCCTGCCGATGGCGTTGCTGTTGGGCCTGTTCCTGCAGGACCTTGCGGCGACGCTGAAGCCATTGGTGACGCCGCTGGCCATTGTGTTGCTAGGCATCGCCATGGCGCGCACCGACTGGCCGGCCTTCGCCGCGGTGCTGCGTCGGCCGTGGCTCGGCCTGGGGACTCTCTTCGCGGCGATGATCGCCGTGCCGCTGCTCGCGGCCCCATTGCTGCGGTTGATGCCGATAGCCGAGGGTCTCGCGCTGGCGCTGGCGTTGATGGCCTGTCTGCCGCCGCTGACCTCGATGGCGGCGATGGCCGGCTTCCTCGGCCTCGATCGCGCGCACGCGCTGTTCGCGGTGCTGATTGGCACCGCGCTGGCACCGCTCACCATCCCGCCTCTGGCCCTGGCGCTGTTCGGGCTCGACCTCAAGATCGGCTTCTGGGCCTTCATGGCCCGGCTGGCGGCGATCGTCGCCGCGGGCTTCGTGCTGGCCCTCGTGCTGCGTTGGCTCAGTCGGGGCCGCGAGGCGAAGGCGGCGCCACTGATCGACGGCGCGCTGATCGTCAGCCTGTTGGTCTTCGCCATCCCGATCATGGACGGCGTGACCGCACGGATCCTCGCCGAGCCGTGGCGCACCGGCGGCTTCGTGCTGTGGTCGTTTGTCGCCACCTTCGCCTACATGGCGGTGGTGACGCTGGTCTTCTGGTCGTTGGTGGGGAAGCAACTTGCCTGTACGGCAGGTTACGCCGCCGGCAGCCGTAACAACGCACTGCTTCTGGCGGCGCTGCCTGCCTCGGTTGATCCCGACTACTTCCTGTTCATCGCCGCCGTGCAGTTCCCGATCTATCTGATCCCGACGATCATGCAGCCGATCTACCGCCGGCTGTTGCGCGCGGCGCCGGGCTGAGCCTTGCGGTCGTCCCGCGCGGCGTGCCACGATCGATCAGGCTTTCTCATGGGAGACGGACAATGAGAATCGGGCTGAAGCTGGCGCTGGCCGGCGCCTTTGCCGCGCTGGCGTCGACGGCCGCCGCGCAGACGAAATGGGACCTGCCGGCCGCGTATCCGGCGACCAATTTCCACACCGTGAACATGCAGAAGTTCGCCGACGCGGTGAAGGAGCGCACAGGCGGCAAGCTCTTGATCACCATCCATCCCGGCGGCGCGCTGTTCAAGGCGCCCGACATCAAGCGCGCGGTGCAAACCGGCCAGGCGCAGATCGGCGAGATCCTGATCTCGAACTTCGAGAACGAGGATCCGGTCTATGGCCTGGACGTCGTGCCCTTCCTCGCCACCAGCTTCGCCGACGCCAAGAAGCTGTGGGCGGCGCAGAAGCCGGTGCTCGAGAAGAAGCTGGCGGCGCAGGGCATGATCTCGCTGTTCTCGGTGCCGTGGCCGCCGCAGGGCCTCTACGCTAAGAAGGAGATCACCCAGCTCGCCGACATGAAGGGCCTGAAGTTCCGCGCCTACAACCGCGGCACCTCGCGCATCGCCGAGCTGACCGGCGCGCAGCCGATCACCATCCAGGCGGCGGAACTCAGCCAGGCGCTGGCCACCGGCAAGGCCGACTCCTTCATCTCCTCGGGCGCGACAGGCGTCGATTCGAAAGTGTGGGAGCAGCTCACGCACTTCTATGACACGCAGGCCTGGCTGCCGAAGGACCTGGTGCTCGTCAACAAGGCGGCGTTCGACAAGCTCGACGAGGCCACGCGCAAGATCGTGATGGAGGAGGCGGTCAAGGCCGAGGCGTTGGGTTGGACGGAGAGCGAGCGGCTGGCCAAGGGCTTCCTCGAGACTCTGGCGAAGAACGGCATGAAAGTCGCGCCGCCGTCGGCCAAGCTGGCGGCCGAGTACAAGGAACTCGGCCAGAAGCTGACCCTGGAGTGGCTCGAGAAGGCTGGCGCCGAGGGCAAGGCCCTGGTCGAGGCCTATCGCAAGATGTGACCCAACGCCGCGTTGGCGACGTTTTGCAGGGCCGGCCCGCGTGGTCGGCCCTTTGCATTCTGGACACGGCGCACGCGGCGCGCGACACAGGCACCAACGAAGAAGGGGAAGGCGATGCGCGACATCCTGCGCAGGCTTTACGACATCACCGGCATCCTGGGCGGGCTCTTCATGATCCTGCTGCTGGTTTTCGTGCTGTACTCGGTCTGGCCCGGCGTCGGCCTGTGGATGCAGCAGAGCCTGGGTCTGCCAAACCCGTTCAACTATGTCGCGCGCTCGGCCGACGAGCTGGCCGGCTACGCCATGTGCGCCTCGGCCTTCCTCGCTTTCGCCGCCACCTTCGGCCGCGGCGAGCACATCCGAGTCACGCTGATCCTGCAGCGCTTCGAGGGCCGCGCGCGGCGCATTCTCGAATTATGGTGCCTGGGGGTCGGCGCGCTGCTGGCGGGCTATCTCGCCTGGTACTCGGTGAAGCTCTGCTACGTCAGCTGGCAGATCAACGATTTGTCGACCGGGCTGATCGCTATCCCGCTATGGATCCCGCAGCTCGGCATGGCGATCGGCGCGGTGGTCTTCGCCATCGCCATCGTCGAGCAGCTGGTCGTCGTCGCCTTGGGTGGCCCGATCATGCAGGAGGTGTCCATCGAGGACGCCCGCATCGAGCGCTGAGGACGATATGACCGGCCTTGACGCCCAGATCGCGCTGCTCGCCGTCGCCGCGCTGTTCTTCCTGTTCGGCTCCGGCATCTGGATCGGCCTGTCGATGATCGGCGTGTCGATCGCCGTGATGTGGATCTTCGCGCCCAACCGGCTGGCCGGCGACGCGATGGCGACGACGATCTTCTCCGACAGCTCGTCGTGGACGCTGACGGCGCTGCCGCTGTTCATCTGGATGGGCGAGATCCTGTTCCGTACCGCCATCTCGGAGGACATGTTCCGCGGCCTGGCGCCCTGGATGCAGCGTCTGCCGGGCCGGCTGGTCCATACCAACATCATCGGCTGCTCGATCTTCGCCGCCGTCAGCGGCTCCTCGGCGGCGACCTGCGCCACCATCGGCAAGATGACCGTGCCGGAGCTGCGCAAGCGCGGCTATCCCGACGAGATCTCCATCGGCTCGCTGTCGGGCGCCGGGACGCTCGGCCTGCTGATCCCGCCGTCGCTGATCATGATCGTCTATGGCGTGCAGGCCGAGGTCTCGGTCGCCAAGCTGTTCGCCGCCGGTGTCATCCCCGGCATCATGCTGGCGCTGCTGTTCATGGGCTATGTCGCCGTCTGGGCCACGCTCAACCCCGGGCGCGTGCCGCCGCGCGATCCCTCGACCTCGCTCGGCACGAAGCTGCGCGCCTCGGGCTCGCTGATCCCGGTCGTGCTGCTCATCCTGGTGGTGCTGGGCTCGATCTACGCCGGCATCGCCACGGCCACCGAGTCGGCGGCCTTCGGCGTGCTCGGCTCCTTCGTCATCGCCGCGGCGCAACGCCGGCTCAACCTCGACACGTTCTGGCAGAGCGTGATGGGCGCCACGCGGCTGACCGCGATGATCCTGCTGATCCTCGCCGGCGCCTCGTTCCTCAAGTTGGCCATGGGTTTCACCGGCCTGCCGCGCCATCTCGCGGAGACGATCGCGGCGTGGCAGCTCACGCCGGCGATGCTGATCCTGGTGCTGGCGATCCTCTACATCATCCTGGGATGCTTCCTCGACGGCATCTCCATGGTCGTGCTGACCATCGCCATCGTCATGCCCATGGTCGAGCAGGCGGGCATCGACAAGATCTGGTTCGGCATCTTCGTCACCCTGGTGGTGGAGATGGCGCAGATCACGCCACCGGTCGGCTTCAACCTCTTCGTGCTGCAGGGCATGACCGGCAAATCGATCTTCTGGATCGGCAAGGTGTCGTTCCCGTTCTTCCTGCTGATGTGCGTCGCCGTCGTCATCACCTATGTCTTCCCCGACCTGGTGATGTGGCTGCCCAACCAGATGACGCAGGCGGCGCGTTAGCGCAGGCGCGCGGGGCTCAGTGTCGCTTCGCTGACGCCGAGCGCCCGGATGTCCTCGGGCATCGGCTCGCCCAGCGCCATCGCCGCCGACAGCCGGCCCATCGCCGGCGCGCTCTGGATGCCGTAACCGCCCTGGCCGGCGAGCCAGAAGAATCCCTCGGCGTCGCGGTCGAAGCCGACGACGAAGTCCTTGTCCTTCACGAAGCTGCGTAGCCCGGCCCATTTGTTGCGGATGCGCGGCACGGTGAGCGTGGTGTGGGTCTCGATGCGATCGACGGCGATGGCGATATCGAGCTCCTCGGGCTGCGCGTCGCAGGGCTCGCTGGGCGTCTCATCCGCCGGCGAGCCCAGGAACTGGCCGACCTCGGGCTTGAAATAGAAACTCTCCGCCAGGTCGATGACGATCGGCAGACGGGCGATGTCCAGGCCCGGCGGCGCGTCGAAGGTGAAGGCGGTACGACGCTTGGGGACGAGGCCGATCGGCTTGGCGCCAGCCATCGCGCCCAGCACGTCGGCCCAGGCGCCCGAGGCGTTGATGATGGTGCCGGCGACGATGGTCTCGCCGTTGGTCAGCCTGATGTGCCACTTGCCCGACTTGCGCTCCAGCGCTGCGACCTCGGCTTTCAGGTGCAAGGTCGCGCCAGCGGCGCGCGCGCCTCTGAGGAAGCCACCATGGATCGCCGCGACATCCATGTCCTCGGCGTCGGGCTCCCACACCGCGCCCTCGACCACCTCGGGCTTCAGCAGCGGATTGAGCTTCAGCGTCTCGGCCCGATCGGCCCGGCGGACCGTATCGACCAGCGCGTGGAACTCCTTGTAGGCGTCGTCGATCTTGTCGGCATCGCCGGGCCTGCCAAACAGCAGCGCGCCGCGTGACGACAGCAGCGGCACGTCGGCGAAGCCCGCCGGCGGATCGCGATAGAACACGCCGCTGCGCACCGTGATGGCGCGGACGGCGGGGCTGCCATAGGTCTCGGTATAGAGCGCGGCCGAGCGACCGGTGGTGTGATAGGCCGGCACATGCTCGCGCTCGAGGATCGCGACCCGGGCGCGCGGCGCTAGATAGTAGGCACAGGATACACCGGCGATGCCGGCCCCGATGATGGCGAAATCGACGTCCATGATGGTCGGACTATCGCAAGTCGCGCGCCGTTGCGATAGTCAGCGTCGGGAGGAGGACGGCATGAACATCGCGTCGCTGCTGGTCAAGACGGCACAGGCCTTTCCCGACGGGATCGCGCTGGCGAGGGGCGAGGTCCCGCACGCGACCTGGCGCGCCATGCTGCGCAAGGTCTCGGTCATGGCCACGCATCTGCGCCACCGGATGGGGCTGCGACCGGGCGAGCGGGTGGCGCTGGCGATGACCAACGGCGTGGAGTCGCTCGAAGCGATGTACGCGATCTGGCACGCCGGGCTGTGCGCCGTGCCGATGAACGCCAAGCTGCATCCCAAGGAGTTCGCCTTCATCCTCGAGAACTCCGGCGCGCGCGCCTGTTTCGTCACGCCCGATCTGGCCGAGGCCATCGCCTCGGTGAAAAGCGAGTGCCCGTCCCTGGAGCGAGTTATCGATACGACGACGCGCGACTACAGCTTCATGGCGGTGGGCGATCCGATCGCGTTGCACCGAGCGTCGCCCACCGACCCGGCGTGGTTCTTCTACACGTCAGGCACGACCGGACGACCGAAGGGCGCGGTGCTAACCAACCGCAACCTGCTGGCGATGAGCCAGAACTACTACGCCGATGTCGACCGGCCCGAGCCTGGCGGCTCGATCATCCATGTCGCGCCGATCAGCCACGGCTCGGGCCTGTGGAACTTCCCGATGCTGGCGCGCGGCGTCACCCAGGTGTTCCCGGAGAGCGGCCGCTACGAGGTGCCGGAAATGGTGCAGCTGCTGCATCGCTGGCCCGATGCGACGGTCTTCCTCGCGCCCACCATGGTGAAGCGACTGATCGACAGCCCGGCCGTTGGCGAGATTCGGCCGGGCGAGATCCGCACCATCAGCTACGGCGGTGCGCCGATGTATGTCAGCGACCTGAAGAAATCGCTCGACGTGCTGGGCAACGTGATGGTGCAGCTCTACGGCCAGGGCGAGAGCCCGATGACCATCAGCCATCTCAGCCGCGCCGTGCATGCCGACAAGAATCATCCCCGCTGGGAGCAGCGTCTGGCCTCGGCCGGCCTGCCCGACACTTGCGTCGAGGTGCGCGTAGTCGACGAAGCGGGCCGGTCGATGCCCAGCGGTGAGGTCGGCGAGATCATTGTGCGCGGCGACACCGTCATGGACGGCTACTGGCAGAACCCCGAGGCGACGGCGAAGTCTCTGCGCGAGGGCTGGCTGTGGACCGGCGATGTCGGCTGCTTCGACGAGGAGGGATTCCTGACCTTGAAGGATCGCTCGAAGGACATGATCATCTCGGGCGGCAGCAACATCTATCCGCGCGAGATCGAGGACGTGCTGAACATGCATCCCGCGGTGCTCGAATGCTCGGTGGTCGGCCGGCCGCATCCGGAATGGGGCGAGGAGGCGGTGGCCTTCGTCGTGCCGCGCGAGGGCCGCGCCGTGACACCGGCCGAGCTCGATCAGCTCTGCCTCGACAACATCGCGCGCTACAAACGACCCAAGGAGTACCGCTTCATCGACGCCTTGCCGAAGAACAACTACGGCAAGATCCTCAAGACGGACCTCAGAACGAAGCTGTGATGCGCGCCGCCGCTCTGATCCTGTCGATCCTGCTGGCCGCGCCGGCGCTGGCGCAGGACGGGCGGCATGGGCATGGACATGCCGAGCAGCATGACTGGTATCGCACGCTGGTTCATCCCTTTACCGGCCGGCCGTGCTGCGACGAGCGCGACTGCCGACCGACGCGCGCCTATGTCGATGACGAGGGATTCTGGCGCGCGATGCTCGATGGACGCTGGGTGATCGTGCCGCACGATGTGGTGCTGCGGAAAGCGTCGCCGGATGGCCGCAGCCACATCTGCGCCAACGAGCGTGGCATGATCTTCTGCTTCGTCGGCGGCGTGCCGAAGGGGTGATCTCCGTGGGATAGCTACGTCATCGCCTCGCCGATATCGGGATGCGCACCAGGCGGCGGCATGCCGAGCGCCGGCCGCCGGTCGTACTTCCAGCGTGCGAACGGGCCATCCTGGCGGACGTAGAAGAACATCGCCTGCAGGCGCCAGTCGCCGTTGAGCGGCTCGCGCCAGTGCGGGCGTTCGCGGCCGGCATAGACGAGGATGTCGCCCGGCTCGAGGTCGATGGATTCGATCGTCCCGCCGGCTGTCTCCAGCAGGATCGGCCACGGCGTGGCGTCGCTGCCGTCGACCGCGGCGGTGATCGCGACTTCGCACGAATCGCGATCGGTATGCGGTGCCAGCTTCGTGCCGCGTGGATAGACGCGCAGGTAGGAGAAGGTCGGCCATAGCGCGCCGCCGCCCGTGGCGTGCGCGATCATCGGCGCGAGGAACTCCATGACCGTGTCGACCGGCTTGTGGCCGTACCAGCCGGTGCTGCCTTCCGACTCGCCGTCGGGTTCGCGCCAGTCGCCGGCGCGCGTGCGATCGAGCAGGGGCGCGGCGACCTGCTTGAGGCTTGCGCGTAGCGGCGCGATGAGCCCGCCGCGCAACAGGCGAAAGCCTTGTCGCTGGTAGTCGCCGGCCAAACCGGCCTCAGCGGCCCTTGAACACGGGCGTGCGCTTCTCGCGGAAGGCGCGCCCGCCTTCCTGGCCGTCCTCGCTCAGCCGCACACGCTCGAGATCGACCATGGCGTGGCCCATCAGCTCCGACGGCCCCTTGGGTAGCACGGTCTGGGTGACGAAGCGTTTGATCGTGCTCAGCACCAAAGGCGCGAAGGTCGCCAGCTCCTGGCCCCAGGCGACGGCCTCCTCGACCTGCTTGCCGACCGGCACCAGCTTGTTGACCAGGCCGACATCGTAGGCGCGCTTCGCCTCCATCGGCTTGCACATCATGATGATTTCCATGGCGATCTTGTGCGGGATGCGCCCGGCCAGACCCGAGATGATGCCGCCGGTGAAACCCAATTTGGCCTCGGGGTAGTAGAACTTGGTGCTCTCGCTGGAGATGCAGAGGTCGGCCATCATGGTCATCACCATGGCGCCGCCGACCACCCAGCCAGAGGTCGCCGCGATGACGGGCTTCTCGGTCTGGATGCCGACGGTGGGAATGCAGCGCCACAGCTCGGGCAGGTCGGTGACATCGGCGCCAGCCGAGAAGTTGCGGTCGCCGGCGCCGGTGATCACCGCGACGCGCTGCGCGGAATCGGCGTCGAACTCGACGAAGGCCGCCTGCATGTCGGCCGCCACCGCGCGGCTGATGGCGTTGCCCTTGTCCGGGCGGTTGATGGTGAAAACGGTCACCGCGCCGTGGCGGTCGACCTTGACGACGTCACTCATGAGACTCCTTTACGAGATCTTGATGTTGGCCCGGCGGATGATGTCGCCGAACGTCTTGCTTTCGGCGGCGATGCGATCGCGCATCTCCTCCGAGTTCAGGTAGGTCGGCTGCAGCCCGCCATTGTGCAGCTTGGCGATGATCGCCGGGTCCTTCACCGCCTCGCCGATCGCTTTCGCCAGCTTGTCGACGATCGGCTTGGGCGTGCCCGTCGGCGCCATGATGCCATACCAGCTGTCGGCCATGTCCTTGCCGTAGCCGCCCTCGCGCATGGTCGGCAGGTTGGGATGATCGGGATGGCGCACCTCGCCCAGCATGGCGATGCCCTTGAGCTTGCCCGCCTTGATCTGCGCCAGGGTCAGCTGGTCGAACTGCAGCTGGACCTCGCCCGACATCACCGCCTGCAGCGCCTGGGCGCTGCCCTTGTAGGGCACATGCACGAGATCGATGCCGGCCTCGAATTTCAGCATCTCGCCGAACAGCTGGGTGATGGTGGCCATGCCCGAGGAGCCCCAGTGCAGCTTGCCCGGGTTGGCCTTGGCGTGGGACACTAGCTCCTTGATGTTGCTCACCGGCACCGAGGGGTGCGCCGCCAGGGCGCCCCACGACGTCGCCATGCGCGCAACCGGCACGAAATCGTTCACCGGGTGGTAGGGAATCGGCTGCAGGTGCGGCGTGATGCAGACCATCGCCACCGTCATGCCGAGGACGGTATAACCATCATTGGGCGCGTTCTTGACGATCTCCGCGCCGATGGCGCCCGAGGCGCCGCCGCGATTATCGAAGATGAACGGCTGGCCGAGCATCGACTGTACCTTGTCGAGCACGATGCGCGTGGAGATGTCGGTCGGTCCGCCCGGCGGATAGGCGATCACCACACGCACCGGTTTGTTGGGCCATTCGCCCTGCTGCGCGATCGCCGGCGTGGCGAGCGTGGCCGCGGCCGCGCCGCCCAGCACCGCGCGGCGGCCGAGCCTGATCGTCTTCTTCGTCATGGTTTCCTCCCGTTCTCTATGCGTTGTCTTGCAGCGACGTCAGGGTGGGCCGAAGCGCGCCCTGGCCGCCACCACGAAAGCGCCCTGGTCAGCCTCCATCACCGCGACGCGCTCGGCATCGAGCGTGGCGACGAACGGCGCCTCGTGGGCGAACCAGCTCAGATTGCTCACGGCGTAAGCCAGCGCCGCGAGGTCGCGCCCCTCCAGGATCGGCCGGCAGCGCAGGCCAGCGACCATGGCGCTGGCGCGCTCGACGTCGAACGGCGCCCATTCGGCGATCTTGTCGGTCGGGTCGTCGACAGCGCCGACGATGACCGCGGCCGCGCCACCGGGCAGGCGATGGATCGCCATGCGGATCGACGGCGCGTCGCCGGCCTCCGCCAGCTGGGCGGTGGCGATGCCGAACACGCCCATAACCTGCTTGGCGTCGCCGTCGCTGAGCTCGCCGACGAAGCTCGAACCCACCTTCATGGGCGGAAGGAAGCCCGGACGCGGCGGCAACGGACCTTTTGCGCGCACCGCCAATCCGGCGACGAGTTCACGATCATCCACGCGCTGCTTCCTCCTGATCGTCGCGGGCGGCGAAGCTTCACATAGGACGTGCCGGAGCGCTAGGCTTCGCGCTTGTGGTGAAGGGAGTGGTTTCGCATGGGAACGCGGCTGAAGGACAAGGTGGCGATGGTGGTCGGCGCGGGGTCGAGCGGGCCGGGCTGGGGCAACGGCAAGGCCACCGCCGTGACTTTCGCGCGCGAGGGCGCGCGCGTCTTCTGTGTCGACCGCAACCTCGCCGCCGCCGAGGAGACCGTCGGCATCATCAGGGGCGAGGGCGGCGAGGCGACGGCCTTCGCCGGCGACGCCAGCCACTCGGCGGACGTGAAGGGCATGGTGCAGGCCTGCCTCGGCAAGTGGGGCCGCATCGACGTGCTCGACAACAATGTCGGCATCAGCCGCGACGGCGGGCCGGTCGAGCTGGAGGAGAAGGACTGGGACCTGGTCTTCGATGTGAACGTGAAGAGCTTCTTCCTGACCTGCAAGCACGTGCTGCCGGTCATGGAGGCGCAGCGCAAGGGCGCGATCATCAACGTCTCGTCGATCGCCTCGCTGCGCGCGCCCAAGGGCATCCGCTACATCGCCTACAACGCCAGCAAGGGCGCGGTGAACAGCTTCACCCAGGCGGTGGCGCTGATGTACGCGGAGAAGGGGATCCGCTGCAACGCCATCCTGCCCGGCCTGATGCACACGCCGATGATCGACATCCTGAAGAACCAGTACGCGGCCGGCGACTACGACAAGATGATCGCGATTCGCGACCGCGCCTCGCCGACCGGCAAGATGGGCACGGCCTGGGACACCGCCAACGCCGCGCTGTTCCTGGCCTCCGACGAATCGGCCTACGTCAACGGCCACCTGCTGATCGTCGATGGCGGCATCACGATCCGCGCCTGAGTGTGTTGACCCCTCACCCCCGACCCCTCTCCCGCAATGGGAGAGGGGAGCAAGGCTCATGCGCTCATGTCCCCCTCTCCCCTTGCGGGAGAGGGGTTAGGGGTGAGGGGTTTGCGAACTCGATGCCGGCGGCGCGCGCAGCTTGGGCTCGACGAAACGGCGGTAGAACCAGGTGCCGACGAAGACGATGGCGAAGATGCGGAACAGGTGGTGCGTCGCCACCATGGCGATGTCGGCCTGCAGCGCCAGGCCGACCAGGCTCATCTCGGCGAAGCCGCCCGGCGCGTAGGAGAGCGCGATGTCGTCGGTCGGCAGGCCGGTGAGGAAATGGCCGAGCTGGGCGAAGGCGACGGCGATCAGGATCAGCAGGATGGCGGCGAGGAAGCCGTAGAGCAGGTCGCGCGCGACCTCGCGGAACACCGCGCCGACGAAGCGGCAGCCGATCGCCGAGCCGATGATCACCTGGGCGAAGGCCACCAGCTCGCCCGGCGGCTTCGACGCCGTCCAGCCCAGCAGATGCACGACGCCGCTGGCCAGCATCGGGCCGAACATCATGCCCGCCGGCATCTTGATGCGCGTGGCGATCAGCGCGCCCGCGACGCCGCAGGCGACCAGGATCGCGATATCGCGCAGGGTGAGCGGGGCCGCCGCGGCGGCGTCGAAGACCGACGACACCGTGCCGTACATCAGGCGATAGAAAAACGGGATCGTCGTGACCACGGTGAGGATGCGCACGGCGTGCATCAGGGCCACGGTGCGCTCGTTGGCGCCGTAGACCGAACCCAGCATCACCATCTCGTTGAGCCCGCCGGGCATGGCGGCGAAATAGGAGGTGCGCGCGTCGTAGCCGCCGCGCTTGCGCAGCAGCCACCAGACGCCGCCGGCGCTGGCGGCGCTCATCGCCACCAGCACGACCATGGTCAGCAGCCATTTCGGCATCTGCTCGACCATATCGGGCGAGAAGCCGCTGCCCAGCAGCACGCCCAGGATCACCATCATGATCTGGCGCAGCCGGTTGTTGACGCCCACAGGCGCGCCGGCCATCGCCGCGATGGTGCAGAACACCGCGGCGCCCATCATCCAGGCCAGCGGCATGCGCAGCATGTGGAAGCAGAAGCCGCCGACGCCGCCGATCACCATGGCGAGCGCGAAATAGCGCCAGCCGGTGTGGCCGACGAAACCCTTCAGCCGCTTGGCGCGCTCCTCGGCGACGCGCTTCTTGTCGTCGTCCAACGCACTCACGACAAGAACTGTTCCTTCAGGATGCGTTCCTCGAGATGGTGCTCGGGGTCGAACAGCAGGGTGAGCGCGTGCGTCGAGTCTTCGGTCACCGTCACCGAGGTGACGTTGCGCACCTCGGTCGAATCAGCCACAGCGCTGACCGGCCGCTTGCCGGGCTCGAGAATGTCGAGCGTCACCCGCGCCGTGCGCGGCAACACCGCGCCGCGCCAGCGTCGTGGCCGGAACGGGCTGATCGGCGTCAGCGCCAGCAGCCCGGCGCCCAGCGGCAGGATCGGGCCATGGACGGAGAGATTGTAGGCCGTCGAGCCGGCCGGTGTCGCCACCATCACGCCGTCGCAAACCAGCTCGTCCAGGCGCTTCTGGCCGTCGATGGAGATCGCGATCTTGGCGGTCTGTCTTGTCTGGCGCAGCAGCGAGACTTCGTTGATGGCGTGCGCCTGGACCACGCCGCCGCCGACGGCGCGCGCCTCCATCAACAAAGGGTTGAGCACGACGCGCTGCGCGCGCTCAAGGCGCTGATGAAGGCCGTTCTCATGCCAGGCGTTCATCAGGAAGCCGACCGTGCCGCGGTTCATGCCGTAGATCGGCACATGCCGGCCCATGAAGCGGTGCAGCATCTGCAGCATGAAGCCGTCGCCACCCAACGCCACAATGACGTCCGCCTTCGCCGGTGACACTTCCTCGTAGTGTTGGCGAAGGCGCTTGGCCGCGTCGCGCGCATCGGCGCTGCGCGCGGCGACAAAAGCGATCTTGTGAGTCATGCGGGGGGAGGCGGGGGAAGCAGCATGTTGCGCCGCAGTATAGCGACGGATGCACGTTGCACCAGCGCTCAGGCCCGCGACGGGCGGCGCAGGCGGAAGCCGCCGACAACCAGCAACGCCACCAGCACCAACGCCAGGGCGATGTAGTTCAGCACCGCCCAGCCCTTCAGCTCGAGCATGACGCTGGCCATGATGCTGGCCAAGGTCGTCGTGCCGAACACCATGAAGTCGTTGAACGCCTGCGCCTTGCCGCGCTCGGCCGGGCGGTAGGTCGTGGTCAGCAAGGTGGTGGCGCCGACGAACATGAAATTCCAGCCGACGCCGTTCAGTCCGAGCGCGCCGCGGAAATGCCATTCGGTGATGCCCATCAGCGCCACCGCCACGCCGCCGACCAGCAGCACGATGCCTGTGATGATGATGTTGAAGATACCGAAGCGGTTGATCAGGTGGCCGGTGAAGAACGAGGGCACGAACATGCCCATGACGTGGACGAAGATCGTGATCGGCGCCTCGGTGCGCGACAAGCCGCATTGCACGATGGCCAGCGGCGAGGCCGCCATGACGAAGGACATCACGCCGAAGGCGATCATGCCGCTGGCGGCCGCCACGATGTAGGTCGGCTGGGTGATGATCTCGAGCAGCGGCCGCTGCGGTCCCTCGGTGTCGACCGCCTTGACCTCGGGATAGTCGATGAAGCCGTGGATCACGAAGACGATCACGTGCAGCGCGATGACGCAGACGAAGCTGGCCTGGAAAGTCGGCAGCCAGAGATCGGGCGTGAAGCGCGCCATCGCCGGGCCGATGATACCGGCCAGCACGCCGCCGGTCGTGACGTAGGAGATCGCCTGGGCGCGGAAGATCGGCGGCGCCAGCTCGACGGCGGCGAAGCGGTAGAGCTGCATGTTGGCGATGGCGTTGCCGAGGAATAAGCCGCCGACGCACATCAGGGGAAAGCTGCCGACGCCCAGCCCGATCGCCGCCAGCAGCGCGCCCGTCATGCCCATGGTCGAGCCGACGCGGAAGCCGAAGCGCCGCCCGCGGCGCATCATCAGCAGCGAGGCCGGGAACACCGAGAGCATGACGCCCAGGTGCTGCATGGTGACCGGCAGGTTGGCCCACATGCGGGTGTCGGGCGAGACGATGGTCAGCACCGCCAGCGCCGAGGAGGCGAACATCAGCGTGTTGCCACTCTGGGTCAGCGCCTGGCACATCGCCAGCAGGGCGATGTTGCGCATCGAGCGGCCAGGCATGCGGGGGGACGCCGGGGTCGCGGGGCGCTCGGCGGTCGTATCGGAGCCGTCCATTGGGCGCGGACCATAGTGGCCCGTTCCTGCACTCCCAACAGGCGATTACGCGACCTCTCCCCTGCGTCAGGTGAGGGTCTATAGCTCGCGCAGCAGCTCGCTGATCGCGTTGGTACTGGTCGGCTTGACCTCGGACCACTCGACGCCGCCCAACGGGCGCGCCCAGGAGCGGCCCGACACGACGCTGTCGACGATCTCGAACTGAGCCGTCGAGCGGCAGGCGACATCCGCGCCATGGCCACCGCCCAGATGCGCGGCCCAGACCCTGTTCAATTCCTGCTGTGTCATGGACGCCTCCACCAGGAGACGCCCCATATCGATCCCCGATTGTGGCCGATTGAGGACTGAGGGGGCGGCCGAGAGCGAGTCTTTCGTTCTCGCCGAGGAGCGTTCGTTCCTGCGCCAGGCCACACCCCTGAACTTAGCGCTGTTGCTGATGGAGTCCCGGTATCCTGTCTGCTGGTTTGATGCCAGTCACAGTCGCGCCACAGTGGCTCGACATGAGTAGCACGCGGCACGGGCGGCAGGATCGCCGTCCTGGTGGCAACTCGGGGGGCGCATTGCGCGGGTATTGGCTCGGCTTGGTGCCGATCGTCTTGTTTGTCGCCGACGTTTGCCTTGCCCAGCAACGCTACCAGGATTGCCGCGAGTGCCCGGAGATGGTGGTGATCCCTCCGGGCTCATTCGAGATGGGCCTGTCGCCGGACGCGGAGATCCGCGAAGGCGCACCCTCCAGAGGGGTGGGCTACAGTGCGCCCCCGCACATGGTTACGATCGGCTACTCGTTCTCGCTCGGGAGGTTCGAGGTCACGCGCGATCAGTTCGCGGCCTTCGTTCGCGCTACGGGCCACCAGACGGGCTCCTCCTGCGAGATCCTGCAAGCGGATGGCACGTTTGTGGGGAACGCGGGGTCAGGCTGGCGCAATCCCGGCTTCGCTCAGACCGGCGACGATCCCGTCGTCTGCGTCAACCGCGCGGATGCCCAGGCATACGCGGCCTGGCTGAGCCGGTTGACCGGCTTTGCCTACCGGCTGCCGTCCGAAGCGGAATGGGAATATGCGGCACGCGCGGGCGCGACGTCGCTGCGAACTTGGGGAGACGAGCGGGAAGGCGCCTGCGTGCATGCCAACGTCGCTGATACGTCCTTTCCCGACGTGCTCAGGGGTGAGCGAACGCCAACGCTTGTCTTTGGCTGCACTGATGGTCACGCATACGCGGCGCCGGTCGGCCGCTTTCGCGCCAACGCTTTCGGGCTGCACGACGTTCTGGGCAACGTGTGGGAGTTTGTAGCCGATTGCTGGAACGAGACCTATCTGGGCGCGCCCACAGACGGGCGAGCCTGGACGGAGCAGGGTAATTGCGATCAGCAGATCGCTCGTGGCGGCTCGTGGGCAAGCTATCCCTGGACACTTCATCTGGCCTTTCGCACCAGAACCGGCGCTTCATCGCGATCCAACACGCGAGGATTCCGGATCGCGCGACAGAATTCGCCGGTTTCGGCATTACCCGCGCCCCACCTTCTATCGCTCGTGCAATCCGCTCCCTAACGTGCCGGTGATTGCCGCGCCAGCCTTGCGCCCTCTGTCATTGCCACCATCTTGCGCCGTGCCAGCCCACGCGGCAGGGCGGAGAAGCCGCAATCGGCGGTGATGCGCAAGCGTTCGGCCGGCGCGTGTCTTAAGCACAGCGCGATGCGTTCGGCGATCTTCTGTGGTGACTCGATGTGGAAGTTTTTCACGTCGAGCACGCCGACGCCGACATCGAAACGATTGGCCAACGCGCCCACGGTCTCGAGCTGGGCCATCTCGCGGTTGGCGTATTCGAGCGACACCTCCTCGGCGTCGAGCGTCAGCAGCGCCGGCACGAGGCGGGCGATGTCGCGGTCGGCCATCGGGCGGCCGGCGTTGTTGCCGAAGCAGACGTGGACCGCGCGGCGCACGGCGAAGCCCGAGGGGGCGCGCTTGATCACGGCGACGCTGTCCTCCAGCGACAGGTCGAAGGGCCGTTCCGGCAGGCCGGGCTCGTCGAGCTGGATGTAGTCGGCGCCGGCCGCGATCAGACCCGTGAGTTCGGTGCGCACGATGCCCACCAGCTCCTCGATGATCGCGCCGGTGTCGCGGCCGCCGGCCTCCATGAAGCCGGCGAAGGTCAGCGGGCCGGGCAGGGCGACCTTGAGGTGGCGGCCGGGCGCCAGGCGCTTGAGCGCCTTGAACTCCTCGACCACGCCCAGGCCGTCGGGCGCGCTGACCACGCCGTCGGGCGTGAAATGCGGCGCCATGTCGTAGCCAGGGACGCCGAGCTTGCGCAGCGGCGGCACGCGCTTCAGACCGCGCAGCTTAGAGAAGACCTCGAAGACGAAGCGCTGTCGGCGCAGCTCGCCGTCGCTGATGATGTCCAGCCCGGCCTCGATCTGGTCGGCGATGGCGATGCGGGTGGCGTCCTCGTAAAGCTCGTCGAGATCGCCCGGCCCGAAATCGCCCTCGCGCGCGCGGCGCTGGCCGGAGATGAACCAGCCCGGCGAGGCATAGCTGCCGACGCCCATGGTCGGCAGGATGGGCAGCGCGTTCATCGGTCGGCTCTCCGTTGTTCTCATCAGGCACTTTCGCATGTTTAACGTCCGCCGCGGTCGGCATCGCGATCGCACGTCGCGCTCAAGGGGCTGGGGGCGCGCCACTCCAGTGGCGCGGCGGACGACCGACAAGACACGCCACTGGAGTGGCGCGCTCCGACCGGGCGACGACTTTTCGGGCCGCGTCGCTCCAGCGACGCATCTTGAGCGCCGCTGGAGCGGCGCGGCCCGAAGACAGGCGCCCAATTCATACGCGATAACCCCGCCGTGGGGGCGGCGGAAATGTCGATGCCGCAGCGATCGAACCCGCCGATAGCGCGCGCGTAGCGGCGGAAATAGGAGCGGCCACCCTCACGCGGTACAATCGGGGCGACTATGCCCTCAGGAGCCGCCCCTATGTCCCGTCGCGGCGGGATATCAGCCGATTGCCGTACCTGCGAAGCCGCCGTCGACCGCCTCGAGCGGGCTCGATTCCAACGCGTCGGCAAGCGCGCGCGGTGGCGCCATCCACCCATCGCATCCGCGCCGTCTGTCGTCGGCGAGGCCAGCGGCGGGATTGCGCCGACCATAGAGAACCATAGAAACGGCGATGCGCAGCCATGCGGCGAGGCTGGCGAGTGGCCGTCCCGCACCATCGTAAACCATAGCAATGCGCCGCTTCGCCGTCCGGCGAGACGGGCGAACAGGACTCGCGCGCCATCGCAGACCATAGAAGCGGCGATACGCCGCCATGCGGCGAGGCTGGCGCGTGGGCGGCGCGCACCATCGCAAACCATAGCAATGGCGCCGCATCGCGGTCCGGCGAGACGGGCGAACAGGACTCGCGCACCATGGAAAACCATAGCAACGGCGACCCCCCGCCATCCGACGGCGGGGCTATCGCCTATGGCTCCAGGCTTCGCCCGAGGCGCGTCGCCCCTCGCCGCGCTCGGCGCAGGTTCCGCGGCGCGTCTCGAAGGGGGGTGACACGCTCAGTGTCGGTGGCCCATGCTTCGAGACGGCCGCAAGCCTCAAATCGCCCTGTGATAAACGGTGGGGAGTCCTTCCCCCGCGAGCGGGGGAACATAGTTGGGAGTGAAGGTTCATGCGGGTGGTGATCGTCGGCGCGGGTGCGATCGGTGGCTGGCTGGGTGGTGGGCTGGCGCGCGCGGGTCATGACGTGGTGTTCCTGGCGCGTGGCCGTACCTTGGCGGCGCTGAATCGCAACGGGTTGATCGTGCGCGAGGGCGACAAATCGGCCGCGTACGAGGTCGAGGCGTCGGACGATCCGGCGAAGCTCGGGACCTGCGACTACGTCGTGCTGGCGCTGAAGGGTCAGGATGTCGCCGGCGTCGCGCCGACGCTGCGGCCGCTGTTCGGCGCCAATACCGCTGTGGTCAGCACCATGAACGGCCTGCCGTGGTGGTTCCTCGATGGTTTTGGCGGGCCGCTGGCGGGACAGGTGCTGAACTCGGTCGATCCCCAGGGCGCGACGCTCGCCTCGATCGAGGGGCGGCGCGTGATCGGCGGCGTGGTGCATGGCTCGACCCGGCTCGATGCGCCCGGTGTCGTGCGTATCGTGAAGATCGACCGACTGCTGCTGGGCGAGCCTGATGGTGAGGGCAGTACGCGGTTGGCGACGCTGGCCGAGGCCTTCGCCAAAGGCGACGTGCCCGTGGTGCAGACCGGCAACATCCGTATGGAGATCTGGGCCAAGCTGTGGGGCAACATGAACATGAACCCGCTCAGCGCTCTGTCGCGGGGGACGATGTCGCGCATGCTGGGTGATCCGATGCTGTTCGGGCTGGCCGCCGGCATGATGCGCGAGATGGACGAGGTCGGCGCACGCATCGGGCTGAAGATGACCATGACGCCGGAGGATCGGTTGGCGCTAGCGGCGCGGCTGGGCGACTTCAAGACGTCGATGCTGCAGGATCTCGAGGCGGACCGGCCGCTGGAGGTCGAGCCGCTGCTCGGTGTCGTCGTCGAGCTGGCCGACGCGTTGAAACTTGAGTTGCCGCTGTGTCGCGGCGTGTTGGGTACGATCCGGCAGCTTGAAATTAGCCGGACCATGGCGAGGCAGGGAGGCGCGTCGTGAGCAAGGGTATGCGCAAGGGATTGGCGACCTACGGCGATCCCGGTTTCTCGCTCTTCCTGCGCAAGGCCTTCATCAAGGCCATGGGCTTCAGCGACGACGCGCTCGACCGGCCGATCATCGGCATCACCAACACCTTCTCCGATTTCAACCCGTGCCACGGCAACGTGCCGAGGCTGATCGAGGCGGTGAAGCGCGGCGTGATGCTGGCCGGCGGCCTGCCGATGGAATTCCCCACCGTCTCGATCGCCGAGTCGTTCTCCAATCCCACCAGCATGTTCCTGCGCAACCTGATGGCCATGGACACGGAGGAGATGATCCGGGCCCAGCCGATGGACTCCGTCGTGCTGATCGGCGGCTGCGACAAGACGGTGCCGGCGCAGCTCATGGCCGCCGCCAGCGCCAACGTGCCGGCGATCATGCTGGTCACCGGGCCGATGCTGGTGGGTCACTACAAGGGCGAGGTGCTGGGCGCCTGCACCGATTGCCGCCGCCTGTGGGGACAGCATCGCGCCGGCGAATTCTCCGAAGCCGAGATCGAGGAGGTCAGCGGTCGCCTAGCGCCGACGCAAGGCACCTGCATGGTGATGGGCACCGCCAGCACCATGGCCTGCATGACCGAGGCGCTGGGCATGTCGCTGCCGGGCACCGGCTCGATCCCGGCGACGCATGCCGATCGCTTCCGCGCCGCCGAGGCCACCGGCAAGCGCGCTGTCGAGATGGCCAAATCAGGCGGGCCGACGCCACAGCAGATCATGACCAAGGCGGCGTTCCGCAACGCGCTGGTGACCTTGCAGGCGCTGGGCGGATCGACCAACGGCCTGGTGCATCTCACCGCGGTGGCCGGCCGCTGCGGCATCAAGATCGATCTCGATGAGGTCGACGATCTCGGTCAGAAGGTGCCGGTGCTGGCCGACCTCAAGCCTTCCGGTTCGCACTATCTCGAGCACTTCCACTGGGCCGGCGGCACCATGCGCATGCTGCGCGAGCTCAAGGAGCTGCTGGCGCTCGACGCGCCGACGATCGATGGCGGCACGCTCGGCCGGTCGATCGACGCGGCGCAGGAGATTCCCGGCCAGACCATCATCCGCACCCGCCAGACCGCGCTCAGCGCCACCGGCGCCATGGCGGTGCTGCGCGGCAACCTCGCGCCCGGTGGCGCGATCATCAAGCAGTCGGCGGCGTCGCCCAAGCTGATGAGCCACGAGGGTCGCGCGGTGGTCTTCGAGTCGGTCGAGGACCTCACCAACCGCGTCGACGATCCCAACCTCGATGTGCGCGCCGACGATGTACTGGTGATGCGCAATGGCGGCCCACGCGGCGCGCCGGGCATGCCGGAAGCGGGCTACCTGCCGATCCCGCGCAAGCTGGCGCGCCAGGGCGTGAAGGACATGGTGCGCATCTCCGACGCGCGCATGTCGGGCACCGCCTTCGGCACCATCGTGTTGCACATCACGCCGGAGTCCGCGATCGGCGGTCCCCTCGGCCTGGTGCGCAGCGGCGATCGCATCAAGCTCGACGTGCCCAACCGGCGTATCGACATGCTGGTCGACGACGCGACCCTGGCGCAACGGCGCAAGGAATGGCAGCCGCCCAAGGAGATCGACGACACCGTGCGCGGCTATGCCGGGCTGTTCCAGCGCAGCGTGTTGCAGGCTGACGAAGGCTGCGACTTCGACTTCCTTGTCGACGGCCCGCGCACATCCCATGTGAAGCCGCGATGAGCGCTCTTCCGTCGATCTTCGTCTCGCACGGCTCGCCGATGATGGCGGTGACCGAATCACCGGCCCGTGCCTTCCTCGTCGCTTTGGGCAAGACACTGCCGCGGCCCAAGGCGATCGTCGTCGCCTCGGCGCATTGGGAGGAACACGGCGCCGTGGTCGGCGGCGCGTCGCAGCCCGGCACGATCCACGATTTCTACGGCTTCCCCGAGCCGCTCTACCGCATCCGCTATCCCGCGCCGGGCGATACCGCACTGTCGCGCCGGGTCGCCGACATGCTGGAGACGACGATCGACGCCAAGCGCGGCTTCGATCACGGCGTCTGGAGCCCGTTGATCCTGATGTATCCCGAGGCCGACATCCCGGTGATCCCGGTGGCGCTCGACGAGTCGGGCGACGCGTCCCGGCATCTGGAGATCGGCCGCAAGCTCGCGCCCTTGCGCGAGGAGGGCGTGCTGGTGATGGGCAGCGGTTCCTTCACCCATAATCTCGGCGCCCTGCGCTCGACGCCGCCCGGCCAGCCGACGCCGGCTTGGACCACCGAGTTCATCGACTGGACGGTGAAGCGGCTCGAGGCCGGCGACACCGGTTCACTGGAAGGCTGGGAAGAGAAGGCGCCGCACGCGCACCAGAATCACCCGACGCCCGAACACTTCATGCCGCTCTTCGTCGCGGCGGGCGCCGGCGGCAAGGCCGAGCTGCTGCACGACAGCGTGCAACACGGCATCCTGGCCATGCACGCCTTCGCGTTTCACTGATTGGGAGTCGTCAAGCCTCGACGATGAAATCGAAGCGTGCGGAGATGACGGCCGCCATCTTGACCGCTCGCATCTGAAGCGACGGTTTGTAGAGCCCGTCACGCGCATTGCCGGGATCGCCGGGGAAATAGAGCTGGGTCGTCAGCGTGCGGCCGCCCGGCGGCGTGACCTTCACATGATAGTGCGGCGTGCGGCCGGGGTAGCGCCCTGGCGCGATGGTCTCGAAGCGCCAGGCGCCGCGGGCGTCCGTGATCTGATGCCCGCGCAGCTGGTAGCCCCGGTTGTCGTAGTCGCCGGCGGCGTCGGCATGCCAGATGTCGACGATCGCGCCGCGCACCGGCTGGCAGTTGCGGGTCATCACCACGCCATCGAGGTCGACACGTTCGCCGCGAAGCTGGCCCGCGAGGTTCACACGCAGAGGCGAGCCGCCAAGGAAGAACGGGCCTTCGGTCTGCCGTTCGGTGGCGGTGATGCCCGGCGTGCAGGCGAGGGGCTGCGCCAGCGATGGTCCGGTGGCGGCGATCAGGCCGCCTGTGCCGAGAAGAAGGACATGCCGGCGCGACGGCATGTCAGCCGCCGGTAACGCTCATGTGCCGCGCCACGGCGGGCGCGCGGCGGCGGCGGTCGATGACGAAGTCGTGGCCCTTGGGCTTGCGCGCGATCGCCGCGTGGATCGCGTCGATCAGCTGCTCGTCGCTTTCGCTGGCGCGCAGCGGCGCGCGCAGATCGGCGGCGTCCTCCTGGCCCAGGCACATGTAGAGCGTGCCGGTGCAGGTGACGCGCACGCGATTGCAGGCTTCACAAAAATTGTGGGTCAAGGGCGTGATGAAGCCCAGTCGGCCGCCGGTCTCGGCGACCTTCACGTAGCGCGCCGGGCCGCCTGTGGTGAAATCGAGATCGGTCATGCTGAAGCGCCGCGCCAGGTCGGCGCGCACCATCGACAGCGGCAGGTACTGGTCGACGCGCTGCTCGCCGATCTCGCCCATCGGCATGACCTCGATGAACACCAGGTCCATGCCGCGGCCATGGCTCCAGCGGATCAGCTCATCGAACTCCATGTCGTTGACGCCCTTCAGCGCCACGGCGTTGATCTTGATGTGCAGCCCGGCCTTCTGCGCCGCATCGATGCCGCGCATCACCTGGTCGAGGTCGCCCCAACGGGTCAAGGTGCGGAACTTGTCGCGATCGAGCGAATCCATCGAGACGTTCAGCCGCTTCACACCGCAATCCGCCAGCTCCTGGGCATACTTCGCCAGCTGGCTGCCATTGGTGGTCAGCGTCAGCTCCTCGAGCCCGTTGCCGAGCCGCTTCGACAGGCCGCGCACCAGCGACATCACGTTCTTGCGCACCAGCGGCTCGCCGCCGGTCAGCCGGAGTTTCTTCACGCCCAGGCTGATGAAGGCGCCGCACAGACGCTCCAGCTCCTCGAGCGACAGCAGATCGGCCTTGGGCAGGAAGGTCATGTCCTCGGCCATGCAGTAGACGCAGCGGAAATCGCAGCGATCCGTCACCGAGACGCGCAGATAGGAAATGCGCCGGCCAAAGGGGTCGATCATGGAAACAATATAGGCACGGCTGGCCGCCTCGGCGACCCCCAATCCGTCTCGAATGTATCGCGCCGCGTCAAATCGCCGGCAACAGGCGGGTCAGGGCATCCAGCCTGTCGGCCTCGGCGAAGGGCTTGTCCCAGCGGATGCGGTGGACCCGGGGGAAGCGCATGGCGACGCCGGATTTGTGTCGGGTCGAGCGCTGGACGGCGTCAAAGGCGATCTCCAGCACCAGGCCGGGCTCGACCTCGCGCACCGGGCCGAAGCGGTTGGTGGTGTGGTCGCGCACCCATTTGTCCAGGCGCAGCAGCTCCTCGTCGGTGAAGCCGGAATAGGCCTTGCCCACTGGCACCAGCTCCTCGCCGCGCCAGCAGCCGAACGTGTAGTCGGAGTAGTAAGACGAGCGCTTGCCGTGGCCGCGCTGGGCGTACATCAGCACGCAGTCGGCTGTGAGCGCCGCGCGCTTCCACTTGAACCACGGGCCCTTGGGTCGGCCGGCGAGGTAGGCGCTGTCGGCGCGCTTGAGCATCAGGCCCTCGATCTCGGCGGCGCGGGCGCCGGCGCGCAGCTCGGAAAGCTCGTCCCAGGTGGTGAAGCCGATCAGCGGCGAGAGATCGAAGGGACCGCGCGGCTTCTCGCCAAACCATGCCTCCAGCCGTGCGCGCCTTTCGTCGAAGCTCTGCGCGCGCAGATCCTCGCCGCCGAGGAACAGGGCGTCGTAGAGCCGGACATGCGCCGGGAAGTCGCGCAGCATCTTGGGCGTGATGGTCTTGCGGTTGAGCCGCTGCTGCAGGTCGTTGAACGGCGCGATGGCCAACGTGCCGCCAGACGGGTGCGCCACCAGCAGCTCGCCGTCGAGGACCGCGTCGAACTCCATGGCCTCGACGATGTCGGGGAAGGCCGAGGTCGCATCGTCACCGCCGCGCGTGAAGATGCGGCGCTGTTCGCCGCCTGAGGCGAGCTGGACGCGGACGCCGTCCCATTTCCACTCCGCGCGATAGGCGAGCGGATCGAAGGTCGGCAGCTCCGCTTCATCCAGCGGGTTGGCCAGCATCAAGGGCCGGAACACCGCCGTCGCGCCGGACACCGCCGGACGTGGCGCGCCTTTGGTCAGCCAGTCGAATAGCGATTTGTAGGGCGGCTTGAGCCCATGCCAGACCTCCTCGACGTCGTCGACGCTGACGCCGCCCAAATCGGCCGCCGCCTGCTTGGCCAGCCGCGCCGAGACACCGACCCGCAACGCCCCCGTCACCAGCTTGATCAGCGCCCAGCGGCCGGTGGCGTCGAGTTCGTCGAACCATCCTTCGATCAGCCTGGGTGTCTCGCGTTTCGACGTCAGGCGTAATCTGTCGACGACTTCGCCGAGCGACGGCGGCGGCCGGTTGTGGCCGCTCTGCAGCCCAGTCCCATCGGCATCGGGGCTGACATTGGCGTCCCAGACCAGCGACAGCGTCTCGGCGAGGTCGCCGACATAGTCGTAGGATAGGGTGAACAGCGTCTCGCCCAGGCGCTGGACGCCGAACTCGCGCAGCAGTGCCGGCTTGGCATTGGGCAGATCGAGCGTGCCCGTGAGCGCCGCCAGCGCGTAACCGCGATCGGGATCGGGCGTCGCGGCAAGGTACGTTGTGATCAGCCTGAGCTTGGCGTTGCGCGCGGGCTGGAAGGCCAGTGAATCCAGCAGCTCGGCGAAACGCTGCATGGCGTCTACGCGCCTTCCTCTTCGCGGCCGGCGACGTGCAGCGCCTCGGCCTCGACGCCCATGCTGCGCGCCTGGTGCACCAGCGCGTCCTCGCGGCCATGCGTCACCCAGAGCTTCGGTGCCTGCACGTCACGGATGGTGCGGCAGAGCTCATCCCAGTCGGCGTGGTCGGAGATCACCAGCGGCAGCTCCGCCCCGCGCTGCCGCGCGCGAGCGCGCACGCGCATCCAGCCTGACGCCGCCACTGGCAGCGGATCGGGAAAGCGCCTGGACCAGCGATCGGCCAGCGCGCCGGGCGGACAGAGCACGATGGCGCCTTTGAAGGCGTCACGGCCGAACAGGTCCTCCTTCGGGTTACGTCCCATCTCGCCCACCGGCGCGACGTCGCCGAGATCGACACCCTCACGCGTGTAGAGGTCGCACAACGACACCAGCGCGCCATGCAGCCAGATGCGCTTGTCGTAGCCCGCCTCGCGTAGCAGCCGGATCACGCGCTGGCACTTGCCGAGCGCATAGACGCCGACGAGATGGCAACGCTCAGGGAAGGTCCGAAGCGATTGCAGCAGCCGGCCAATCTCGTGGCTATCAGGCGGGTGACGGAACACCGGCAGCGCGAAGGTCGCCTCGGTGATGAAGACGTCGCACGTCACCGGCTCGAAGGCCGGGCAGGTGGGATCGCGCCGGCGCTTGAAATCGCCCGACACGACGATGCGCGCGCCGCGCCAGTCGAGCACGACCTGCGCGCTGCCCAGGATGTGCCCGGCCGGCACCAGCCGAACATCGACGTCGCCGATTCTAACCGCCTCGCCGTATGGCAGGCCCTGGACCGCGCCGAGATCCTCGCCGAAGCGCACCTTCATGATCTCGATGGTCTCGCGCGTCGCCAGGGTCGCGCCGTGGCCGGATCGCGCGTGATCACCATGCCCATGCGTCACCACTGCCCGCGTCACCGCCCACGCCGGATCGATGTGGAAATCCCCGGGCGCGCAGTAGAGACCCTGCGGCGTCGTGAATAGCCACGAGCGTGGGTCGGAGGGTGTGGGATCGAGAGGCATAGAGCTTATATAGTCTTCGGGCCGCGCCGCTCCAGCGGCGCATCTGGCAAAGGGCACGGTGGATGAAGGAGCCAAAGGGCTGGCATTCACGAGGCTACCTGCCGCACCTGGACTCGCCGCAACTCGTCCAGACCGTGACCTTCAGGCTGGCGGATAGCTTGCCTCGCGCCGTCGCGCTGGAATTGCGGGATCGTGGCGACGATGTCGCGCGGTGGGAGGCGGTTCTCGATGCTGGCTATGGTGCTTGTTGGCTGAAAGATCCGGCTGTTGCCAGCCTGGTTGAGGAGTCCTTGCTGCACTTCGACGGGGATCGATATCGACTGATCGCGTGGTGCATCATGCCGAACCATGTCCACGTCATGGCGGAGATCGGAGATGGATATCGGCTGGGTGAGATTGTGGCGTCCTGGAAGCAATTCTCGGCGCGGATGGCGAATCGACATCTCGGCCGAACGGGTCCGTTCTGGCGAGTGGACTATTTCGATCGATACGTTCGCGACGATGCGCATTTTGAGGTGGCCTTGCGGTACATCGAGGACAACCCTGTCGAGGCCGGTTTGGTAGATCGGGCCGAGGCGTAGCGATGGAGCAGCGCTTGGCGTCGTCGCGAGGTGTGAGAAGAGCGCCGCTGGAGCGGCGCGGCCCGAAGACTGGAGAGCTGCCGCTGTTCGAGGCGGCGGAGCGGGCGGTGTTGCCGGCGATCTTCGCCGATTGGTTCGCTCGGCGCGGCTGGGAGGCGCGGCCGTATCAAATGGAGATGGTGCGGTTGGCGCAGGCCGGGAAATCGGCGCTGCTGATCGCGCCCACAGGTGCGGGCAAGACGCTGGCGGGGTTCCTGCCCAGCCTGGTCGAGCTGACGGCGCGCAAGACCGCGACCGGCAAGCTGCACACGCTCTACATCTCGCCGCTCAAGGCGCTGGCCACCGACGTCACGCGCAATCTGCAGGCGCCGATCGAGGAGATGGATCTGGCGGTACGCGCCGAGACGCGCACCGGCGACACGCCGCAGAACCGTCGTCAGCGTCAGCGGTTGAATCCGCCCGACATCCTGCTCACCACGCCCGAGTCGCTGGCGCTGCTGCTGTCCTATCCCGACGCGGCCGAGTATTTCAGCGCGCTGTCGACGGTGATCATCGACGAGCTGCATGCGCTGGCGACGACCAAGCGCGGCCATCTGCTGGCGCTGGGCCTGTCGCGTCTGGCGACGCTGTCGCCCAGCACGCGCTTCGTTGGGCTGTCGGCCACGGTGCACGATCCGGCGGCGTTGTCGGATTGGCTGGCGCTGGGCGGCCGGCCGGTCGAGACGGTGCGTGTCGCGGGTGGCGCACAGCCGGCGCTGTCGATTCTTTCGCCCGAGGCGCGCGTGCCGTGGGGCGGGCACATGGCGCGCCACACCATCCCCGATGTCTACAACGCGATCCGCCAGCACCGCATGACCATCGTCTTCGTCAACACGCGCGCCACGGCGGAGATCGTGTTCGATGATCTGTGGCGCATGAACGACGAGAACCTGCCGATCGGCCTGCATCATGGCAGCCTCGAGGTCGAGCAGCGTCGCAAGATCGAGGCGGCGATGGCCGCCGGCAGGCTGCGCGCGGTGGTGGCGACCTCCTCGCTCGACCTCGGCATCGACTGGGGCGACATCGACCTGGTGGTGCAGGTCGGCGCGCCCAAGGGCGTGAGCCGGCTGCTGCAGCGTGTCGGCCGCGCCAACCACCGCATGGACGAGCCGAGCAAGGCGATCCTAGCGCCGGGCAACCGCTTCGAGGTGCTGGAATGCATCGCCGCACTGGAAGCGGTGAACGCGCACGAGCTCGACGGCGATCCGCCGCGGCCGCCCAGCCTCGACGCGCTGGCGCAGCACATTCTGGGCGCCGCCTGCTCGCAGCCGATCGACCGCGACCTTCTCTACGAGGAGGCGCGGCGCACCGGTCCGTACCGCGATCTCACGCGCAAGGACTACGACGACACGTTTGATTTCATCGCGACGGGCGGCTACGCGCTGGGCGCCTACGAGAAATGGCGCCGTCTGTTCCATCGCTCCGACGGGCGCTGGCAGGTGGCGCGGCCCGACGCGATCCGCCAGTACCGACTCAATGTCGGCACCATCGTCGAGCTGCCGCTCTTGAAGGTGAAGCTCAAAGGCGGCCCCGTGCTGGGCGAGGTCGAGGAGGCTTTCGTCCAGGGTCTTGTGACCGGCGACACCTTCATCTTCGCCGGCCGCCTGTTGCGCTACGAGGGCATCCGCCAGCTGCACGCCGAGGTCACCGTCGCCAAGAGTGGCGAGGACCCCAAGGTGCCGGCCTATGGCGGCGGCCGCCTGCCGCTCAGCACCTATCTGGCTGAGCGCGTGCGCGGCATCATCGCCGATCCGACGCGCCATCATCTGCTGCCGCCTGATGTGCAAGAATGGCTGCGCATCCAGAAGCTGCGCTCGACCCTACCGCATCCGCTCCGGCTGCTGATCGAGGGCTTCCCGCGCGGCAACAAGCAGTTCCTTGTCGCCTACTGCTTCGAGGGCCGCAACGCGCATCAGACGCTCGGTATGCTGCTGACGCGGCGCATGGAGCGCATGGGCTTGCGGCCGCTGGGCTTCGTCGCCACCGACTACGTGCTGGGCATCTGGGGTTTGCGGCCGGCGACGCCGCAGCAGATCGACACGCTGTTCGACGAGGACATGCTGGGCGACGACCTCGAGGCGTGGATGGACGAGAGCTCGATGCTCCGGCGCTCGTTCCGCAACGTCGCGGTGATCGCCGGCCTGATCGAGCGGCGCCATCCCGGCCAGGAGAAGACGCGGCGCCAAGTGACGTTCAGCGCCGACCTGATCTACGACGCGCTGCGCAAGCACGAGCCCGACCACATCCTCTTGCGCGCCACGCGCCAGGACGCCGCCTGGCAACTCGCCGACATCCGCCGCCTGGGCGAGATGCTGCGCCGCGCCAAGGGCAAGATCGACTACCACAGGCTCGACCGCGTCTCGCCGCTCGCCGTGCCGGTGCTGTTGGAGATCGGCCGCGAGCGCGTGATGGGCGACGACACGGTCGACGAATTGCTCGACGAGGCGGCGCAGGATTTGATCGCGGAGGCGACGCGGCGCTGAAGGCGATGGTCAGGCGCCAAGCCGCCAGCGCAGCAACACATCATGGCGTCCTTGGCCTTGCAGGCTGTTCACGAGCACGAACTCGTGGATGGTGAAGTTGATCGGCGCGATGGATATGTCCGAGATTTCCATCGCTCTGTAGGACAAGGTCATGTGCGGCTCGAACGATGAGGAGCGGACAGAACCGAACCTCTTCGCCAACGCGACGCCCAGCTTCTCGCGGAGGACCCGCAGACCGACGACGCCATCATCGCCGCATAGCACGATCAGCGGGATGCCGCTCCTGCGGCGGAAGTTCTGCACCTTGGTCAGCGATACAGTGAAGGGAAGCATCCTGATCGCATCTCCGCACTCGCCCACGGCGGTCACGATCGACTGGGGTACCGCGGAGAAGGTGCCGATGTGATGAAGGGTGAAGTGCAGGAGGTCAGATCGCACGAGCTTGCCCTCGAATCCAAGGCGTGCGGCGATCTCGTTCGCGGTACGGGCGATGCGCGTGGCGGTCTCCTCATCCGGCTTGGCCAGGATCAGCAGCTTGCTGGTGGGTTGGTGGGTCGGCGTCCAGGTCGCTGGAGCGGGTGGAGTGGGCCGTTTTGGTGGCTCGAGGCCAAGGGAGTACTGCAGCGGCATCGCTCTCTCCCTCCGCGTCAATGGAAGTCGCGCGAGCGCGCGCCGATGCGGCGTACGGCGCCATAGGGCCGAGCCGCCTCGGCGTCGCGGGCGCGTTGGATGTCGCGTGGTTCGGGCTCGCCGTGCCTGACGGCGTCGGCGCGTGTCCAGACGACCAAGTCGCGCGGGTGGTGGAAGCGGTTGCGTGGCGGCGACGGAGAACGCTGGCTGCGCTTGTCGCGCGGTGTCGCGTCGATGGTATCGTCGATGTCGGCCAGGCCATCGAGCCAGCTCGACAGATCTTCCAGGCGGTCGGCGACGAGATGGATCACCTCTTTCTCGCGCTGCACCCTGCCTTTGACGAGCAGAAGCCGCGAGGTCATCACGATACGGCGGTGCTGCTCGAACACCTTGGGCCAGATGACGATGTTGGCGATGCCGGTCTCGTCCTCGAGGGTGGCGAACACCACGCCGCTGGCGGTTCCCGGGCGCTGACGCACCAGCACGAGGCCGCAGACGCTGATGCCCTTGTTGAGCGGTGCTGTGGCGAGCTGGGATGCCAGCGTCACCTTGCCGACGTCGAGACGCGGCCGCAGCAGCGCCAGCGGATGCTTGCGCAGCGACAGGCGCAGGCTGACGTAGTCGTCGACCACCTGTTCGCCCAGCAGCGCCGTGGGCAGCACGACTTTGGGTTCGCGATCGGTGGTCAAGACGGCATCGAGCAACGGCAGGCGGTCATCCCGCAGGCTCTTGGCCGCCCACAGCACGTCGCGGCGCGACAGGCCCAGCGAGCCAAAGGCATCGGCGCGGGCCAGGACCTCGATCTGCATGCGCGAGACCTTGCCGCGTCGCCAGAGGTCGGCCACGTCGCGATAGACTGTCGCGCGTTGCCTGACCAGTTCCTCCATCTCCGCCTGCTTCGCGCCCTCGATCTGGCGGAAGCCCAGGCGCAGCGCGTACAGCGCCGGCAATGCTTCTCCCGTGCCTTGCCGTCGTTCATCCTTCTTCAGCGCCGCGGTAAGTGGCAACAGTTCCAGCGTGTTGTCCCAATCGCTGATGTTGATGTCGGGCGGCAGCACGGTGATGCCGTGCTCGCGCGCATCGCGCACGATCTGCCCCGGCGCGTAGAAGCCCATCGGCTGGCTGTTGAGCAGGGCGCAGGCGAAAACGTCGGGGAAGTAGTACTTGATCCACGATGAGGCATAGACCAGGAGCGCGAAGCTGGCGGCATGGCTTTCCGGGAAACCGTACTCGCCGAAGCCTTCGATCTGCTTGAAGCAGCGTTCGGCGAAATCTCTGGGATAGTCGTTGGCCACCATGCCGTCGATGAAACGCTCCCGGTAATTGTGGATGGTGCCATTGTGCCGGAAGGTCGCCATCGCCTTGCGCAGGCCGTCGGCCTCGGCTTCCGTGAACTTGGCGGCGATGATCGCGATCTGCATCGCCTGTTCCTGGAACAGCGGCACGCCCAAGGTGCGCTTGAGCGCTTCCTCCAGCTCCGGCTTCACGTAATCAGGTTTCTCGATGCCATCGCGCCGCCGCAAATACGGATGCACCATGTCGCCCTGGATCGGGCCCGGCCGCACGATCGCGACCTCGATCACGAGGTCGTAGAAATTCTTCGGCCGCAGCCGGGGCAGCATCGACATCTGCGCGCGGCTCTCGACCTGGAACACGCCCAGCGAGTCGGCCTTGCCCAGCATGTCGTAGACCGCCTTCTCTTCCTTCGGGATCGTCGCCAGGTCGAAGGCCTTGCCATAGAGCGCGTGGATCAGATCGAGCGCCTTGCGGATGCAGGTCAGCATGCCCAAGGCCAGCACATCGACTTTCAGAATGCGCAGCGAATCGAGGTCGTCCTTGTTCCATTCGACGACGGTGCGGTCCTTCATCGCCGCGTTCTGGATCGGCACGAGCGCGTCCAGCCGATCGGCGGTGAAGACGAAGCCGCCGACGTGCTGCGACAGATGCCGGGGGAAATCGATCAAGGTCGAGGATAGCTGCAGGGCCAGGGCGAGCCGCCGATCCTGCGGATCGAGGCCGGCCTCGCGGACGTGCTGCTCGTCGATGCCGCCGACGCCCATGCCCCAGACGGTGTCGGCGAGGATGCCCAGCGTGTCGGAAGACAGGCCCATCGCCTTGCCGACATCGCGGATGGCGCTACGGCTGCGATAGGCGATGACGGTCGCGGCGAGGCCGGCGCGTTCGCGGCCGTACTTGCCGTAGATCCATTGTATGACTTCCTCGCGCCGCTCATGCTCGAAATCGACGTCGATATCGGGTGGCTCGTTGCGGTTGCTCGACAGGAAGCGCGCGAAGAGCAGCTTGTGCTGGCTGGGATCGACGGCCGTGACACCGAGGCAGTAGCACACCGCCGAATTGGCGGCCGATCCACGGCCCTGGCATAGGATGTTGTTCGATCGCGCGTACTGGACGATGTCGTGCACGGTGAGGAAGTAGGAGGCGTATTCACGCTCGCGGATCAGCGCGAACTCCTTGTGGATTTGTGCGCGCACCTCGTCGGGCACGCTGCCGCGGTAACGCCACTCGGCGCCTTTCCACGTCAGCCGCTCCAGCTTTTCCTGCGGCGTCTCGCCCGGCTCGCACTCGGCCGGATAGACGTATTTCGGCTGGTCGAGATCGAAGGCGCAGGCATCGGCGATCTCGACCGTGCGCGCGATGGCGGCGGGATAATGCCGGAACAGCCGCGCCATCTCATCGGGCGATTTCAGGTGCCGCTCGGCGTTGGCGAAGCGATGGAAACCGAGCGTGTCGACGGTGCGGCCCAGCCGGATCGCGGTCACCACGTCCTGCAGTGCGCGACGGTCGGGCGCGTGGTAGTGCACGTCGTTGGTCGCGACCATCGGCGTGCGATGCTGGCGCGCCAGCGTCTCGATCGCCGCCAGCCGTCGCGCGTCGTCGCCCCGCGCCGAGACCGAGCCCGCGAGAAAGCAGCGCTCGCGATAGACATCAGACAGGAAGCGCAGCTTGTGCGGGAATCCCGGATCGTCGATGTCGCGCGGCGGCAGGGCGATAGCGATCTGTCCCTCGGCGTATGGCGCCAGGTCGTCGCGCGTCAGGTGGCATTGCCCCTTGGGCGCGACGCTGTTGCCCAGGGTCAGCAGCCGCGTGAGTCGACTGTAAGCGGGCAGGTCCGTGGGATAGAGCAGCAACGACAGGCCATCGTGCGTGTCGATGCGGCAGCCGATCAGCAGCTTGATGCGGCTGCCCTGATTATTGACGTGCCGCGCCGCGACATGCGCCTGCACCACGCCCGCGAGCGTGCAGCGGTCAGTGATGCCGATCGCCGTCAGGCCCAAATGGGCCGCCTGTCCAACCAGCTCCTTGGGATGCGAGCCGCCGCGCAGGAAGCTGTAGTTGGACGTGACCTGCAACTCGGCATAGCGGAACGGCCCGAGCATGGCGCATTCCTAAAGGCCAAGAACGCGTATGGCGTCCCGCAACGGAATAGCCGTGACGCTGGGCGACACAGAATGAGCAAGCGTGGCGAGACGAGTATCGGCGGTTACGAGAGGCGCTCTACGTTGGCGAGCGCAAGCCAGATAGAAGCAGTCATAAATGGGATGCTTCAGCGTGATGGCGATGTCGAGAGCATTGGAAATCATGGAGTCAGATGGAACGATCTCATGGAAATAGGCGCCGATCCTGTTGCCGATCAGCTGGCTTTGTTGAAGATCGATTTCCCCGCGCGCCTGTTTTTTCCAAGCGATGTTGCCGATTTCCGGAATCAGGATGTCGGGCGCGATCAGCTCGAATTCCATCCTGACGAGCGCGAGAGCCTCCTGCCGCAAATCCTCCGGCACGAGCCACTTGATGGCGACGCTGGCATCGATGACCAGCTCTGTCATCGTTCACGATCCTCACGCAGCAGGACGACGCTGTCGGTCTGTTTCACGCCCTTGGGGGTCATGGCCGCGATGCGATCGGCCTCGGCCAGCAGCTCGGCCGTCGAAGGCCGAAGGGCGGATCGAGTCAGGGTGTCGCGAAGCTCCGCCTCGAACGAACGATTGTTTGTCTTGGCGCGCGCCTTCAGCCGCTTGACGACTTTGGTGTCCAGGTTGCGGATGGTGACGTTGGTCATGATGGCCTCACATGCCAGGCAACAGTGCCATCACTATGATAGCACTTTGCCGTCACGCGCAAAAGCCATGGACGTACCAGCGCGAAGCTGGCGGAACGGCGGGGGCGTTGGTCGGGCCGTCGCGGTAGAGCCAGAAGCGTTGGCCGTCCTCGTCCTCGACGCGGTAGTAGTCGCGACCCGACGGGGCTTTCTCGACCTCGGCCGTCGGCACGGATTCCCGCCACCATTCGTCGACCAGACGCTCCGGCCCTTCGACGCGCTTCAGCCGGTGCAGTGTGCCACGCCAATTGAACTGACGCGGCGGATCGTCGGGCAATTGCGCCGTGGTCTGGATCGCCTCGGGCTGGGCCAGCAGCCGCGTCGGGCGCGGGCCCTTGTAGGCGGCGACCTTGGTCCACAGGCCGGCGCGCACCGCCGGCTTGGCGACCGGCAGCGCGATCACGGCGCGCTCGGGCAGGTGGCTGGCGCGCGGCGCCAGGCGCACGACGTTGGTGGTGCCCAGGCGCTGGGTCAGGCGGTCGACGAGCTGCACCACCTCGGTGTCGTCGCCGCGCGCGGGCGTGGCGGGCGCCTCGCCGCCGCCCTGCGCCAACAGCACCTCGCCGCCGACCGCTTGGGCCAGCGCCACCTGCTGGGTGTCGAACGGCTCGACGGCGGCGGCCGATAGCATCATCAGCTCGACGCCGAAGCCGGCATCGAGATGGGCCAGCGGCTCCTGGAATAGCTTCATCAGATGAGTGTTGTCGCGGCTGGGCCGGCCGGTGCCGATGGCGGTGCGCTCGATCGAGCCGTCGACACGGAACAGCGACAGCTCGAGCCGGCGCGCGCCGACGCCGGCCTTCTCGAACTGGCCGCACAAAGCGGCGAGCAGGCGGCTGGTGGCGGCGGCGATATCCTCGGCGCGGCCGATCGGCTCGGCGAAAGCCAGACGCGTGCGGAAGGCCGGCGCCGGCAGGCGCGGCTGGATGGTCTCGGCGGCGTTACCCAGCGCCTGGTCAAGACGCCGCACGAGCAGATCGCCGAAACGCTGCGCCAGCGGCGCGCGCGGCATGGGCAAGAGGTCGCCGATCTGGCGCAAGCCCAGGCGGCGCAAGGTCTCGGCGGTGGTCGAGTCGAGACGCAGCGCCTCGATCGGCAGCGCCGCGAGCAGCGCGCGGTGACCGGCGACCGGCGCCAGCAGGTCTTTTTGCCGCTCGGCAAAACGTGCCAGCGCCCAGGCGGCGCCCGATGTGTCGGCCATCGCCGCACGTGTTGTGAATCCATGCCGCGCGAGGCGGGCGGTGAGGTCGGCGAGCAGGGCGCGTTCGCCCTCGATGCCGGGGCCGAAGAGATGACCGCAGCCGGTGACGTCGAGCATCAGCCCGCCATCGCCGCCGAAGCTCGCCGTCGCCATGCGGTCGACACTCCGCGCCGCTTCGTCCATCTCGACGCCGGAATCGACCAGCGCGCCGCCCAGCGGATCGATCGCCACCCAGGGCGTGTAGCGCTCGCACCAGCCGGCGAGCGTCTCGAGCAGCTTCAGGTCGGCTTCGGGCTCGGCGTGCGCCGTCGTGAGATCGGGCACCAAGGTGCGCGCATCGGCCAGACGCTGGCCGGCGCGGATGCCCGCCGCGCGCGCGTGCTCGTTGACCGCGACGATGCGCGGGCCACCCTGATGAAAGCCGATCAGGGCGGCGGTCTTAGCCAGCCAATCTTTGTGCCGGCGCGCCATGCGGTCGGCCGACAGTTTCGGAAACCACAGCGAGATGACCCTTTTCATTGGTCCACTCCACCAGCCACGAGGGGATGTCGGTGCGCGCCGGATCGCCGAAGCGATTGCGCAGAAGATCGAGGCGCCAGCGCGGGCCGGCGATGTCCTGGAGCGACTGGCCATCGGCGTCGAGGCGCGCGCGCGACGGCGCCGAGGTGACGCGCCAGCGCGTGACGGCGGCTGAGATCGCCGCGCTCTTCTTGTCGAGGGCGCGCAGCAGCAGGGCCGGCACGCCGCTCTTCTCGGCGGCGAGCTGCAGGCGGCGGGTCGCGGCCAGCTCGACCTTGTCGATCTCGCCGACGACGGCGGCCAGCGCGCCGCAGCGCAGGCCTTCCTCCATGGTCCACAGCGCGTCCTCGACACGCCGGGAGGAGGCGAGGATCACGCGGGCCGGATCGACGAAGGCGGCGAGGGCGGGGGCGTAAGGGGGCGCGGTCAGCGCGCCGGCGCTGCGATGGATCCACAGGATCTGGCCGCGCCGCGCTTGGGCGAAGCGGCCCAGGATCGCGGCGGCGAAGCCTAGGGCGGCGCCGTCATGCGCGACATCGCCGGGCACGATCTCGTGCAGCGCGCCGCTGGCCAGCCCGCCATCGGGCAGCGCGGCGTCGATCTCGGGGACTCCCATCGGCACGGCGGGGGAGGCCGAGGCGATGCCACCGCGCTCCAGCCGGCGCACCGTCTCACGCAGCCGGCGCAGCTCGCCCTCGCGGCCCGGTTCGGCACGATCCAGCACCAGCACCGGCGCATCGGACCGGATGGCGTTGGCGGGAGCGAAAGCGCTGGGGAAAATGACCGTCACGGTCCCCTCGAAGGCAGTGCTGGCGAAGTGAATGTTCTGTATTTGTTCTAGTCTTCTTGGCCCTTTGAGTCAATCCACAGCCCCTTGTGGGTACGTAGGAAATGTCATCTACAGCTAGGATTTTCTTGGGTTATTAGGGGAACAGCCGTCGAAAACGGAGATGTTCTCCCCAGATGCCCCTCGTCACTATCACGGTCCGCAAACCCAAGACGGCCGCCTTCAAGACGGCGGTTCTCGATGCCGTTCACACCGCCCTCGTCGCCTCGGGCGCCAATCCGCAGGACCGCTTCCACCGCGTGCTCGAACTCGACGCGGACGACTTCCGCTTCGACCCGAGCTTCCCCGACCTTGCCTCGCCGCGCGGCGAGGATTTCGTGCTGGTCGAGATCCTGCTCGGCGTCGGCCGCAGCCCGAAGGTGAAGAGGAAGATCGTCGCCGACGCCATCGCCGGTCTGGCGAAGGGCGGTCTCGATCCCGAGCACGTCATGATCGTCTTCCAGGACACCGCCTGGGAAAACTGGTCACCCGGCGGCGGTCGTATTCCCCACGCCTGAGAAGCTGGTGCTAGTCTTGCATCGCCATGAGGCCGCCGATGCAGGGAGAGGCGCCATGACCATGACCAGCCTTCGCCGTCCGTTGCTTCTGCTGGCGAGCCTCGTGCTCGCCATGCTGGGCGCGCTCCCCGCCGAGGCGCGCTGCAACAAGAACGTGGCCGAGTGGCGGCCCGGCGTGCTTCAGGCGAATTTCACGGTGGCGCAGGAGAAGGTGGTCAGCGCCATGCGCGTGACCTTTGTCGGTCACGCCAGCTTCCTGATCGAGACGCCGCAGAGCGTGCGCGCCATCACCGACTACAACGGCTACAACGGCTACGGAAAGCGCCCCGACATCGTGACGATGAACAACGCGCATTCCACGCATTTCACCGACGACATCGAGCCCGGCGTGACCCATGTGCTGCGCGGCTGGGCGCAGGGCCGCGTCGAAGCGCGCCACAACGTGACAATGAAGGACCTGCAGGTCTTCAACGTGCCGACCAACGTGCGCGAATGGGGCGACGGCAGCACGCGCTTCAGCGGCAACTCGATCTTCGTCTTCCGCGTCGGCGACCTGTGCGTGGCGCATCTCGGTCACCTGCATCATCGCCTGACACCGGAGCATCTCGAGGATCTCGGCCGCATCGATGTGCTGATGGTGCCGATCGACGGCGGCTACACCATGGGCCAGCCCTACATGGCCGACGTGGTCAGGCAGATCCAGCCACGCATCGTGCTGCCCATGCACTACTGGGGGCCAAGCTCGCTCGACCGCTTCCTCGGCTATCTCGGCCAGGGCAATTACGAGCTCGTGCGCCCCACCAGCCGCACACTCGACCTCGTGAAAACTGAACTGCCCGAGTCGCTCACCGTGATCGTGATCGCCGGATACGGTGGCGATTAGGGCCAGTTTGTCATCCCGAGCGCAGCGAGGGATCTCTTTGGGACCGCCGGCGTCTCGCCGGCATCTTTAAGAGCCGGCGAGACGCCGGCGGTCCCAGGAAGACACTCTGGATTCCTCGCTGCGCTCGGAATGACAGAGAAGCGAACGCCATCAGGCGGCGAGACGGTCGCGCATGAACTTGGCGATCGCGGCGTTGGCGCGCTCGCCTTCGTCGAGCATCGGCCAGTACCAGTGCCAGACATGGATCATCTGCGGCCAGACCTCGAGCACGGTGTCGATGCCGACGGCGCGCGCCTTGTCGGCGAGCAGGCGGGCATCGTCGAGCAGGATCTCGTCGCCGCCGACCTGGATCAAGAGCGGCGGCAGGCCCTTGAGGTCGGCATGCGCCGGTGAGGCGAGCGGGGCGCGGCGATCGCCGTCAGCAATGTAGAACTGACGCCAGCGCACCAATCCGTCCATGGTGACCAACGGATCGGCCGCGGCGCGCTCACTGTAGCTGGCGCCGCTCGCGGTCATGTCGGTCCACGGCGAGATGCAGATCGCCGCCGCCGGCATCGGCAGCCCGGCGTCACGCGCGGCCAGCAGCACGGCGACGGTGAGGCCACCGCCGGCGGAGTCGCCGGCGATGGCGATGCGGCCGGGCGCGAATTGCTTGAGCGTGTCGCGGTAGACGGCCAGTGCGTCGTCGACGGCGGCCGGGAAGGGGTTCTCTGGCGCCAGCCGATACTCCGGCACTAGCGCGACCACGCCGGCGCGCTTGGCGATGTCGCCGGCGAGATGGCGATGCGAGCGCGGCGAGCCGGTGCCGTAACCGCCGCCATGCAGATAGATCAGCGCCTGGTCCTTGCGCGCCTGTTGTGGCGTCAGGCGCTCGGCGGGCACGCCGCCCAGGGTGACGTCCTCACGCGCGATATCGGCCGGCAGCGGAAAGGCGCGGGTCGCCTTGTCGTAGATCGTGCGCACCTCTTCCAGCGTCTGCTCGGCCGAACGCGGCAGCTTGGCGAGCTTCTCGCGGACCGCGGCGATTCCCCGTTCCCTCATGACGTCTCTCCCTCGTGGATCTTGATCGCGTTGGCTCTGGCCAGCGCGGCGATCTCGTCGTCGCCGTAGCCGACGTCGCGCATCAGCTCGCGCGTGTGCTCACCGAGGCGCGGCGCCAGGCGATGCACCGCCAGCGGCGCGTCAGACAGGCGCAGCGGGTTGTTGGCGGCCATCACCGTGCCGATGCCGGGATAGTCCATGCTCAGCACACTGCCGCGCGCCCGCGCATGCGGATCGCGCACCATCTCGCTGACCGTCTTCACCGCCGCGCAAGGCACGCCGGCGTCGACCAGCTTCTTCAGCAGCACCTCGCGCGTCTGCGCGGCGAACACCGCCTCCAGCAGCGGCTCGAGATCGGCGCGGTTGGCGAGGCGCAGCTTGTTGCTGGCGAAGCGCGGGTCGGCGCCGATCTCGGCGATGTCCAGCGCCGCCACGAGTCGCTGCCAGAACGAGTCGTTGGTGCAGGCGACGTAGATCGGGCCGGTCTTCGTATCGAAGTTGCGCAATGGCACGATCAGTGTGTGCGAGGCGCCCATGCGCCTGGGATCCTCGCCGGTGTGGCCGAGATTGGTCAGCCAGTGGCTCATGATCTGCACGCCGACATCGTACAGCGCCAGGTCGATGTGCTGGCCACGGCCGGTATGGTGGCGCTGCAGCAGCGCCATGGCGACGCCCAGCGCGCCATAGGAGCCGGTCATCTGGTCGACGGGCGCGGCGCCGACCCGTGCCGGCGGGCCATCCATCTCGCCCGTCGCTTCCATGATCCCGACCTCGGCCTGGATACAGGGATCGTAGCCCGGTCGTTCGCTGTAGGGACCGGTCTGGCCGTAGCCGGAGATCGAGAGATAGACGAGGCGCGGGTTGAGCGCGTGCACGGTGTCGTAGCCGAAGTCCAGCGAGGCAATCACACCAGGGACGAAGGCCTCCATGAACACATCGGCCTTCTTCACCAGCCGGCGCAGGACCTCCTTGCCGCCCTCGGATTTCAGGTCGATCGCCAGGCCACGCTTGTTGCGGTTCATGCCCGGCACCCAGGCGCCGCCGAATTGCGGGCGGAAGTGATCGCCGCTCAGCGGCTCGACCTTGATGACGTTGGCGCCCATGTCGCCCAGGATCTGGCCGGCGGTGGGCCCGGCGATCACCTGCGTCAAATCGAGAACCAGAATCCCCTGAAGCGGCAGCATCCCGTCCTTCATCCTTGGCTTGCGCGGACGCCTAAGCTGATGGGTTGCGGCGCCTGACCGCAAGCGATCATGCGGCGAGACCGATATGCGTCGCGGACGGGGCTTGGCTGAATTTCTCCAGCATGCCGGGCCGCTTTCGACTACGGTCCACCGGCGAAGGAGAGCGCGCATGAGCGGGATGGATAGCGGCAATCTCAGGATCAACGCCGACCGGCTGTGGGACAGCCTGATGGAGATGGCGCGCATCGGCGGCACCGACAAAGGTGGTGTCTGTCGTATCGCGCTCACCGATCTCGATCGCCAGGGCCGCGACCTGTTCGTGCGCTGGTGCCGCGAGGCCGGCTGCGAGATCCGCGTCGACCAGGTCGGCAACATCTTTGCGCGTAGGCCAGGCCGCGACATGAGTCGGCCGCCGATCATGACCGGCAGCCACCTCGATACCCAGCCAACCGGCGGCAAGTTCGACGGCTGCTACGGCGTGCTCGCGGGACTGGAGGTCGTGCGCGCGCTCAACGACGCCGCTTACGAGACCGAAGCGCCGGTCGAGGTCGCGGTCTGGACCAACGAGGAAGGCTGCCGTTTCGCGCCGGCGATGGTGGCCTCGGGCGTGTTCGGCGGCGTGTTCAGCGTCGACTACGCGCTGTCGCGCACCGATCCCGAGGGCGTCACCTTCGGCGAGGCGCTCAAGAAGATCGGTTACGACGGCAAGGAGGCGGTGGGCGGCCGGCCGGTCGGCGCGTTCTTCGAGGCGCATATCGAGCAGGGGCCGATCCTCGAACGCGAGCAGCGCACCATCGGCGTAGTGACTGCGGCGCAGGGCCAGCGTTGGTATGAGATCAACTGGACCGGCATGGAAAGCCACGCCGGCACGACGCCGATTGAGGGCCGCCGCGACGCGCTGCTCGGCGCCTCCTTGCTGGTCGCCGAGGCGCGGCGCATCGGGTCGCGACCGGACGGGCGCGCCACGGTGGGCGTGATCGAGAGCAAACCGCAGTCGCGCAACACGATTCCCGGCCGCGTGTTCATGACCTTGGATTTCCGTCATCCCGACGACAAGCAGCTCGCCGAGATGGACGCCGAGATGCGCGCGAGCGCCGCGCGCATCGCCGCCGAGCATCGCCTCGAGCTCGGCATCGAGCAGATCTGGTACTTCCCGCCCACGCCGTTCGACGCGAAGTGCGTCGAGGCCGTGCGCTCGGCGGCAGAGCGCGCTGGCATGGCGCATATGGACATCGTCAGCGGCGCCGGCCACGACGCCTGTTACGTGGCAAAGGTGGCGCCCACCGGCATGATCTTCGTGCCCTGCAAGGACGGCATCAGCCACAACGAGATCGAGGATGCGCGCAAGGAGGACATCGCGGCCGGCTGTCAGATCCTGCTGCAGGCGATGGTCAAACGCGCGGGCGCGTGATGGAAGGAATGGACCGGCCCGGTGTTGGTGAATCGGCTGCACGTCCGCGAGGGAGGAGAAAATGAAGCTCTTGGGTGTGGCGTTCGCGATCGCGACGCTTGTCGGGGCCTTGTCTCCGGCGTCGGCGCAGACGGCGGGGCAGGCGCTGCCGTCGGCCGCCAATCCGGTGCGCGAGATCAGCAAGATCGCCGGCGAGGTCTATCGCTTCCGCAACAACAACCATTATTCGATCTTCATCGTCACATCGGATGGCATCATCACCACCGATCCGATCAACAAATCGACGGCGGAGTGGCTCAAGGGTGAGCTCAAGACGCGCTTCCCCGACAAGGCCGTGAAGTACGTGGTCTATAGCCACGACCACGCCGACCACATCTCCGGCGGTGAGGTCTTCGCCGATACCGCCGTCATCGTGGCGCACGCCAACGCGCGCACGGTCATCGTCGGCGAGAAGCGGCCCACCGCCGTGCCGACGGTGACCTTCACCGAGCGGCTCGACATCGATCTGGGCGGCACCAAGCTGGAGCTGCACTATGTCGGGCGCAACCACTCCAACAATTCGATCGTCATGCGCCTGCCGGCGGAGAAGCTGATCTTCGCGGTCGACTTCATCCCGGTGAACTCGCTGGGCTTCCGCGACTGGCCCGACGCCTATCTCGAGGAGTGGATCGAGTCGCTGAAGCGCGTCGAGGCGATGGAGTTCGACATTCTCGCGCCGGGCCATGGCGCGCTGGGCGACAAGAAGAACGTCACCGCTTTCCGCGGCTACATGGAAGACCTGCGCAACCAGGTGCTGGCGGCGGTGCGCGCCGGCAAGACGCTGGAGGAGACCAAGGCGCTGGTTGACATCTCCAAGTACAAGGACTGGGGCGGCTTCCAGCAGATGGGTGCGCTCAATGTCGAGGGCATGTACCGCCTGGTCACCGCCAATCGGCGTCCCAACTGACATGGCGGTGCCGGCGTGGCGGCCGATGCGCGCCGGCGATTTGCCCGATGTCGAGCGTATCAGCGCGATCGTGCATCCCGGGTATCCCGAAAGCGAGGCGGTGCCGGTGGAACGGCTGCGGCTGTTTCCCGCCGGCTGCCTGATCGCGTCGCGCGGCGGCATGGCGATCGGCTATGCGATCGCCCACCCCGGCGTCATCGGCCGGCCGCCTCCGCTCGACACCATGCTGGGTGCGCTGCCCGACAACGCGAATTGTCTCTATATTCACGACGTCGCCTTGCTGCCCGATGCTCGTGGCGCAGGGCTGGGCGCGGCCGTAGTCGAGATTCTGGCGGCGATCGCGAAGGATCACGGCTTCACGCGTCTGGCGTTGACGGCGATTAATGACTCGATCGACTTCTGGTCGAGCCGAGGATTCTTCGCCGCCTCTGCCGAAGGTAGCCTCGCGAGTTATGGCTCTGACGCAATATACATGGTGTTATGATATAAAGTATCATTTACACAAAATTATGTTGTTATTGTTTGTTTTTGCAGGTCGAATATTTGTGAATATCTGCAATGTGATCATCGTTCCGTCAGGATTCCGTCGAGAATCCAAGATAGGCAGGTGAAGTAGCTGACATGGACCAGTTGTCCGATGCGACGGCGCAAGCCACCACTGGGTAGTTTGCCGGCTGCGCTCGTCGGCCCAAGTGGAGCATTCCATGCGTCTCCTGATCGTCGAAGACCAGTCCGAACTGGCCGACCTCGTCCGCACTAGCCTCGCGCGCGAGGGCTTCGCCGTCGATACCGCCGGCTCGGTCGATGAGGCGCGCGCCGCCGTCGCGGCCGTGCGCTACGACGTGGTGCTGCTCGACCTGGCGCTGCCCGATGGCGACGGGCTCGATCTGTTGCGCGATTGGCGTCGGGCCAACGATCCGACACCGGTGATCGTCACCACCGCGCGCGACGCGCTCGACGAGCGGGTCGCCGGGCTCAACGTCGGCGCCGACGACTATATCGGCAAGCCCTACGCCATGGCCGAGCTGCTGGCCCGTCTGCGCGCCATCCTGCGACGGCCCAACGGCGCGCTCGGCATGCGGCTGCGCGCCGGCAACCTCGAGTTCGACGCCACGACCAGCGCCGTCGCCGTCGAGGGCGCCGCGCTGACGCTGCCGCGCCGCGAGCTCACCCTGCTCGAGCTGTTGATGCGCCGGGTCGGCCAGGTCGTCACCCGCCGCTCGATCGAGAACGGCCTCTATGGCTTCGACGACGAGGTCGATTCCAACGCCATGGAGGCCAGCGTCTCGCGCCTGCGCAAGCGGCTGGTCGGCGCCGGCGCCAGCGTCGCCATCCATACGATCCGCGGCGTCGGCTACATGCTCACGGCCGAGAAGCCGGTCGAGACGGTGTAGGCCGTTTGGGATTATCCTCGCCGCCGGACGAACGTGTGGTGAGGGCGTGACGGCGCAGCGGACGATCTCGATCAGCAAGCGGCTGCTCAGGAATTTCCTGCTGCTCGCGGGCTTGTCGGTCGTCTGCCTGACAGCCCTTTATGTCTACTGGCTGTGGGACGCGCGCGATGTCTTCGCCGACGACGAGCTGGGCGACATCGCCACGATCGTGGCGCGCGACGCGCGCCGGCTGCCCGACGGCACCGTAGAGCTGAAGTTCACCGACCGCACACGGCGCGAGCTCGACGCCGTTGAAGGTCTTCGGGTTTTCGTCCTCGATCCACGCACCGGCCGCACCGTCATGGATTCACCGACCGGCACCGGCGCGCTGTTGCCGATCGAGCCATCCACGGCGTGGCGGCTGCCCTATTTGGTGATCGACGCGCCGCCGGGCATGGCCAGCGTCGCGCGTCACGAGCTGGCGCTGGTGACGCGCGAGGTGCGCGGTGTCGGCCCGCTGCGCGTCGCCGTCATGCGCCCCGAGCCACTGCATGACGACCTCGGCCACTGGATCCTGACCTCGGTTTTCCCCGAGGTGCTGCCGGTGATCGCGCCGATCTTTGTGATCATCATGGCGATCGCGCTGTGGACCGTGCGCAGCTCGCTGCGGCCGGTGACGCGTGCGGCCGAGCAGGCCAATCTTGTCGACGCCTCGCGACCCGAAACGCGGTTGGAGACCGCCGTGCCAGCCGAGATCCGCCCGCTGGTCGACGCGGTCAACAAGGCCTTCGATCGACTGGCGTTGGGCTTCGCCGAGCAGCGTCGCTTCACCGCCAACGCCGCGCACGAGCTGCGCACGCCGTTGGCTGTGCTGCGCGCGCGGCTGGACACGCTGGAAGACCGCGGCATGGCCGACGCCATCCGCGCCGATGTCGAGCGCATGAGCCGCATCATCGAGCAGCTGCTGGCGGTGTCGCGGCTGGATTCGCGCCTGCCGATCGCCAAGGACCAGGTCGACCTCACCGAGGTGGCGGGCGACGTCGTGGCGCGCCTGGCGCCGCTGGCCGTCGCCGCCGGCAAGCAGCTGTCGCTGCAGGCGCCGGACACGCCGGTGCGCGTCGTCGGCAACGCCGAGATGCTGGCCGCCGCCGCGCGTAACCTGGTCGAGAACGCGCTGCGCTATACGCCGAGCGGCCAGTCGGTGAACGTCGTCGTCGAGGGCGAGTCCGGCGACGTGCGGCTGGAGGTGCACGACGCGGGCCCCGGCGTGACGACCGAGGCGCAGCGCCACATCTTCGAGCGCTTCTGGCGTGGTCAGGATCGTGGTGGCGGCGCCGGTCTGGGATTGGCGATCGTGCACGAAGTCGCGCTGCAGCATGGCGGCAGAGTCGAGGTCGCGCGCAGCGCCATGGGCGGCGCGCTCTTCCGCCTCACCCTGCCGCCGTCGGGCATCGAGGCGGGGACGTAGCCTTCAGGTCAGGGTCAGCGCCGCCAGCGGCACCTTCTCGCGCTTGCCCGCGGCATCCGCCGGCGGCAGCGCCTCGGCGGCGAGCCCTTCAGGCAGTGACAGCCGATCGAGCAGAGCCTGCGAGACCACGACATCGCGTCCCGATTCGCGTGCGGCGTCGAGCAGGCGCGACGCGGTGTTGAGCGTGTCGCCGACATAGGCGATCTCGCGCCGCTGCTGGCCGATCTCGCCGGCGGCGACGCCGCCGACATGCAGCGCGGCGCGGAATGTCGGCGCGATCCCGAAGCGGGCGCGATACCAGTCGCCGCGCCGCTCGATGCCCTGGGCGGCGGCGAACACGCAGAGCACGGCGCGGCTTTCCCGGAGCCCTTGCGAGATCGACCAGGACAGGATCGCCTCGTCGCCGACGTATTTGTGGATCTCCGCGCCGTAGTCGTTCGCGGCGTCGCCGATGTCGGCGAAGAACGCGTTGAGCAGGGCGTGGAACTCCAGATCGCCCAGGCGTTCGGCGGCGCCGGTCGAGCCCACCATGTCGATGACGGCGAAAATCAGCTCCTCGCGGCGCGGCCGGAAGTAGCGGCCGGTCAACAGTCGCCGCAAGGTGGCGAAGCCGACGAGCGCGCCGATCTCGATCACCAGGTTGATCACCACCGATATCAGGCTGGCGAAGATCAGGATCTCTCGGAAGCTCTCGCTGAAGCCGGTGGGTTGCGGCAGCAGGCCGGCGAACAGGCCGCGCGCGACGACGATCGTGGCGACGAAGACGACCAGGTAGACGGCGACCTTGATCGCGAAGAACCACACGAACGGCAATCGCCGCAGCCAGGACAGTGCGCCTCCCGGGCGCCCCTTGATCTCGAACACGATCAGCGGCACGGAGGCCAGGAGCGCGTTGACGACGCCCTGCAGACCGGCCCAGAGGGCGATACCTCGGTCCGGGCGGGTGTAGCCGAAGATGAAGCTGGCAGCGGCGGCGGCGAGGCAGACCGTGACGGCCATCCGCATGTCGGCGCTGCGCCGGCCGGCGGCGCCCTTGGCGAGAATTTCGCGCGCGTTCACGCCGCGCGCCGAAGCGCCGTCGCCAGCGCCTCGCAGAAGGTCGCGCCGTCGACATTGCCGCCGGAACAGATAACACAGATCGTCCGCCCGCGGGCCGGCAGCCGCCCTGTCAGCACCGCGGCCAACCCGACCGCGCCGCCAGGCTCGACCACCAGCTTGAGCTCGCGGAAGGCCAGCTCAATCGCCTCGGCGACTTCGTCGTCGCTCACTGCGATGCTGCCCGACAGCAGGCGTTTGGCGATCGGAAACGTGATCTTGCCTGGCTCCGGCGCCAGCAGCGCGTCACAGAAAGAACCGACGAGCTTGTCGTTGCGCCTGATCTCGCCGGCGGCCAGCGAGCGCGCCAAGTCGTCGAAACCAGCCGGCTCGCCGGCGTAGCACTCGGTCGACGGGCTGAGATGCTTCACCGCGGTGGCCACGCCGGTCGACAAGCCGCCGCCGCTGCAGGGCGCGATGATCGCGTCGAGCGTGACGCCGATCTCGCGCGCCTGCTCGACCGCCTCGATGCCCGTCGTGCCCTGGCCGGCGATGATCCAGGGATGGTCGTAGGGCGGGATCGGCGTGCGGCCCTCTCGGCTGGCGAGGTCGCGGGCGATCGCCTCGCGGTCGTCCTTGACGCGGTCGTAGCTGATCACCGTGGCGCCGCTGGCCCTGGTATTTGCGACTTTTATCGACGGCGCGTCGCTCGGCATCACGATGATCGCCGGCGTACCCAGGATGCGCGCCGCCTCGGCGACGCCCTGGGCGTGGTTGCCCGAGGACCAGGCGACGATCCCGGCCCTGCGTTGCGCGGGCGAGAGCTGGGCGATGAAGTTGTAGGCGCCGCGGAACTTGAACGAGCCGGTGCGCTGCAGGGTTTCGGCCTTGATCAGCAGCCGACCGCCCAGCCGATCGTTGACGCGCGGGTTGTCCAGCAGGGGCGTGCGGATCGCCGCGCCGGCGAGACGGCGCGCGGCGGCTTCGACATCGGCGTAGACGGGCGAGGGGATGTCCATGGTCGAACTCTGAGGTGTGGGCGCCCACCATAGCAGCGCGACGCTTGACCATGCCACGCCGGGCCGGTGTGATCGTCGCCACGAGTGGAGGATTCATGATGCGGACGTTGCTGGCTGCCGGACTTGACGAGGCGCGCGTGCGGGCCTGGACGGCCGCGCGACCTGCGGCGGCGGGCGGCTATGCGGAGGACGTGGCGCGTTTCAGCCAGTTCTGGCGCCTGGAACGCGAATTGCGCGCCATGCTGCCGCGCAAGCCTGACCGCAACGCGGCACAGCAGGAAGCCGCCGCCGCGTTGCTGGAGGCCGCGCGCGAGAGCCGGCGGGTGTTCACCGCCGCGCACATCGCCGAGGTCTACGACCGGCTCACCGACCGCAGGCGCAAATTCGTGCGTGTCGAGCGGCTGATCTACGACGCGGCCGCTCTCGTGCCCGGCCTATGCCCGACAGAGGCCGAGGTCGAAGCCGAGCGCGCGGGCAAGCAGGGCGACAAGGACGGCGTCGAGATCGACCAGGGCATCCTGTGCCACGCCGTGCTGGCGCGCGCCGATACCGGCACGCATCTCTGCCACGCCATGCTGCTGCCGCGCGCGGATTCGCTGGAGCGCTTCGCCGCCTACGACCGCGACGGCAAGGCCGACCTGGAGTTCGCCACCGTCGAGCGGCGCGGCAAGGCCTCGTACGTCACCTTGCACAACCCGCGCTACCTCAACGCCGAGGACGCCGCGACCATGGCGCCGATGGAGATCGCGGTCGACCTGGCGCTGCTCGATCCGCAGACCCAGGTCTGCGTGCTGCGCGGCGACTATGTCGAGCACCCGAAGTACAAAGGCCGCCGCATCTTCAACGCCGGCATCAACCTCACGCATCTCTACTACGGCAAGATCGATTACATCTGGTACCTCTGGCGCGACCTCGGCTGGGTGAACAAGGCGATGCGCGGGCTGGCGCGGCCCGACATCGGCCCCGACGAGGCCAGCGGCGACACCAAGGAGAAGGTCTGGATCAGCCAGGTCGACACCTTCGCCATTGGCGGTGGCTGCCAGGTGTTGCTGGTCTGCGACTACAACATCGCCGGTGCCGACACCTACATGACCCTGCCGGCGCGCAAGGAAGGCATCATCCCCGGCATGGCCAATCTGCGCCTGCCGCGCTTCGTCGGCGATCGCGTCGCGCGCCAGGCGATCATGTACGAGAAGCGATTGGAATGTGACAGTCCGGAAGGCCGGATGATTATCGACAAGCTCGCGCCGTCGCAGGACATCGAGGCGGCGGTGGAGGAAGCGGTGCAGGGGTTGACCAGCTCCGGCATGGTCAGCGCGCGCAGCAATCGCGTGGCCTTCCGCGTCGGCCTCGAGCCGCTCGACACCTTCCGCCGCTACGCCGCCGTCTACGCGCGCGAGCAGGCGCTCTGCCATTTCAGCCCAGCGCTGATCGCCAACCTCGAGCGCCACTGGAACGCGCAGAACCGCAAAGTCTAAACCCGCATTACCCAGTTGAAGCATTGCAACAGGCTGGCGCGCGGAGGTCCCATCTACCGCGGCGTCCACTTCCGCGAAGCGATCTCAGCCCCCGGTTGAGGCAAATCAAATCGGGGCGCGCGGAACCGCCTATACTGCCTTTGATGAGAAAACTTTCGGATGTCACGCTGGATCAGGACCCGCTAGTGCTCGCCGACTTCACGTCGGTGATCGAGGCGTGCCGCCGCATGAGCGAACGACGCTGCGGTTCCGTCGCTGTGGTCGACAAGGCTGGCCGGCTGGTTGGCATCTTCACGGGGCGTGATGCGGTGAGCCGTGTCCTGGCGAATGGACGGGATGCAGCCGCCACCCGGCTTGCCGACGTGATGACACGCGATCCGCTGACCCTGTCGCCGGAGCAGACTGCCCTCGACGCGTTGCGACTCATGTGGGATGGCGGGTTCCGCCATCTGCCAATGGTGAAAGGCGGCCGGGTCGTGGGCGTGGTCTCTCGCGGCGATTTCGCGGGATTGGAGGTCGACTCGCACGAGCGTGAACGCGAACTCTGGGAGCACATGCGCTGATCGATGCGCGTCAAAGGAAGAGCCGGCGGTCTCAAAGACGCTACGGCAATACCAGCGTCGGCAGCTCGGCGAGCGAGCGCAACTCGCCCGACGGCGTGCCGGGTAATCCTTCCGGGGCGGCGCCGGCGCGATTCACCCACAGCGTGCGGAAGCCGAAGCTGGCCGCGCCGTGCGCGTCCCACCCGTTGGACGACAGGAAGCACACGTCGGCGGGCGCGACAGAGAAATGGTCGGTGACCAGGCGATAGACGCGCGGATCGGGCTTGAAGATTCCCACGGCCTCAACGCTGAGCAGCGCGTTGAAGTACTCGGCCAGCCCCGTGTTGCGCACGACGGCTTCGAGCATCTCGGGATTGCCATTGGAGAGGATCGCCAGCGGCATCTCGGCGGCGTGCAGCGCGTCGAGGGTCGAGCGCACTTCAGGGAAGGGATCGAGCACGAGGTAGGCCCGCATCAGCTTCTCTTGCAGCGCGCCGTCGCGCGGCAGGTCGCAGGCTTGCAGGCAATGGGCCAGCGCCTCGCCGGTGACCTGCCAGAAGGGCGCGTACTTGCCCATCAGGCTGCGCGCCCAGGTGTAGCCGATCTGCTTCTCGCGCCACATCTGCGCCAGGCGGTCGGCCTGCGGGCCGATCTCGGCGCGATGGCGCGCCACCGCCGAGTTGAAGTCGAACAGCGTGCCGTAGGCGTCGAACACGCAGACCTTGATGTCTTTCATCGCCGCGCGCTCAGCGCTTCGGCGCCGGCACGGCGCGGAACGGCCCGTTGAGGCGGTCGCGATAGACCACCACCGCCTCCATCACCCGCTGCACGTAGTTGCGTGTCTCGCGGAACGGGATCAGCTCAACCCAGTCAATCATGTCGATGGCGCCGTTGCGCGGATCGCCGATACTCTCGAGCCAGCGCGCCGTACGGTTGGGCCCGGCGTTGTAGGCCGACAGCGCCAGCTCGTAGGAGCCGCCGAACTTCTCCAGCATGTCGGCGAGATACTGCGTGCCCAGCGAGGTGTTGTAGGCCGGATCGCTGGTCAGGCGCGCGAGGTCGAAGGGTTGCCTGGTCTTGGTCGCCATGGCGCGCGCCGTGTCGGGCATGAGCTGCATCAGGCCGAGCGCGCCGGCCGGCGAGGACACGCCGGTCTGGAAGTTGCTCTCCTGCCGCGTCAGCCCGAGGACCAGCGCGCGCTCGATCGAGCCGGTGCCGCCCATGTCGACGACGGGAAAAGCCGCCTCGTAGAGCGCCACGCCGCTTTCGACGGCGCGGCGCGAGATCGACACGGCGATGTCGGGGCGGCCCGCCTCGATGGCGAAGGCGGCGCTCAAAGCCAGCTCGCCGGCGCTTTGGGCGATGCGGCCGACCCGCAGTAAGAATGGCCGGGCGCGTTCGTCGTCGCCCGTTTGCGCCAGCCAGCGCGCGATGGTGACGATCTCGCGCTTCTCGATGCCGTCGCGCTCCGCCGGCGTCGCCTGCGGGTCGCTGGGCATCGCCGGCGCGCGGTTGGGCAGGCGCTTGGCGGCGAGCTGGCCGTAATAGGTATGGCCGTGCTGCGCGGCGCGCTCATAGGCGCTGGCGGCTTCCAGCGGGCGCTGCGCCGCCTCGTGCGCGCGGCCCAGCCAATAGGCGGCGCGGCTCTTGGAGATCGGCGCCGAAACGCCGTCGTCGAGCGTCTTGAAATGCTTGAGCGCGTCGTCCGGTCGTTTCAACCAGCGCAGCGCGATCCAGCCGGCCATGAACTCGGCCTCGGCGAAGCCGGTGCCGCGCCTGAGCCTGTGACCGACGATGAGCTTGTAGGCTTCCTCGGCGCGGCCGGCTTGCAGCGCTTCGCGCGCGTGGTACTGGCGCTCGGTCCACCAATCCTCATCCTGCTGGATGGTCGGGCTGAGGTTCAGCAGCGCCTGGCGCGCGCCAGCCTGGTCGTTGGTGCGGCGCAGCCAGCGCACGTGCTCCAAGGACAGACGCGGGTCGGCCTGACGATCGGCCGGGACGGCGCGCAGCATGGTCTGGACTTCCGGCGCGCGCGTCGCCATCGCCAGCCGCGCCTCGGCGACCGCCTTGTCGGCCGGCGACAGGCGCGGCAACAGCTCGCGCGCCACCTTGTCCTTGCCCTCGCGCAGCAGGCGGTCGAAGCGCGTGAAGTGATCGGCGGGTCGCAGGTGCGTGCCGAAGCGGGCCAGGAACGCGGCCTCGTCCTGCTGGCGGAAGGTGGCGTTGTGCCAGCTGTCGCGCGCCAGCGCCGCCACCTCGCTCGGCGCCGCGGCCTCGGCTGCCTCGATACGGCGCATATGACCGACGCTGGTCAGCGGTGGGAAGGCCTTGAAGAAGGCCATGACCTCGGCCGGCGGCGTGTCGCCGCCCAGTCGATCCTCGACCTGCCGGCGGATCGGCGCGTCGTCGGGCCAATCCGGATTGCCGCGCAGGAAGGCGACGGCGGTGGCGAAGCTTTCGGTGCCGCGGGGATGACGCAGGATCGACCAGTCGACGTACTTCGCGATCAGCGGATTGCCCATGGCGCGCGCGTGCTCGCGCGCGTCGGTCAGCCGTGTTTCGTCGAGCGCCTTGAGAATGGCGGCGAAGCCGGCGGCGGCTTCGGCGGGCAGCGGACGCGCCAGGCCGACGAGCTGAGCGGCCGCGTCGGCGTTGCGCGGCGCCATCGTCGTCGGGCGCTCGCCGGGCCGCATCGGTCCGCCGGGAATCGCGCCACGCGGCGGTGCAGCGGCGCCGCCGTCGGGCTGCGTGGTAATCACGCGCGGGCTGACGGGCGCGGTCGTACCGGGCGGGCTGACGGGCGCATTTTCGCGTGGCGGTGCGCCGCGAAAGACGGTGACGCCACCGTCGTTCTGCTGCGCGATGGCGGGCAGAGTGACGCCGAGCGAGGGCGCGATCGCCAGTGCGATGCGAAGGGCGGTGTGGTTGCTGATCTTCTTCATCGATTTACCCGATCCGGAGGGGGCAGGTCGGGGAGACAGGAACATGACGGTAGCCGCGATCCGGCGCGGCGGCAACAACCGGGCGGCTCGACAGCCCGGAGGTGAGCGCCTAGCATCGTCGCACTCTCGCGACAACGGGCGCGCCGGGACGCGGCCGACAAAGACAATCGAAAAGTCTCGAGCGTGGAGGAAACGTCATGAGCAGGACTCCGGGTATGCGTATCGCCGCCATCCTGGCCGGCGCGCTGATGAGCCTGATCGCGTCGCTCGGCGGGGCGTTCGCGCAAGGCACGATCAAGATCCTGTACACCGATCCGCTGTCGGGTCCGTTCGCCCAGGTCGGCGACGCCAACCTCAAGCAGATGCAGTACATCCTCGACTACATCAACTCGAAGGGCGGTGCGCTGGGCCGCAAGTTCGAGCTGGTTCCGTTCGACAACAAGTCCAACCCGGCGGACGCGCTGCTCGGGCTGAAGAGCGCGACCGACCAGAACATGCCCTTCATCATGCATTGCAGCGGCTCCAATATCGCCGCGGCGCTGATCGAGGCGGTCGACAAGCACAACGCGCGCAACCCGGACAACCGCATCATCTATATCAATTGCGGCGCGGTCGCGACGGAGCTGACCAACGAGAAGTGCAGCTTCTGGCACTTCCGCTTCGACGTCCACGTGGCGATGAAGGCCGAGGTGATGGCGCGCGCGCTGCCCAAGGAGGTCACCAAGGTCTACCTGCTGAACCAGGACTACCTGTTCGGCCAGTCGGTGCAGCGTGACGTCAAGGCGTTCCTCGCCAAGCTGCGTCCCGACGTGCAGGTCGTCGGCGACGAGCTGATCCCGCTGGGCAAGGTCAAGGACTTCGCGCCTTACATCAGCAAGATCAAGTCGTCGGGCGCGCAGGCGTTGATCACCGGCAACTGGGGCCCCGACATGAACCTGCTGATCAAGGCGGGCATCGATGCCGGTGTCGATCTGCGCTACTACACCATGTACGCCCACCTGGCGGGTGGCGCGGTGGCGATCGGCCCGGGCGGCGACGGCAAGGTGCGCTCGGTGATGGCGTTCAACGAGAACATCGCGCCGGAGATCGGCAACGCCGAGGCCGAGGCCTGGACCAAGGCGTTCCGCGACAAGTTCCCGTTCGACTTCTACGCCGCCGGCTTCCGCACCATCTTCGAGTACATGCAGGCGGCGGTGACCAAGGCCGGCTCGCTCGACGTCACCAAGATCGCCTATGCGATGGAAGGCCTGAAGCACAAGGACTTCCTCGGCTACGAGTCGGTCATGCGCAAGGACGACCACCAGATCGTCACCCCGTACTTCGTCGGCGTCTTCAAGAAGGGCGTGAAGTACGATTCGGAGAAGACCGGCCTGGGCTGGGCCACCGAGGCGACGATCCCGGCGAAGGATCTCGACCAGCCGAACTCCTGCAAGATGAACCGTCCGAAGTGACCTGAACCCCGACCGCCGCCGGACCCCTGGTCCGGCGGCGGTGTCTTCTATCCACGGACGGCGGCCATGGAACTCTTCCTCGTCTCGCTGCTCAACGGCCTGGTCTACGGCATGCTGCTGTTCATGCTGGCATCAGGGTTGGCGCTGATCCTCAGCATGATGGGCGTGCTGAACTTCGCCCATGCCAGCGCCTACATGCTGGGCGCCTACTTCGCCTTCACTATCAGCCAGTACATCGGCTTCTGGCCGGCGCTGATCCTGTCGCCGCTGTTGTGCGGCCTGGTCGGCGCGGCGATCGAGATGCTGGGCCTGCGCCGCGTGCACAAGAACGGCCACATCGCCGAGCTCTTGTTCACCTTCGGCCTGGCGCTGATCATCGAGAAGGTGGTGCAGATGACCTGGGGCCTGATCCCGGTGCCGTACCGCATCCCCGAGGGCCTCGACTTCACCCTGTTCAAGATCTACGGCACCAACTTCCCGGCCTATCGCGCCTTCATGCTGCTGATCTCGGCGCTGATGTTCGGCATGATCTGGCTCGGGCTCACGCGCACGCGCATCGGCCTGGTGATCCAGGCGGCGCTGACCCACCCCGAGATGGTCGGCGCGCTGGGCCACAACGTGCCCAAGGTCTTCACCCTGGTGTTCGCATCAGGCACGGCGTTGGCCGGGCTGGCCGGCGTGATCGGCGGCAACTACCAGGTCACCGAGCCGGCGATGGCCTTCGCCATGGGGCCGATCGTCTTCGTCGTCGTGGTCTTCGGCGGGCTGGGCTCGCTCACCGGCTGCTTCATCGCCTCGCTGCTGATGGGCCTGATCCAGACCTTCGCCGTCGTGCTCGACTACTCCCTCGCCGATCTGCTGAAGCAGTTCGGCCTGACGGTGACAAGCGCGACGCCGTTCCATGAGGTGCTCACCGTGCCGCTGCCGCGCATCGGCGCCCTGTTGCCCTACATCCTGCTGGTGCTGATCCTGGTGTTCAAGCCACGCGGCCTGATGGGGACGCGCGACACATGAGCACCGAGACCTTGCGCGGCGACGCCGCGACGGCGAACGGCGTGGTCGGCCTGCTGCGCCGCCACTGGCCGTGGCTGGTGGCGATCGCCGTCATGCTGCTGGTGCCGTGGATCTTCTTCGACTGGACCAGAGGCCGCCACTCCGGCTTCGTGCTGACCTTGATGAGCGAGATCGGCCTGATGGCGATCTTCGCGCTGTCGTTCAACATGCAGATGGGCCAGGCCGGGCTGCTGTCCTTCGGCCACGCCATTCTGTTCGGCCTTGGTGGCTACTGCACGGCGCACGCGCTGAACGCCATCAAGGCCGGCTCGTTCTGGCTGCCGGCCGAGCTGATTCCGCTGGTCGGCGGCTTCGGCGGCCTGGTCTTCGGCGCCGCCTTCGGCTGGGTCGCCACCAAGCAGCGCGCCACAGCCTTCGCCATGATCACCATGGGGCTGGGCGAGCTGGTCGCCGCCTGCGCGCTGATGTTCATGGGCTTCTTCGGCGGCGAGGGCGGCATCAGCACCGACCGCGTGGTCGGCACCAGCGTCTTCGGCATCCCGTACTCGTCGCCCTGGCAGGTCTACTGCCTGGTCGTGGCCTGGGCGGTGATCGCCACCGCCCTGATGCGCCTGCAGACCCAGACGCCGCTTGGCCGCATGGCCAACGCCACGCGCGACAATTTCGAGCGCGCGCAGTTCGTCGGCTACGACCCGGCGCGCGTGCGCTTCTTCCAGTTCATGCTGTCGGGCTTCTTCGCCGGTATCGGCGGCGGCCTCTACTGCCTGGTCTACGAGATCATCACCTTCGACACCGTGGCCGCCGCGAAATCGGCCACGGCGCTGCTGGCGGCCTATATCGGTGGCGCCGGCGGCTTCTTCGGGCCGATCCTCGGCACCATCTTCGTCGTGCTGCTGCAGAGCGGCGTCAGCCTGCTCAGCAACGCCTGGCTACTCTATGTCGGCGTGCTGTTCATCGTCATGGTGATGTTCGCGCCCGGCGGCATCATCGGCATCATCGCCCATCACATCCCCATCGTGCGCATCGGCCGCTTGCGCGAGCTGCTGGTGCACTACATCAGGATCCTCGTGCCGGGTATCGCGATCGTCTTCGGCTTCGTGCTGCTGGTCGAGCTGACCTCGTTCACCACGATCGGCGCGGCGCAGGGCAAGCAGTTCAAGATCGGCGCCTATCCGGTCGATCCGCGCACGCTCTTCCCCTGGGCGCTGGGCGCGGCCGCGCTGCTGCTCGGCGGGCTGTGGCTGCGCTTCGAGTCGCGGGCGTTCCGCCGCAAGTGGGACGCGCTGATCGAGGACGCCAAGGCCAAGGGGGCGATGCTGTGAGCGAGCTCGCCATCTCGCTGAAGGACGTGCGCAAGAGCTTCGGGCGCACCGAGATCATCCGCGGCGTCAACCTCGACATCCCGCGCGGCCAGCGCCACGCCATGATCGGGCCCAACGGCGCCGGCAAGACGACGGTGTTCAACCTGATCAGCGGCCGCTTCCCGATCACCTCGGGCAGCATCTCGCTCAACGGCCGGCCGACCGACGGGCTCGCGCCCGAGGAGATCAACCGGCTGGGCCTGTCGCGCAGCTTCCAGATCACCTCGATCTTCCCGCGCATGACGGTGTTCGAGAACATCCGCTGCGGGCTCTTGTGGTCGCGCGGCTATCGCTACTCCTTCTGGCATCTGCTGGGCGGGCAGAAGGCGCTGAACGAGGAGACCGATCGCTGGCTGGAGCGGCTGAACCTCCACACCAGGCGCAACGTGATGGCCGGCCTGCTGTCCTACGCCGAGCAGCGCGCGCTGGAGGTCGGTATCACCGTCGCCGGCGGCGCCGACGTGATCCTGCTCGACGAGCCCACCGCCGGCATGAGCCACAGCGAGACCGAATACGCCGTGGCGCTGATCCGTTCGGTGACCGAGGGCAAGACCTTGCTGATGGTCGAGCACGACATGAGCGTGGTGTTCAACCTCGCCGACGTGATCACCGTGCTGGTCTACGGCGAGATCATCGCCAGCGGTCCGCCGGCCGAGATCCGCGCCAGCAAGGCGGTGCAGGAAGCCTATCTCGGCACGGAGGCGGCGTGATGCTCGAGGTCACCGACCTGCACGCCTTCTACGGCAAGAGTCACATCCTGCAAGGCGTCGACCTGAAGATCGGCGAGGGCGAGATCGTCAGCCTGCTGGGCCGCAACGGCGTGGGCCGTTCGACCACCTGCAAGGCGATCATGGGGCTGGTGCCGCCGCAAGGCCGCGTCGCCTTCAAGGGCCGCGACATCGCCGGCCAGCGGCCCGACCAGATCGCCCATGCCGGCATCGGCTACGTCCCCGAGGATCGCCAGGTCTTCCCCGGCCTGACGGTGAGGCAGAACCTCGAGCTGGGGATGAAGCGCGCCAACAAGTTCGGGCGCTGGAACTTCGACGACATGTTCGCGATGTTCCCCAATCTCGGCGAGCGGCGCGACAATCCCGCCGGCGTGCTGTCGGGCGGCGAGCAGCAGATGCTGACCATGTGCCGCACCCTGATGGGCGACCCCGACCTGGTGATCATCGACGAGCCGACCGAGGGGCTGGCGCCCAAGCTGGTCGAGCAGGTCGCCAGGCTGCTGGACGAGATCGCCAAGCGCGGCATCGCCATCCTGCTGGTCGAGCAGAAGCTCACCATCGCGCTCAAGATCTCCGCCCGGCTCTACGTCATGGGCCACGGCCAGATCGTCTTCGAGGGCAGCCCGGCGGCCTTGGCGGCCAACAACGCTGTGCGTAAGGAGTGGTTGGAGGTCTGACGCCGTCTTGCCGCGATAGGGCACGGGGTCTAATGTCCGCGAAACCCCGGAGGGAAGCCCATGTTCAGCGGTTCGCTTGTCGCGCTCATCACCCCGTTCAAGGGCGGCAAGGTCGATGAGAAAGGCTTCGAGAACTTCGTGAAGTGGCAGATCGAGGAGGGCACGGACGGCCTGGTGCCGTGCGGCACCACCGGCGAGTCGCCGACCCTGGATTACGACGAGCACAAGCGGGTGATCGACATCTGCGTGCAGACCGCCAAGGGCACCGGCGTGCCGGTGATCGCCGGCACCGGCTCGAACTCGACGGCCGAGGCGATCGAGCTCACCAAGCACGCCAAGAAGGTCGGCGCCGAGGCGGCCATGCTGGTCGTGCCCTACTACAACAAGCCGACCCAGGAAGGCCTCTACCAGCACTTCAAGGCGGTGGCCGAGGCGGTCGACATCCCGATCGTGCTCTACAACGTGCCGCCGCGCACCGGTGGCGACATGCAGGTCGACACCGTGATCCGCCTGTCCAAGGTCAAGGGCATCGTCGGCATCAAGGACGCCAGCTACGACATGGCGCGGCCCACGCTCACCCGCATCAAGACCGGCAAGGCGTTCTGCCAGCTCTCGGGCGAGGACGCGAGCGCGCTGGGCTTCCTGGTGCAGAGCGGCGACGGCTGCATTTCGGTGACCGCCAACGTGGCGCCGCGCCTGCTCGGGCAAATGCACGACGCCTGGAAGGCGCGCCAGATCGAGAAGGCGATCGAGATCAACGAGCGCCTGATGCCGCTGCACAAGGCGCTGTTCGTCGAGACCAGCCCCGGCCCGGTGAAGTATGGCGCCGAGTTGCTGGGCAAGGCCTCGGCCGAGATGCGCCTGCCGCTCGTCGAGCCCGGCGAGAGCACCAAGAAACAGGTGCGCGAGGCCATGGTATTCGCCGGCCTGCTCAACTAGATAGTGGAACCGTCGCAACGGGCCGCGCCGGTTTCCTCCGGCGCGGCCCTGTTCATTCAGGATCGCCTCGTCTCGTCATGTCCCGAGCTCCCCGTACTGAAGACCGCATGGCCGCGCAGAATCGCAAGGCCCTGCACAACTATTTCATCGAGGAACGTCTTGAGGCCGGCATCCAGCTCACCGGCACCGAGGTGAAGTCGCTGCGCGGCGGCCGCAGCCAGATCGTCGAATCCTACGCCGCCGTGCAGAAGGGCGACCTCTACCTGGTCAACGCCTACATTCCCGAGTACCTGCAGGGCAATCGCAACAACCACGAGCCGCGCCGGCCGCGCCGTCTGCTGCTGCATCGACGTCAGATCAATCGTCTGATCGGCGCCATCCAGCGCGAGGGTTATACGGTCGTGCCGCTATCGGTCTACTTCAACCCGCGCGGCCTGGCCAAGGTCGAGCTCGGCCTCGCCAAGGGCAAGAAGGAGCACGACAAGCGCGCCACCGAGGCCAAGCGCGACTGGCAACGTCAGAAGCAGCGCCTGCTGAGAGCACGATGATCCTTTCCGAGACACAGAGCCTGATCCGCGGCACCGCGCGCCAGTTCGCCCGCGAGCGCATCGCGCCCTTCACGCGGCAATGGGAAGCCGACGGCGCGATCCCGCGCGACGTGCTCACCGAGATGGGCCGCCTGGGCTTCATGGGCATGACGGTGCCCGAGCGCTGGGGCGGCGCCGGCGTCGACACGGTGTCCTACGTGCTGGCGCTGGAGGAGATCGCCGCGGCCGACGGTGCGGTCTCGACCGTCATGAGCGTCAACAACTCGCCCGATTGCGCCGCCCTGATGGGCTACGCCAGTGACGCGCAGAAGGAACGCTGGCTGAAGCCGTTGGCCAAGGGTGAGCTGCTCGGCGCCTTCTGCCTCACCGAGCCGCACGCCGGTTCCGACGCCTCCAATCTGCGCACGAAAGCGGTGCGGCGCGGCGACGTCTATGTGCTCGACGGCGTGAAGCAGTTCATCACCTCGGGGCGGACCGCCGACATGGCGCTGGTCTTCGCCGTCACCGACGCCGGCGCCGGCAAGCGCGGCATCTCCTGCCTCATCGTGCCGACGAAGACCCCGGGTTATCGCGTCGCCTCGGTCGAGAAGAAGCTCGGTCAGCGCGCGTCAGATACCTGCCAGATCGCGTTCGAAGGCTGCGAGGTCTCGGCGGAGAACCTGCTGGGCGGCGAGGGCGAGGGCTACCGCATCGCGCTGGCCAATCTCGAAGCCGGCAGGCTGGGCATCGCCGCGCAATCCGTCGGCATGGCTCGCGCCGCTTTTGAGGCGGCGCGCGCCTATGCCGGCGAACGGCACGCCTTCGGCACCGCCATCGTCAACCACCAGGCCGTGCAGTTTCGGCTGGCCGACATGGCGACCCAGATCGCCGCGGCGCGCCAGCTGCTGCTGCATGCCGCCTCGCTGCGTGACGCCGGCGTTCCCTGCCTCACGGAAGCCGCGATGGCCAAGCTGTTCGCCTCGGAGATGGCCGAGAAGGTCTGCTCGGCGGCGATCCAGATCCATGGCGGCTACGGCTATGTCCAGGACTACATCGTCGAGAAGATCTGGCGCGACGTGCGCGTGGCGCAGATCTACGAGGGCACCAGCGACGTGCAGCGGCTCCTGATCGGCCGCGCCCTGCCGACCCTTTGAGCATCTCGCCGTCGCTCCCAGATTCCGACACGCCGTGGCCCCCGTGTGGCCCCGTTGCGTGCTATAATCACAGCCCACGCCATGCGCCTCGCGTCGCTCCTTATTCTCGCCCCGCTCTGGCTGGCGTCGCCGCCCGCCTTGGCGCAGCAATCGTCCGGCGAGGCGTCCCGTCTGCGCATGCAGACCGCGTTCAATCCCGGCCTTTCGGTGCTCGGCGAGAGCGCTCGGCACTTCGTTGATTCGGTCAAGGTGGCGTCGAACGGCGCGATCAGCCTGAAGATCGTCGAGGCCGGCGGGCGGGTGCCCAGTGCAGATCTGCTCGAGGCGGTGGTTGGCGGCGAGCTGGACGCCGCGTTCACCTGGACCGGTTACGCCGCGGCCAAGCTCTCGGCGCTCAACCTCTTCGCCTCGGTGCCGTTCGGCCCCAGCGTCGAGGAGTATGTCGGCTGGATGGTCGATGGCGGCGGCGCGGCGCTGCACCGCGAGCTCTACGAACGACTGGGCGTGCACGCCATGATGTGCGGCATCATGGGGCCGGAGGCTGGCGGCTGGTTCCGCAGCGAGATCGCCAGCGTCGCCGACCTCAAGGGCTTGCGCGTGCGCTTCACCGGCCTAGCCGCCGAGGTGCTGCAGCGCTTCGGCGCCGAGATCATCTCGGTGCCGGCGGGCGAGGTCTTTTTCAAGCTTCAGCAGGGCAAGCTCGACGGCGCGGAATTCTCGATGCCCTCGGTCGACCGCGCGCTCGGGCTGGAGAAGCTCGGCATGCTCTACTACTTCCCGGGCTGGCATCAGCCGGCCTCGCTGATCGACTTCTACATGCGCAAGGACAAGTGGGAGGCGCTCAGCCGCGCGCAGCGCGCGCAGATCGAGATGGCCTGCCAGTCGACGGTGCTGTTCACCATGGCGCGCGCGCCGGCCGAGCAGGCCAAGGCGCTGGCCTATTTCCGCAAGCACGGCATCTCGTTGCGCTTCTGGGCGCCTTCGACCCTCGAATCGTTCCGCGAGACCTCGGCCGACGTGATGCGCGAGCACGCCGAGAAGGACAGTGATTTCCGCCGCGTGTGGGAGCACATGCGCCAGTACCTCGACGGCCCGCGGGCCTGGCAGCGTCTGTCGCGGCCCTAGGCGCGGATGTCAGCCGCCGGGGCTTGGTCCTCCGGTGATCGGGTTGGTGCTGGGATTGGTGATCGGCGTGGGGGCCGGGCTTGTCGTGCCACCCCGTGACCGCGAATCGCTTGTCGTCGGTCTGCGCGGCAGCTCCAGCGGGCGCGGGAGCAACTCGTCGAGCGTGATGGCGGTGCTGAGCCCGGTGAGCCGTCGACGATCCTTTGGCCGGAGCGTATTGCCCAGCGTGCCCTCTTGACCGGGGATCAGGATGTAGACTTGTCCCGGCCTGGTGAGCGACACCGACCTTCCGCCGAGATCGACGAAGACCAGCGCGCCTTCGATCAGCTGCAGCACGACCTCGCCATTCTCGTAGACGATGATGTCGACGATCGTGCCGCGCACGCCGATCGAGCCCGCCGGCGTGCGGATCTCATAGGACTGGCTGGGCATGTTGCCGGAGATGAAGCGCAACGCGCCGCGCCCCACCGACACCGCCGCGCCCGAGCCGCCGCGGGCCGGGTCGTAGACGAAGCGGTCGAGCGTCACCCGCGAGTCGGGGCCGACGTTGAGCACCGTCTCGTCGCGAAACAGCAGCTGGCTGCGCGAGTCGGCGCCGGTCTCGATGTTCTCGTTCTGGAAGACGCGGTCGCCGGACTTCAACGTGCGCGCGCCGACTGAGCCCTGCACGCGGTTGGTGACCGTCGAGGCGACGCCGACATCGACCGGCTGCGCCAGGGCCGCGCCGCAGAGCGTGACGGAGGCGAGAGCCGCGATCAGGATGGAACGGCGCATCGCCTAGAACTCCGCGACCACGTGCACGCCCGCACGGTGGTTGTTGTGGCTGTGACCGGCGTAGTTCGATCGCAGGCGGTCGAACTCGTAGTAGACAAAGGTGGTGACAGCCTTGCCCAGAAATTCGGAACCAATAAGGCGCACGCCGGGGATTACGCGGTAATCCTCGCGGGCGCCGAGATTGGTCGGCGCGGCCGCTTCGAAGCCGTCGTACCAGCGGCCGCTCACGGTGAGCTCCGGCGACAGGAAGATGCCGGTGAAGCCCAGCGCCGGGCCGCCCAGTGGCGCGACATAGGCCAGCCGCATGCCGGTTTCGCTGTAGGTCTCCTCGCCGGTCGCGGCCGCGCCGCGATAGCGCACCGCGTAGGGCGTCAGATGCAGGGCGTCGCCGACGAAGGCGAGGTCGGAGGCGGAGAACTCCGCCTTGCCTGAGAAGGAATAGCCGTTGCGTGACGCCAGCGACGGTTCGAACCGTGTGTCGGCGAAGCCCAGGCGCAGGCGCCTGAGGTAGCCTTGCGGGAACTCCGCCGTCACCGCCACGCCCAGCGAGTGGAAGAGGTACTTGTAGTCGGCGAAGCCGACCTCGCCGACCAGCGATGGCGAGATCATCACGCCGTGCCAGCCAGCGAACATCGGGCCGGTTTCGACCGAAGCGTAGTGTCCGTCACGGTTGCGGCCGCGCGCGTGGAAGTCGCCGAAGAGCTGGGCGCGACTGCGCCACCGCCGCCCTTCGATCACCCGCTCGTCGATGACGCGCAGGCTGGCATTGGCGTTGACATCGGAGCCGCCGCCGAGTCGTTCGGTGATCAGAGTGCCGGAGTTGAGCTGGCGCGTTTGGTATTCGGCGTTGCTGTCGAACATCACGCCGAAGCCCACGAGGATACGCGTCGTCGCGGGTTCGATCACCAGCTTCAGGCGCCGGAAGGCGGCTTGCGCCTCCTCGTTGGCCGGCGCGTGTGTCGCGGCGCGCTCATAGGCCGCCAGCGCCTTGCGCGGCTGACCGGCAGCCTCGGCGGCGCGGCCATAACGCAGACTGGCGTCGACGTCGGCCGGATTGGCCATCAACTGGTCGAAGGCGGCCTGCAGCTCGGCGGCGGCCGTGGCGGGCGGGGTCTGCGCCATCGCCGAAAACGCGGCCGACACCAGCGTCAACAACGACGCGAAAAACAGCCGATTCATCGTCCGACGCGGTCTCCCCAATGACTATTTGCAGGATCGCACGCGGCCCGCTTCCGTTCAACGCGCTCGCCGGCGAGCCGGCCCAGCCTGGAGAGATTAACCGTCCTGGCCGCTTGCGCCGCCCGGCCAAACGGCGGAAACTTGTGATCTGTACGCCGCGCCCGCCGCATCCATATGCTTGGGCGTAGGCTTTTGGCCATCGGGGGTCGCGACGCGTCCCGGGTCATTGCCGAGACGGTACGCGACCTTCCTGCCGCCAAGCGAAGGGAGGAACGCGATGTTCGTTTCCGATATCCTCGCATACAAAGGCGACCGCGTGATCTCGGTCGCACCGCAAGACAGCCTCGCCGGCGCCATCGCCATACTCGCCGCGCGCCGAATCGGCGCGGTGCTGGTGCTCGACGCCGCCGGAGCGATCGCCGGTATCCTGTCAGAGCGCGACGTGCTGCACGCGATGGCGCGCGACGGCGCCGCCGCGTTCAACCGCAAGGTTTCCGAGGTGATGACCGGCGCTGTCGTGACCTGCGACCCCGACGCGTCGATCGAGCATGTGATGGAAACCATGACCGAGCGGCGGTTCCGTCACCTGCCGGTGGTCCGCCAGGGCCGGCTGTGCGGCATGATCTCGATCGGCGACGTCGTGCGGCTGCGGCTGGAGGAACAGCGCCGCGAAGCCGATGCGCTGCGCGAGTACATCACAGCAGCCTGACATCACTTGAGTGACCCGAATGGCGGGCAGGTGTGGCGTCGTAGGGCGCCACGCCGCGGCTCGGGGCCGTCAAAACTGCGCCGTCAGAAAAATACACATCGCGTTCAATCGGTGATGTGTCGTGCGTTAATGGGTTTGTGGTGCGGTTGGAGATTCGGATATTAAATTGGGCAAAATTCAGGCCATTTTCAGAGATGATTTATTGATATTTTTCAATTGGTTGTCCATAATATATCAGTGAAAGTGATAATTTCGTTTTAGATCGTTATATTGATGTTAATTCTTCGCAAGCCGTGATAATATCTTCATCAGGCTGGAAATCCCAGGCAGTCCCTCATCTGCCGCGTGGTGTGTTCGGGTATGCTAAAAATCAATCTTTTGGGTGGCTGTCGCCTCCTTGCCTCAGACGGTACCGATGTGACGCCCCGCGCGCGCAAGACGCGCGGCATGGTGGCCTTCCTGGCGCTCGCGCCGGGAGGGTCGGCGACGCGCGAGAAGCTTGCCGGGCTGCTGTGGAGCGATCGGCAGGAGGAGCAGGCGCGCGGCAGCCTGCGCCAAAGCGTCACCGAGCTGCGCGCCGCCTTTCGCGGCCGTGACGAGGAAGCCCTGCAGGTCGATCGCGACTCCCTGCACATCCGCCTCGACAAGGTCTGGATCGACGCCCGGGAGCTGGAGCGGCTGGCCGTCGGCACGCCGGAGGAGCGTCGCCAGGTGATCGCGCTCTATGGCGGCGACCTGCTGGCCGATATCGGCTCGATCGGCGGACCCTTCGACGACTGGTTGTATTCGGAGCGCGCCTTCCGGCGCGACACGGCGCTCAACGCCATGGCCTCGTTGCTGCGCGAACGGCTGGCGGCCGGCGATGTGACCGACGCCGAGGCGATGGCGCGCGCCGTGCTGACCATCGATCCGGCGCATGAGGAAGCCCATCGCGCGGTGATGGAATCCTATGCCCGCCGCGGCGACAAGTCCTCGGCGCTGCGCCAGTTCCAGATCGCCACGGAGACGCTCAAGCGCGTGCTCGACGCCAAGCCGGGGCCGGCGACCGTCACGCTCTACGAGCGGATCAAGGGCGACCGCCTGACCGGAGAAAGCGGCGGGCTGGCGTCGCCGGGCGGCGATGATCTGCCGCAGGGCGACGACACGCATGCGGCGCAGCTGTCGGTCGCCGTTCTGCCGTTCCGCAATATCGGTGGCGATCCCACCCAGGATTACCTCGGCGACGGCTTGGCCGACGAGATCGTCGATGGCCTGTCGCGCTTCCGGTGGCTCTCGGTGATCGCGTCGGGCTCGACCGGCATGTATCGCGGTGTCGACGCCGACCCGCGCGATGTCGGCCGACGGCTGAACGTGCGCTACGCCGTCGAGGGCGCGGTACGGCGCAGCGCCGAGCGCGTGCGCATCGCGGTGCGTCTGGTCGATTGCGACGACGGCCGCACGGTGTGGTCGGATATGCGCGTGGCCTCCTTCGCCGAGGTCTTCGAGCTCGAGAACGAGATCGTGCGCGAGATCGTCGGCCAGCTCGACCCCAAGTTGCTGCAGGCCGAGATCGACCGCGCGCGCCGGCGGGCACCGGAGAACCGCAACGCCTACGACAACGTGCTGCGCGCCGTGCCGCTGCTCTACCAGGCCAACGGCGAGTCGTTCCGCATGGCTGGCGAGTTCCTGCGCCGCGCCCTTGTGCTGGATCCGGAATACGCCCGCGCCCACGCCTGGATGGCGTTCATGCATGTCTTCGAGATCGGCGAAGGCTGGGCCAAGGACAGGCAGGCGGCGATCGAGGGCGCCGAGCGCCATGCCCGGCTGGCTGTGGAAAGCGATCCTGACGACGCCATGGCGCTGTCCTTCGCCGGCCACGTCGAAGTCTTCGTCCATCGCAACTACGAGGCGGCCGAGCGGTTGCACAATCGCTCGCTGGCGATCAATCCGAACTTCGGCTGGGGCTGGGCCTTCGCCGCGCTGCTCTGCGGTTATCGCGGCCGGCCGGAGGAAGCGTTCGAGCGCCTCGAGCGCTACCGCCGGCTCTGCCCCTTCGACCCCTTCGTCTACTTCTGGGAGACCGTCAACGTCATCTCGCTGGCGGTCGCGCGATCCTACGAGGAAGTCGTCACGGCGGCTCAACCAATCCTGGTGGACAGGCCGAATTTCGCCGCCGTCCTGCAGCCGCTGATCGTCGCCCTGGGCCATCTGGGTCGCCCGGAAGAGGCCAAGCCCTATATCGAGCGGCTGCGTGCCCAGCAGCATCAGCTGACCATCGCGGCCTACCGCAAGAACTACCCGCTCGAGCGGGAGGAAGACCTGAATCACTATCTCGAGGGACTGCGAAAGGCCGGCATCCCCGAAGAATGACGCATTGACGATGCTTTCACGTCTCGTGCGGTCTGTTTTGACGATGAATACACAGCAGTGGGGGAGGATGAGAACGGGCGAAGAGGTCCCGCGCGCCGGGGGGTGCGTGGACAAACCTTCTTCAGGCACCTGTACTGATGAGGAGAGTTCCAATGACCACTGTGATGATGGGCGGCATGTCGCCGCTGTTTATCGAAGAAGTCGAAGTCGAGCTGGGCGGCATGTCCCCCCTGTTCGGCGAGACCGTCGAGGTCGAGATGGGTGGCATGTCGCCGCTCTTCGTCCAGATGGGTGGCATGTCGCCGCTCTTCCTGGAGACCGTCGAGGTCGAGATGGGCGGCATGTCGCCGCTGTTCATCTGATACACTTAGCGGTGTAGAGGATCGGCGATGCGCGGAGCCTCGTAGGGGGCTAGCGTGTCGCTGTGTCCGTCACAGCGCTGAATGGTAGAGTAAGGGCGAGCGCAGCTTGAGGGCTGACTCGCCTTTTCTCGTTTGTGGGCGCGTGTTGAGGTGAGCGATGGCGACCGAGAATCCTGCGATTCCCGAGAAGCTGATGACCTTCTATCGCTTCATCCCCACCGCACGTAAGCCGATCCGGGCTGACGCCTCGGCCGGCGGCACGATCCCGACACGCTCGTTCCGCTATTGCGAGCCGATCCGCACGGCCTCGTCTTTCGGCTGGTACTTCTTCCCGCCGATGGATTTCGGCCTGCTCTGGGATGGCGCCGACGTGCTGTGGAGCCACGCCGGCCAGCCCGAGTGGAAGCCCTTGGCGCGGCAGCATTTTCCCAATTTCGCCAAGTACTTCGACGAAAAGGCGCCAGCCGATTGCAAGGGCTACGCTGTGCCGTTCCTGGGCTCCATGCCCGAACCCGGCATCGTCAACATCTGGAGCGGCTGGGTGGGACGCTCGGCGCCCGGTTGGAACGTGCTGATCCGGCCCGTCGCCAATCTGCCGCAGCCTGGCGGGTGGGAGAATTTCGAGGGGGTCGTCGAGACGGACCGTTGGTTCGGGCCGCTTTTCGTCAACATCAGGCTGCGCCGGACCGGCGTGCCGATCCTGGTGCGCCGGGAGCTGCCGTTGTTCCAGGCCCAGCCTCTGCCGCGCTGGCTGTTCTCCGACAAGCTGCTCAACGCCTTCGACCTTGTCGGCAGCCTCGACGAGCTGACCGAAGCCGACTGGCAGGACTACCGCGAGACGGTGGTGCTGCCGCAGAGCAAGGCGAACCGCAAGCTCGGCGAATACGCCAAGCGGACCCGAAAACGCGGCAAGAGCGATGCGGAATCAGGCTCCGGTCAGGCTGACGGCGGTTGATTGACGCCTCTCCCGGGCCTTCGGCGGGATATCCCCACACGCATTGATTTCGGAAAGGTTGGTTCTGGACTCGGTTTTTGACCGAGGCGTGAGCGCGGCGCAAAAGGCTGCGCAAACGATCCTTTGACGAATACTGCGTACCCAGTGTCGATTCTTTCCGTCGGTAGGAGATTTTCGCCGCACTGCTCGCTTGGTCGTCGCGGGCGGGCGGGCTAGCTTTCGTCCCGGTTCGTCCTTCGCCGGGTCTTCTCCGATGTCCATCCTGCGCTCGCAAATCGACGTCCGTTCCGCGTCCTACAAGGCCAATCGCGAGGCCATGCTGGCCCAGGTCGCCGACCTGCGGGCCAAGGTCGAGGCCGCTCGCCTGGGCGGCGGGGCTGAATCGCGCGACCGCCATGTGAAGCGCGGCAAGCTTTTACCACGTGAGCGTGTGCGCACTTTGCTGGACCCCGGCGCGCCCTTCCTCGAGTTCTCCCAACTCGCCGCCCACGGCATGTACGACAACCGGGCCCCGGCGGCCGGGGTGATCACCGGTATCGGCCGGGTGTCCGGGGTCGAATGCGTGATCGTCTGCAACGACGCCACGGTACAGGGCGGCACCTACTACCCGATGACCGTCACCAAGCACCTCAGGGCCCAGGAAGTCGCCCTGGAGAACCGTCTGCCCTGTATCTACTTGGTCGATTCCGGCGGCGCCAACCTGCCCAACCAGTCCGGCGTCTTCCCCGACAAGACCCATTTCGGCCGGATCTTCTACAACCAGGCCAACATGAGCGCGCTCGGCATCCCCCAGATCGCCGTGGTCATGGGCTCCTGCACCGCCGGCGGCGCCTATGTGCCGGCCATGAGCGACGAGACGGTGATCGTGCGCAAGCAGGGCACGATCTTCCTCGGCGGCCCACCGCTGGTGAAGGCCGCCATCGGCGAGGTGGTGAGCGCTGAGGAACTGGGCGGCGCCGACGTCCATGCCCGCCAGTCCGGCGTCGCCGACCACTACGCGCTCAACGACAGCCACGCCCTGGGCATCGCCCGGCGCATCGTCGCCAATTTGAACTGGCGCAAGAACCCACCGGCCGCGCTCGCCGCGCCGCGCGATCCGCTCTACCCGGCGGAAGAGCTCTACGGCGTGATCCCCACCGACACCCGCATCCCCTACGATGTGCGGGAGGTGATCGCGCGACTGGTCGACGGCAGCGAGCTCGACGAGTTCAAGGCGCTCTACGGCACCACCATCGTCACCGGCTTCGCTCGCATCATGGGCTATCCGGTGGGCATCCTCGGCAACAACGGTATCCTGTTCAACGAATCGGCGTTGAAGGCGGCGCATTTCATCGAGCTGTGCGGCCAGCGCGGCATCCCGCTGCTCTTCCTGCAGAACATCGTCGGCTTCATGGTCGGCAAGAAGTACGAGGCCGGCGGTATCGCCAAGGACGGCGCCAAGCTGGTGACCGCGGTGGCCACCGCGCGCGTGCCCAAGTTCACCCTGATCGTCGGCGGCAGCTACGGCGCCGGCAATTACGGCATGTGCGGCCGCGCCTATGGCCCGCGCATGCTGTGGATGTGGCCCTCGGGCCGCATCTCTGTCATGGGCGGCGAGCAGGCGGCCTCGGTGCTGGCCACGGTGCGGCGCGACAACATCGAGGCCAAGGGCGGCGCGTGGAGCGCCGAGGAGGAGGCCGCCTTCAAGGCGCCGATCCGCCAGCAGCTCGAGGACGAATCGCATCCCTATTTCGCCTCGGCGCGGCTGTGGGACGACGGCATCCTCGATCCGATCGACACCCGCATGGCGTTGGGGCTGGGCCTGTCGGCAGCGATGAACGCGCCGATCGCCGAGCCGAAATGGGGCGTGTTCCGGATGTGAGGGAGCGATCCGTGTCCGACTCCGTCCTGCTGTCGATCGCCGATCAGGTCGCCACCCTCACGCTCAACCGCGTGCGCGCGCAGAACGCGTTCGACCTGTCGACCTGCGAGGCCTTTCTCTCGGTCCTCGACGGCGTCACCCGCGACGAAAGCGTGCGCGTCGTGGTGATTACCGCCAACGGCCCGTCCTTCTCTGCCGGCGGTGATTTCAACTGGGTGCTGACCTGGCCCGGTCAAGCGCCGCAGGTGAGCAAGGACGGCGCGCTCGCCATCACCCGCGTCGTGCAGGCGATCTACGACCTGCCCAAGCCCTCGATCGCCAGCGTGCAGGGGGCCGCGGTTGGTGGCGGCATCGGCGTCATGCTGGCCTGCGACTATGTCGTCGCCTCCGATCAGGCCCGCTTCGGCCTGACCTCGGCGCGCAACGGCCTGCTCGCGGGCATCGCCATCCCGGTGCTGATCCAGGCCGTGGGGCCGCGCCGCGCGCGCCAGCTCCTGATGCATGGCGGCATGTTCGACGTCGCCGAAGCCCAACGCATCGGCATGGTCGACCGCATCGCCACACCCGAAACGCTCGACGCCGAGACGCTGAAGCTCGCCAACGAACTGAAGCTCGGCGCGCCCACCGTGCAGGCGCTGATCAAGCGGCTGATCACCGAGATCGACGCCGCGCCCAACGACGCCGACATGGTCGAGCTGATCGCCACCAACGTCGCCGAGCAATGCCTGACCCCCGACGCGGGCGAAGGCATGTCGGCCTTCCTCGCCAAACGCAAGCCGGGCTGGGTCCGGGCATGAGAATCCGAAGTCGTCTTACCGCTTATGCAATGGCGTTCACTCTTGCTGCTGTGCCGGTGCGATTGGCTGCGGCTCAAGAGGCGTCGGCGCCCGCTGACGAGGCGGATCAGTGCATTCGCCGCGGTCTGGAACAAATCAGTCGCGATGATGCGTCGCACATCATCAGTTTCGCCGCGATGCTACTCGCGATGGAGACAATGTGCCCACGCCCGATGAATCGGCTAGGTGAAAGAGTTTATCGGCTGGCGTGGGATGCCGCTCGGCTATGTGCCAACCGATATGCCGAGTGGAATTGCGCTCCCCGAATGGTCGAGGCGCAATTTCACAGCACATATCGGACGATGGAAAAAGAGCTCTCCTCGGCAGCGAGTCGGTCGCAATTATGTACCGACTCCGGCTTGAGCGAGCTCGCCGCAAGACTGGAAGCCGGTGTAGGGCTGTTCGCTTCCATGCTGCACTCAATCGAACAGGATTCCGCCAGCCTCAAGCAACGCTGCGAGGGCAGCTGGCTCGATGGTCAAACTCCCGACAGGAAGTGAGATGTTCTCCAAGATCCTCATCGCCAACAGAGGCGAGATCGCCTGCCGGGTGATCAAGACGGCCCGCGCCATGGGCGTGAAGACGGTGGCGGTGTACTCCGACGCCGATCGCGGCGCGCGGCATGTCGCGCTGGCCGACGAGGCGGTGCATATCGGCGCGGCGCCGGCGCGCGAGAGCTATCTCGTGATCGAGAAGCTGATCGAGGCCGCGAAGCGCACGGGCGCCGAGGGCATCCATCCCGGCTACGGCTTCCTCAGCGAGAACGCGGCTTTCGCCGATGCCTGCGCCGCCGCGGGCATCGTCTTCATCGGTCCGCCGTCACAGGCGATTCGCGCCATGGGCTCGAAGAGCGAAGCCAAGAAGCTGATGGAGATCGCCAAGGTGCCGCTGGTGCCGGGCTATCACGGCGACGACCAGTCGCCGGAGTTGCTCGCGAGCGAGGCGCAACGCATCGGCTTCCCGGTGCTGATCAAGGCGGCGGCAGGCGGCGGTGGCAAGGGCATGCGCCCGGTGCTGAAGGCCGAGCAATTCGCCGAGGCGCTGGCCGGCGCCAAGCGTGAGGCCAAGGCGGCCTTCGCCGACGATCACGTGCTGATCGAGAAGTATCTCGAGCGTCCCCGGCACATCGAGATCCAGGTCTTCGCCGACGACCGCGGCAACTGCGTCTATCTCTTCGAGCGCGACTGCTCGATCCAGCGCCGCCATCAGAAGGTGATCGAGGAAGCGCCGGCGCCGGGCATGGATCCGTCGCACCGCCGCGCCATGGGCGAGGCCGCGGTCGCCGCCGCCAAGGCGATCGGCTATGTCGGCGCCGGCACGGTCGAGTTCATCGTCGACCAGTCGGGCGAGTTCTACTTCATGGAGATGAACACCCGCCTGCAGGTCGAGCATCCGGTCACCGAGATGATCACCGGGCAGGATCTCGTGGAGTGGCAGTTGCGAATCGCCACGGGCGCCAAGCTGCCGCTGACACAGGACCAGCTCGCTATTCACGGCCACAGCTTCGAGGTGCGGCTCTACGCCGAGGATCCGGCGCGCGGCTTCCTGCCATCCGTCGGCACGCTGAAGCACCTCGTGCTGCCGAAGGACCGCGAGGGCTTCCGTGTCGACACCGGCGTGCGCGCCGGCGACGAGGTGTCGATGAACTACGACCCGATGATCGCCAAGATCATCGTGCACGGCGAGACGCGCGACGCCGCGTTGCGCCGCCTGCGCGTGGCGCTGGGCGAGACCGAGGTTGTCGGTGTGCGCACCAACGCCGCGTTGCTGGCGCGCATCGCCGCGCATCACGCCTTCGCCGCCGGCGAGGTCGACACCGGCTTCATCGAGCGCCACCGCGCGGCGCTGCTGCCCAAGGCCGCACCGCTGTCGGATCGCGCGCTGGCGCTGGCCGCGCTGGCGCGGCTCGAGGAGATAGCGCGCGACGCGGCCGCGCTGGCCCAGGCCTCGAACGATCGCCACTCACCATGGTTCAGCGCGCAGGGCTGGCGGCCCAATGGCGAGGGTCACGACGATCTGCGCTGGAGCGAGGGCGGCACCGACGTCGTCGTGACCGCCCGCTACCCGCGCGACGGCGGCTACACGCTGGCGCTGCCTGGTGGCGATATGCGCGCGACGGCGAGCAGCGATAGCGAGGGCCGGCTACGCGCAGAGATCGGCGGCGACACGCTGATCGGCCGCGTCGTGACCACCACCGCCAATGACGGCGGTGTCGACGACATCGTCTTTATCGACGGCGAGATGCGCACCCTGCGCCGCGTCGATCCGCGCGACGTGTCGCTGGCCGACGCCGGCGCGGCCGGCGATGGCTCGGTGAAGTCGCCGCTGCCGGGCAAGATCATCGACGTCAAGGTGAAGGAGGGCGCCACCGTCTCGCGCGGCGATGCCCTGCTGGTGCTGGAGGCGATGAAGATGGAGCACACGCTGACCGCGCCGGCCGACGGCAAGGTCAAGCGGGTGATCTACGGCGTCGGCGATCAGGTCGCCGAGGGTGTCGACCTGATCGAATTCGAACCGTCGTCGTAACGATGCGGGCGATCCAGGCGAGCGATCTGAGCTCGATCGACAGCTACCGATCCGTTGAGTTGCCGCTGCCGTCGCCCGGAGCCGGCGAGGTGCGGATCAAGGTCGCAGCCTGCGGCGTCGGCTACGTCGACGCGCTGGTGGCGCTGGGTCGCTATCAGGTGAAGCCGGCGCTGCCGCATGTGCTTGGCGGCGAAGCGGCGGGCTGGATCGACGCGGTGGGCGCGGGAGTCGACGGCCTCGTCGTGGGCGCCCGCGTGCTGGCGCAGGTCAGCGGCGGCTTCGCGCAATTCGCCCTGGCGCCGGCGGCTTCCGTGCGAGTCCTTCCCGATCGCATGAGCATGGCGCAGGCGGCGGGCTTTCGGATCAACTACGTCACGGCGCTGCATGCGCTGCGCGATCGGGCACGGCTCGCGTCGGGCGAGACGCTGCTTGTGATCGGCGCCGCTGGCGGCACCGGCCTGGCGGCGGTGCAGATCGGCAAGCTGCTGGGCGCGCGGGTGATCGGCGTCGCCTCCACCGAGGCCAAGCGCACGGCGGTCCTGCGCCACGGCGCCGATGCGACGCTCGATCGCGAGCCCGAGGGCTGGCGCGAGCGCTTGAAGGCCATCGCGCCCGACGGCATCGACGTCGTGTTCGATCCGGTGAGCGGGCCGCTGCTGCAGCCGGCTTTCCGCTCGCTGCGCTGGGGCGGCCGCCATCTGGTGATCGGCTTCGCCTCGGGCGCCATCCCCGCCCTGCCGGTCAACCTGCCGCTGCTCAAGGGGGCGGCGCTGATTGGCGTCGACTACCGCCAGTTCGCGGCGGTTTTCGAGACGGCCTATGCCGGGCAGGAGCTCGGCGAGCTGCTCGATTGGGTCGCCGACGGCCGGCTCGCTCCGCCCATCGGGCGCGTCTTCGGCTTCGATCAGTATCGCGACGCGCTGACCTTCGCGCTCAGCGGCGAAGGTATCGGCAAGACGATCTTCGAGGTGGCCGGCTCATAGAGCGGGGGCATCTGTCATCCCGAGCGCAGCGAGGGATCTCTTTGGGAGCGCCGGCGTCTCGCCGGCCTCTTTGTGAGCCGGCGGGACGCCAGCGCTCCCAGGAAGGCAGCCTCGCTTTAGCTCGGCGTGAAGATGTTGCGCTTGCCGTCGCTGGAGAGCGTGCCGGAACGGCCGAGCTGATCCTTGCTGATCATGTCCTGCAGCAGCGTCGGATCGTCCGGCGTATTGGCGACGAAGCGGTTGCCGTTCTCGAGCCGGCCGAAGACCACGGCGAAGTGCGGCGTCGTGCCGTTGAAGGTCACGGTGTAGGTCTCGATCTTTGCCGTGCCCTGGGGCGCGGCCTCGACATGCACGGTCGGCAGCGCGTCGAGCTCGGCCTGGAATTTCTTGGGATCTTCGCGCGTCCACGTGCCCTGCGTCGGCGTCGTCGAGTAGATGCCGGCGGAGTGCTTGGTGACGTAGTTGCCGTTGGCCGTGACCATGCCGAAGGCGCCGGGCCGGGCGCGCAGGCGCGACGTCATCTCGGCGATCGAGTGGGTGACGTAGTTGTTGCCGGGGCCACCGAAGAACGGCAGGCCGCCGGTTACCGTGAGCCCACGCGGATCGTCCTCGGCCAGGCCGATCTCGCGGCAGCCGATCTCGACCGCCGAGGGGAAGCAGCTGTAGAGATCGAACAGATCCATTTGCGCGACCGTCTTGCCGGCCATCGCCAGCGAGCGCGTGGCACAGCCGCGGATCGCGGCCGAGCGATGCAGCGCGGTGCGCTCGCTGGTCACCCAGGTGTCGGAGCCGTCGGCGCAGCCGTGCAGGAACACCCAGCGGTCGCGCGGAATGCCCAGCGCCTTGGCCTGGCCGACCGAGGTCATGACCACCGACGCCGCCTGGTCGACCAGCGCGTTGGAGTTCATCAGGCGTGGGTAGGGGAAGGCGATATAGCGGTTCTCGGCGTCGACCGTGGCGATTTGCTCGGCGCTGTAGCCCTCGCGCCGCGTCGCCAGCGGATTGGCCTTCGCCACCTTGGCGAAGCCCGCGAACAGCCGGCCCATCGATAGCATGTGGTCGGGCAGCGAGCGGCCCGCGGCACCACGGATCGCATTCTCGATCAGCGGATAGAAGTAGATCGCCGCGTTCAGCCGATGGCGCTCTTCCTCCGGACTGTAGCCCAGCCGGTCGTCGCCGATGCGCAGCGGCTGGCCGCCCGGCGACTCGTTCCAATCCAGGGTCATCTTCTCCTTGCGGCCGATGGCGTTGGTGCGCATCAGCTCGGCGCCGGCGACCAGCGCCGCGCGGATTTCGCCGCGCGTGATCTGCTCGGCGAATTTGTTGACCATGTACTGGGGCATGTTGCCGCCGACATGGGCGTAATAGAGGTCGCGCACATTGGTCGCGCCGATGCGGTTGGCGACGCTGCGTGGCGGATTGTCCGAACGGCCGAAGGGCGAGGAGAAGCGCGGGCTGTAATCGGTGAACAGCGGCAGTATGACGAGGGCGTCGAGCGTGGCCGCGAGCGCCGCCGCGCCCTTGGCCGCGCGCGCGTCATCGAGCGCCAGGCGCGCGGCTTCCGCCATGAAGGCTGAAGGCGAGCGCGCGCTGGTCGGCTTGGACGTCGTGTCGGTGATCTGGCCGCTGCCGATCAGGATCGGCGTGCTGTCCTCGACCTTGGCGAGATCGTCGCTGCTCATGGGCGTATCCTCCGTGCGCCCGATATAGCATCGCCAGGTCAAGTCCGGCCGCGCTTGACCCTTGTCCGTATCGCTCTACGATCCGGGCACCTTCCCGCAGCCGGAGCGTCCCATGCCCGTCATCAATCGCATCGCCGACTTCCATCAGGAGATGACGGCCTGGCGTCACGACATCCACAGCCATCCCGAGACCGCCTTCGAGGAGGTGCGCACCGCCGAGGTGGTAGCCAAGAAGCTCGAATCCTGGGGCATCGAGGTGCATCGCGGCCTGGCCAAGACTGGCGTGATCGGCACCCTGCGGTCGGGCACCTCGGGCCGCTCGATCGGCCTGCGCGCTGACATGGACGCGCTCGACGTGCACGAGACCAACAAGTTCGGCCACGCTTCGACCATCCCGGGCAAGATGCACGCCTGCGGCCATGACGGGCATACCTGCATGCTGCTGGGCGCCGCGAAGTACCTCGCCGAGACGCGCAATTTCGACGGCACGGTGCACTTCATCTTCCAGCCGGCCGAGGAGAACGAGGGCGGCGGCCGTGTGATGGTCGAGGAGGGGCTATTCGACAAGTTCCGCTGCGACGACGTCTACGGCATGCACAACATCCCGGGTATCGCGACCGGCCGTTTCGCCATTCGCTCGGGCCCGATGATGGCCGCCTACGACATCTTCGAGATCGTGGTGAAGGGCGTCGGCGCGCATGGCGCCATGCCGCACCAGGGCATCGATCCGGTCGTCGTCGGCTCGCACATCGTGACGGCGCTGCAGTCGATCGTGGCGCGCAACGTCGATCCCATGAGCACCGCCGTCGTGTCGACGACGCAGATCCACGCCGGCGACACCTGGAACGTGATCCCGCAGGAATGCACGCTGCGCGGCACGGTGCGCACCTTCAAGAAGGAGGTGCAGGACATGATCGAGGCGCGCATCGAGAAGATCGCGCGCAACGTCGCCGCCGGCTTCGGCGCCGAGGTGATCAAGTGGCGCTACGAGCGGCGCTATCCCGCCACGGTCAACAGCGAGGCCGAGACCGAGAAGGCGGCGCGCGCCGCGGCAGCCCTGGTCGGCGACGGCAACGTCAATCGCAACCCGACGCCGGCGATGGGTTCGGAAGACTTCGCCTGGATGCTGCTGGCCAAGCCCGGCGCCTATATCTGGATCGGCAATGGCGACGGCGAAGGCAGCTGCATGGTCCACAACCCCGGCTACGACTTCAACGACGAGATCCTGCCGCTCGGCGCCTCGTACTGGGTCACGCTGGTCGAGCAGCAGCTGGCGAAGGAGTCGTTGCGGCGGGCGGCGGAGTAGCTGGGAGCGCCGGCGTCCCGCCGGCTCTTCTCTTCGTTTTTTGAGGCCGGCGGGACGCCGGCGGTCCCAATCAACGCCGCTCGGCGATGGCGCCGGCGGCGTAGTTGAGGGCGCGGGCGTAGAGCTGGCGGTCCTTCAGCAGGCGCTCGGCGAGATCGAGATCCTTGTTCGGCATGTCGTCGACCGGCGGGCAGGTGGCGCGCAGGCGGCTGATGCGTTCCGGCGGCAGCTTGCGCGTGGCGTGCCACTCGGCGAGCGTCGAGCGCACGGCCTGGGCGCGCGCGTCGAGCTCGCCCGACAGCGTGTCGGGCCCGCCGAAGCGGCTGGTGCACACCGTCGGCAGCACGCCCAACTCGTGCCAGGCGTAGCCCGAGGGCGCGTGCATGCGCGACCAGGTCAGGGTCAGCTCGCCCTCGTTGGGCAGGCGCACCACGGTCTGCACCGTGCCTTTGCCGTAGGAGGCGCTGCCGACCAGGATGGCGCGGCCGCGATCCTGCAGCGCGGCGCCGACGATCTCGGCGGCCGAGGCCGAGCGGCCGTTCATGATCGCCACCATCGGCACGCCCTCGAGCAGCGCGCCGTTGCCGGAGCGGAAGGTCTGGCGGCTGTCGGGATGGCGTCCGTCGGTGGTCAGCAGCAAGCCGTTATCGAGCAGCAGCTCGGCGACCGAGATCGCCTGGTCGAGCAGGCCGCCGGGATTGCCGCGCATGTCGAGGATGATGCCGCCGAGCGAGCCGGCCGGCTCGGCCTTGAGCTTCTGCAGCGTGGCGCGCAGCGTCTCCGTCGTACCGCTGTTGAAGCCGCTGAGCTTGATCAGCGCGATGTCGCCGCGCCGCTCCAGGCTCACCGTGGTCGGGATGATCAGCGCCCGGCGGACGGCGAAGCCGAGCTCGGCGCCGGCCGAGGGCCGGAACACCGTGACGCCGACCTGCTCGCCGATGCGGCCACGCAGCAGGCGCACGACGTCGCGCATCGGCCTGCCGGTGACGCGCTCGTTGTCGACGGCGACGATGCGGTCGCCCGCCTTGATGCCGGCCAAAGCCGCCGGCGCGCCCTCCTGCACCGCGGTGATCACGGTGGCGTCGTTCTCGCTCTGCACGGTCACGCCGATACCGCCGGCGCCCTCGCGGTTGAAGCGGTTGTCGCGCGCCTCCTGTGGGTCGGAATAGCGCGAGTTCTTGTCGAGCTGCTTGGCGGCGGCGTCGAGCGCCGCCTTGACCACGCGATCGCGCGTGGCGTCGCGCATCAGCGGCGTCGCGCCGATCAGCTGCTCGACCATCTCGGCGGCGACGCCCGCCCAGGCGCGCGCGTCATCAGGAGAGGTCGGCGCGGCGCGGTCGAGCAGCACGCGGTCGCCGGCGGTCAGTCGCAGGCTGGCGCCGAGGTCGTCGAGCTTCAGCTCGGGGTCGAGCGCGGCCGCGCCGCGCACGGTCTCGACCGTCAGCTGGCGGAAATCGCGCTCCTCGATGTAGCGGTCGGCGATGGCGCGGTAGCTCGCCAGCATCACCCGGGCGGCGGAGACGTCGCGGCCGGGCACCGGCGCGCTGGTGGCGGGGCCGTCGGAGGACAGACATGAGGCGACGCCGGCCGCGGCGATCAAGGTCGCCAGGGTCCGCGTCATTCTGCGGCTCCAAACGCCGCGATCTCTACGAAGCCTACGAAATGCCGCCATCTTCCCACGCGCATCATCCCGCGCCTTCGATCGGGCGCTTCGTGACGACATCAGCTTACCACAGACGGCGCCGGGAACCACGGCGTATCGCCGCGGTCCTGTGGAACAGGCGGCGTCGCCCGTCCGGTCGAGCGGTCAGTTGGCGCAGCGCACGGCGTCGACCTCGCAGGTCGAGCCGGCGGGTCCGCGGCTGCAGAATTGCAGCGCGTAGGACTTCGCGGTCTCGGCGTTGTTGCCGGTACCGAAGCCGGGGCCACGCTGCGTGCCGGTCGCTACCGCGATGCAGCGCGCCAGGACGACGTTGCCCGCCCTGCAGCCCGCCGACGCGCAGCGCGACAGCGCCTCGTTGATCGCCGTCTGCCGGTCGGTCCGGCCCCAGCTCAGCCCCCACCGTCCGGTCGCCGAGTCGTAGGCATAGGTCGCCCAGGTCTGGGACTGGCCATGTGCCGCCGTGGCGCCCGCGAGCAACGCGGCGCCGAAAGCGACGGTGCGAATTAGCCGATTCAATCAAGCCTCCCCCGAGGCGCGATCGGTTCTGTCGCGCCGTTATTCATTGCCAAGTAGCACGGACGGTGACGCGGATGCCATGCGTCATGGCGCTCAGCGCGGCTTGAAGCGCAGCGCCCAGAGCAGTCCGATGGTGGCGCCCTTGATGCGCGGCAACAGCGTGAGGCTGAGCAGCAGCGCGGCCGGGATCCACAGCAGGGCGTGCACCCACAGCGAGGGCGCCCAGCCGCGCTCGACCATCAGCACCAGCGGCACGATGATGTGGCCGATGATGAAGATGGTGAAGTAGGCCGGCGCGTCGTCGGCGCGAAAGGGCTCGAGATCCTCGCCGCAGCTGGCGCAGGCTGGCGCCATCTTGAGAAAGGCACGGAACAGGGTTGGCTCGCCACAGCGCGGGCAGCGCCGGCACCAGCCACGCCACATCGCGGCCGGTCGATCGCGGCGTTCGCCGTCGTCGATCGGGACCGGTGGCGCGATGGGTTCCGAGGCGGACATGGCGCGAACCATAAGCCGATGACGGGCGGACGCCATCGCGACCCATTGGCGCGGCGTGGCGCATCGCCGCGCGACCATGGGAGCGCCGGCGTCCCGCCGGCTCTTGTCATGTCTTCTTCATGAAGCCGGCGGGACGCCGGCGGTCCCACAAGACCTACCGTCGCCGGCCACGCTTGATCTGCGGCGGCTTGCCCGGGCGGTTGGTCGGATGACGGCCGCGCTTGGCGCCGTCGCGCGCCGGCCGAGCCGCGGGCCGCACCGAAGGCGCGCCGCCGATCTTCTCGATCAGCTCGAACACCAGGCTGCCGGTGGCGACGTCGCACTCGCGCAGCTTCACCACCAGCGCGTCGCCCAGACGATAGGTGAGCCCGCTGCGCCCGCCGACCAGCGCCTGGCCGGGCTCGTCGTGCTTGAAGTATTCCTGGCCCAGCGTCTTGATCGGGATCAGGCCCTGCGCGCCGCTGTCGTCGAGCGCCACGAACAGGCCGAAGCGCGTGACCCCTGATACGCGGGCGGCGAACTCGGCGCCGACGCGCTCGCTCATATAGGCGGCCATGTAGCGATCCATCGCCGCGCGCTCGGCGACCACGGCGCGCCGCTCGCACAGGGAGATGTGCTCGCCCATCTCGGCGAAATTGGCGCCTTCGGCATGGGCGAGACCGCCTTCGCCCAGGCGCAGCGCGGCGATCAGGCCGCGATGCACCAGCAAATCGGCATAGCGACGGATCGGCGAAGTGAAATGCGCGTAGCGCCGCAAGGCCAGGCCGAAATGGCCGATATTGTCAGGGCTGTAGATCGCCTGGCTCTGGCCGCGCAGGATGGTCTCGCTGACCAGCCGCTCGTGCGGCGATCCGGCGGCCTTGTCCAGCGCGCGCGCGAAATCCTTGGGCCGGAGGTTGAGGCCGGGCGGCAGGCCGATGCCCAGCGATCCCAGGAACTGGCGCAGCGCTTCGAGCTTCAGCGGATCGGGCTTGTCGTGCACGCGATACATGCAGGGCATGTGGCGCTGTTCCAGGGTCTCGGCCGCGGCGACATTGGCGAGGATCATGAATTCCTCGATCAACTTGTGGCTGTCGAGCCGCTGGCGCACGCCGAACTCGACGATGCGCCCGCGCTCGTCGAGCACCGCGCGCTTCTCCGGCAGGTCGAGGTCGAGCGTGCCGCGCGCGCGCCGCGCGGCGTCGAGCGCGGCGTAGGCGCCATAGAGCGGCGCCACGACCAGCTCCATCAACGGCCCGAGCTCGTCATCGGGCTGGCCGTCGCGCGCCGCCTGCATTCTTGTGTAGGTCAGCCGCGCCGCCGAATGGATCATCGCGCGGTGGAAGCGATGGCGCAGCATGCGGCCATCGCGGTCGATCCACATCTCGGCGACCATCACCGGCCGGTCCTCGCGCGGGCGCAGCGAGCACCAGCCGTTGCTGAGCTCCTCCGGCAGCATCGGCACGACACGGTCGGGGAAATAGACCGAGTTGCCGCGGCGATAGGCGTCGCGATCCAGCCCGTCGTCGGGGCGCACGTACCAGGCGACGTCGGCGATCGCCACCATTAGGCGCCAGCCGCCGTCGTTGTCGGCTGCGGTATCGGGCTCGGCGAAGACCGCGTCGTCGAAATCGCGCGCGTCCTCGCCGTCGATGGTGACGAAGGGCACGGCGCGCAGGTCGAGGCGATCGCCCATCGGCGCCGGGCCGCTGGTCGCGGCTTGGTCGAGCGCGGCATCGGCGAACTCGACCGGGATGTCGTTGGCGGCGATGGCGATCAGGCTGACAGTGCGCGGCTCGAACAGCGATCCCACGCGCTCGACGACGCGGCCGCGACGCGCCAACGGGCCGCCCAACTGCTCGACCCAGACCACGTCATTGGGCCGCGCATCGCCGCGCGCGGCGGCGTCGATGGCGATCTCGAAACGCAACTTGCGATCGGTCGGGCGCACGATGCCGGGGCCACGCGTCTCGCTCGCGGCTTCGAAGACGCCCAGGATGCGGCGTGGGCCGGCGCCGACCTTGCGCACGATCTTGGCTTCGTAGCGGTTGGCGCCGCGCTTCTTCAGCGACACCAGCAGCCGGTCGCCGGCGCCCGGCGCGGCGTGGTCCGTCGATGCGAGCACGACGATCTCGGGCGGCGCCTTGCCGTCGTCGGGATTCCAGCGCGCCGGCTTGGCTTGCACGTCGCCGTCGGCGTCGGGGCCGATCACCTCGACCACGAGGTATTCGGGCAGCGAGTCGGGCGCCATCAGCTCGCGCCGCGTGCCGCGCGAGACCGCGCCGTCGGCGCGCAGGTCGCGCAGCATCTGCTTGAGCGCCACGCGGTCGGCGCCTTTCACATTGAAAGCTTTGGCGATCTCGCGCTTGCCGACGGGCACCGGGCTTTCGCGGATGAATCGCAACACGTCATCGCGCGAGGGGAGGGGAACGGGAGTCTTCTTGTTCATGGGAGCGCCGGCGTCCCGCCGGCATCTTCGCGGTGATGGGTCGAGCATGAGCCGGCGGGACGCCGGCGCTCCCAGGTCACGCAGCGTCCTTGGTTGGTGTCTTGCGCGATTTCGGGGCGGCCTTCTTCTTGGCTTTGGCGGCCGGCTTGGCGACGACGGCCTCGACCGCCGCGGCGGCCTTCTCCTTCGCCGCCACCTTGCCACGCGCCGGCTTCTTGCCACCGCCGGCGGCAGCACGCGCGGCGAGCAACGGCAGTGCCTGCTCCAGGGTCACGCTCTCGGGCGCGAGGTCCTTGGACAAGGTGGCGTTGACCTTGCCGTGCTTCACGTAGGGGCCGTAGCGGCCGCTATAGACCTCGACCGGTTGCTGGTCGTCGGGGTGCTGGCCCAAGGTGCGCAGCGGCGTGACGGCGGCGCGGCCGCGACCGGGGCCCTTGGCCTCGGCGAGCAACGCGACGGCGCGGTTCATGCCGATGCTCAGCACGTCCTCGTCGCCGGGGATCGACTTGTAGGTCGAGCCGTGGCGCACATAGGGGCCGAAGCGGCCGATACCGGCGACGATCGGTTGTCCCGTATCAGGATGCGGGCCCAGCTCGCGCGGCAAAGCGAGGATCGCCAGCGCCTGCTCGAGCGTGACCTCGGCGGCGTTGTAGCCCTTGGGCAAGGAAGCACGCTTGGGCTTGTCCTTGCCCTCGGGCTCGCCGAGCTGGGCGTAGGCGCCGTAGGGGCCCTGGCGCACCGTGACCTGCTTGCCGGTACCAGGGTCGTCGCCCAGCACGCGCGGGCCGTCGAGCGCGCCCTCGTCGGCGTTGTCGTTGGCCACCGCCAGCTTGCGCGTATAGCGGCACTCCGGATAGTTCGAGCAGCCGATGAAGGCGCCGAACTTGCCGAGCTTCAGATTGAGCCGGCCGGCGCTGCAGGCCGGGCATCCCCTGGGGTCCTTGCCGTCGGCGCGCTCCGGGAAGAAATGCGGGCCGAGCTCGAGGTCGAGCTGGTCGAGCACGTCCTTGACGCGCAGCTCCTTGGTACCGTCGACCGCGCCCTTGAACTCGCGCCAGAACTCGCGCAGCACGGCGCGCCAGTCGGCGCTGCCGCCAGAGATGTCGTCGAGCAGCTCTTCAAGGTGGGCGGTGAAGCCGTACTCGACGTAGCGCGTGAAGTAGCTCGACAGGAACGCCGTGACGATGCGGCCGCGATCCTCGGGTACGAAGCGCTTGCGGTCGATCTTCACGTAGTTGCGCGCCTGCAGCACCTCGATGATCGAGGCGTAGGTCGAGGGCCGGCCGATGCCGAGCTCCTCGAGCTTCTTCACCAGGCTGGCCTCGGAGTAGCGCGGCGGCGGCTCGGTGAAATGCTGCTCGGCGATCACGTCCTTGCACTGGACGGCCTCGCCCTCGTTGACATCAGGCAGGCGCGCGCCGTTCTCGTCCTCTTCATCGTCGCGGCCTTCCTCGTAGAGCTTGAGGAAGCCGTCGAACTTCAGAACCGAGCCGGTGGCCCGCAGGCGCACGTTCTTGTCGCCCGATTCGAGATCGACGGTGACCTGGTCGAACACCGCGCTTTCCATCTGGCAGGCCACGGTGCGCTTCCAGATCAGCTCGTAGAGGCGCAGCTGGTCCTTGTCGAGATGGCGCGCCAGCTCGTCGGGCGTGCGGAACAGGTCGGTGGGGCGGATCGCCTCGTGCGCTTCCTGCGCGTTCTTGACCTTGCTGGTGTAGAAGCGCGGCTTCTCCGGCACGTACTCGTTGCCATACCGCGACTCGATCAAGCGGCGCGTCTGCGTGCGTGCCTCGGGCGCGAGGTCGACGCCGTCGGTGCGCATATAGGTGATCAAGCCGACCGTCTCGCCGCCGATATCGACGCCTTCATAGAGGCGCTGGGCGATGCGCATGGTGTGCGCGGCGCCGAAGCCCAGCTTGCGCGAGGCCTCCATCTGCAGGGACGAGGTGATGAAGGGCGGCGGCGGGTTGCGCCGGACCTGCCGGCGGTCGACGCCGGATACCGTGAAAGCGCGGTGCTCGATCTGCGCCTTAGCGGCCAGCGCCTGCGCCTCGGTCGGGATGTCGAACTTATCGAGCTTCTGGCCGTTGAGATGGGTGAGCCGCGCCTTGAACGACTGGCCGCGCGGCGTGTCGAACAGGGCGTCGATGGTCCAGTACTCGCGTGCCTTGAAGGCCTCGATCTCGGCCTCGCGCTCGCAGATCAGCCTGAGCGCGACGGACTGCACGCGCCCGGCCGAGCGGCTGCCCGGCAGCTTGCGCCACAGCACCGGCGAGAGCGTGAAGCCCACCAGATAGTCGAGCGCGCGGCGCGCCAGATAGGCGTCGACCAGCGGCTGGTCGATGTCGCGGGGATGGGCGATGGCTTCCTGCACCGCCTGCTTGGTGATGGCGTTGAAGGCGACGCGGCGCACGGCGACGCCGGCCAGCGCCTTCTTGTGCGCGAGGATGTCGCGCACGTGCCAGGAAATCGCCTCGCCCTCGCGGTCGGGGTCGGTCGCCAGATAGAGAGTCTTGGCGCCCTTCACGGCGTGGGCGATGTCGTTGACGCGCTTCTGCGACTGGGAATCGACCTCCCAGTCCATGGCGAAATCCTCGTCGGGACGCACCGAGCCATCCTTGGACGGCAGGTCCCGGACATGGCCGAAGCTGGCCAGCACCGTGTAGCCGGGGCCAAGGTACTTACCGATGGTCTTCGCCTTGGCCGGCGACTCGACGACGACGACGTTGTTGGCCATCCAACCCTCGCGCCAGGGGTAGCGCGGCTCCTGGGAATCCGGTTTTCCGGAGCGATTTCAGCGGCCTAGATCAGCGACACGCTGTTGCCCCGGTGCCGTTCGAGGCGTCCCGCGAGCTCCAGCTCGAGCAGCAGGCCGGCCAGTTCGGCGGCCGACACATGGCACCGGCGGACCACTTCGTCAACCGGGGTGGGGGCGGGACCGAGGCATGCGATGACCTGGTCACGCCATGGATGGTGGGGGCCTTCTTGTTTTCTATCAATAGGTTGTGGCTGTGTCTTCGCAGCAGCCACAGGGACGTGCTGACGCGGCGGCGCGGGCCTGTCGGGGACTGCCTGGAGATGGGCCAGCACGTCGGCACCGTCCTCGACCAGATGGGCGCCGTCGCGGATCAGGCGGTTGGTGCCGCGGGCGCGGGGATCGAGCGGCGAGCCGGGCACGGCGAAGACCTCGCGGCCCTGCTCGGCCGCCTGGCGCGCGGTGATCAGCGAGCCCGATTGCAGCGCGGCCTCGATCACCAGCACGCCAGCGCTCAAGCCGGAGACGATGCGGTTGCGCCGCGGGAAATGCCTCGATTGCGGCTGTGCCCCCAGCGGCGCCTCCGAGACGATGGCGCCGCCTACGGCGATGGCGCGATACAGGCCCTCGTTCTCCGGCGGATAGATAACGTCGACACCGCCGGCCAGCACCGCGACCGTGCCCGTCGTCAGTGCCGCCTGATGCGCCGCCGTGTCGATGCCGCGCGCCAGGCCGGAGGCGATGACCCGGCCGGCTTGACCCAGTTCTGCCGAGAACTTCGTCGCCATGCGTCGTCCATTGACCGAGGCGTTGCGCGCGCCGACCACCGCCACCATCGGTCGCGAGAGCAGCGCGACATCGCCGATCACCGACAGGACGGGCGGCGCGTCGGCGATCGCGGCGAGGGATTCGGGATAGTCGTCGTCGCCGACGACAATGAAACGGCCGCCCAGCTCCGACAGCGCTTTGGCCTCCCCGAGGATCCGCGCCATCGACGGCGCGCGCGTATCCAGCCGGGCCGTGCGCGCCATATCAGGCAGGGCATCGAGCGCCGCTTCGGCCGAGCCGTAATGCCCCAGCATCTCGTGGAAGGTGACCGGCCCGACACGCGGCGTGCGTGCCAACATGACGCGCGCCAGGCGCTCGCCGACCAGAGACGGCGGCGAAGCCGGCGTCTGGAACATCATCTTCAGCAGTGGCAGGGGCGTCAGCGCGTTCATGGTCTGTACCATGAACGCGATTCCCCGTCCTGTAAATCAACCTGTAGTTGCTATCGCAGCTTGGGGTTCAGCGCGTCGCGCAGCCAGTCGCCCAGTAGATTGACCGCCAGCGACAAAATCACCAGCGCTGCGGCGGGGAACATCACGATCCACCATTCGCCGGAGAACAGGAAGGCGTTGCCGATGCGGATCAAGGTGCCCAGCGAGGGTTGGGTCGGCGGCATGCCGACGCCAAGATACGACAGCGACGCCTCGGCGATGATCGCCAGCGCCAGCTCGATGGTGGCGATCACCAGCACCGGACCCAGCGCGTTGGGCAGCACGTGGCTGAGCGCGATCTTGATCGGGCTGACGCCGATGATGCGCGCGGCGTTGACATAGTCCTTGTTCTTCTCGGCCAAGGTCGTGGCCCGCGTGACGCGGGCGAATTGCGGCCAGTAGGCGAAGCCGATCGACAGCACCAGCACCCAGATCGCCACCTGGTCGTGCGCGTCCTTGGGCAGAGCGGCGCGCGCCACGCCATCGAGCGTCAGCGCGGTGAGGATCGCCGGCACGGTGAGTTGGATATCAGCGATGCGCATCACCAGCGCGTCGAGCCAGCCACCCTTGAAGCCGGCGGCGAGGCCCAGCAGCACGCCGGTGGTCACCGACAGGCAGATCGCCGCCAGGCCGATCATCAGCGAGACGCGGCAGCCATACATGATGGCCGACAGCATATCGCGGCCCTGGTTGTCGGTGCCCAGCGGGAAGGCGGGCTTGCCGTCCGTCTGCCACATCGGCGGCGTGAAGGCATTCATCAGGCTGAGCGCCTTGGGATCGAAGGGATCGTGCGGCGCGATCCAGGGCGCGAACAGCGCGCCGAGAAAGAACACCAAGGTGACGGCGGCGGCGGCCATGGTCAGCCAGGAGCGCGTGAAGCTGTACCACAAATCCGATTCGAGGAACCGGTGCAGCGCGCCCTTGGGCAGGTCGGGGATGGTGAAGGCCATGGCGCCGATCATGCCGCCTGACGGCGCGCCGCGCCACGGCGCAGAAAGGCCAGCACCGCGCCGGCCGCCGCCAGCACGGCGGCGAGCGGGCCGAAGCCGCCGAAGCCCTGCGTCGCCATCATCCAGCCACCCAGCCCGGCGGCGCCGGCCCAGCCGACGCTGGCGCAGGTGCCGTTCAAGCCCATGACCGTGCCGCGCACGTCATTGGGCACATCGGCCAGCGCCGCCATGAAGGCCGGCCGGCCCAGCGCGTTGACGAAGACATAGACGAAGGCCATCGCCACGGTGGCGATCAGGCCGGGCTGCCAGGCGAACAGCGCCACGCCGGCGATGCCGGTGGCGATCAGGCTGAAGCCGAAGGTGCCCAGGCGATCGCGCACCCGGTCGGCGAGCTGCCCGCCCAGCGCCGTGCCGACGAGATTGCCGATCGCCATGATCAAGAGCGGCAGGCCCACCGCCGCCAGCTTCAGGTTGTAGGCCTGCTGCAGAAAGGTCGCGAAGTACACGACCACGAGGCCATGACAGATGCGCTCGGCGATGCCCATGGTCAGCAGCATCACCACAGGGGTCGTCATCGCCTGGCGCAAGGAGATCCGGCCGCCGGTCCGCACCGCGCCCTTGGCCGGCCGCGTGGTGGTGAACCACAGGCTGATCGCGGCGAGAAAGGCCAGCGCGCCGACGCAGACATTGAAGCCACGCCAGCCGATGCTGGCACCGAGCCACGCCGCCGCCGGCACGCCGACCACGAGGGTCAAGGACTGGCCGCTCATCACCCAGCCGAGCGCGCGGCCGCGCTGCTGGTCGGGCACCCGGCTCGACACCTCGGCGAAGACCGCGCCCATGAATACGCCGGAGCAGGCGCCGGCCATTGTCGCCCACACCGCCACCGACCAGAACTGGCCGGCCAGCGCCACGCCCAGCATGGCCAAGGTCAGCGCCAGCGTGCCGCCGATCAGGCAGGGCCGCCGACCCCAGCGATCCGAGGCGATCCCCGACAGGAACGAGGTGACACCCCAGGCGATCGACGTCGCGGTCACCAGATTGGCGACCAGGGGAATGCTGACGCTGAGATCGCGCGCCATGTCGATCAACAGCGGCGCGCGCGTCGTGCCGCTGGCGGTAGCGGCGAAGCCGCCGAGGCACGCCGCGCCGATCAGCGCCCAAGGCAGCGGCGCGTTCGCCAGTGACGATTCGGTGACGGCCGAGGAGGGGGATGACATGGCCGCCGCGTTGTAGCGTCTCGTGCACGCCAGGGCGACAAGCATCGTCGCGCGGCGGCTATTCGCCGACGTGGCGGCGGGGCGAGCGTTTCGCGTCGTCTCGGAGTGTTGTAGGACGATTGGTGACGAACCCGGAGGGCGCCATGGACGAGAACTGGGTCGACGTCGGCGCGGCCGAAGAACTGTCGGCGACGTCGCTGCAGCGCTGCCGCGCCGGGCGCATCGACGTCGCGGTGTCCTGCGTCGATGGCCGATTCGGCGCCGTCCACAATGCCTGCAACCATGTCGGCGGACCGTTGGGCGAGGGCAGGCTCGACGGCGACTACGTCGTGTGCCCGTGGCACCAATGGAAGTTCCACCGAATCACCGGGCTGGGCGAGCCGGGCTACGAGGCCGATCGCGTGCCGGCGTTCGCGGTCAAGGTCGAGGGCGGGCGTGTGCTGGTCGACGTCGCCTCGGCGACGCCGCGCCAGCGCGGCGCGCATCCGCCGCATCCGCTCGCCCGCCCGCCGCGCCGCGCCGAAGGGCCGGTCCGCGTCGCCGGCATCTCGACGACGGCGATGAATCGCAAGGCGCCGCGCTACTCCGGTTCCGACGATCTGCTGACGTCGGCGCTCGCGGCCGCGGCGCGCGACGGCTGCGAGACCCGGCTGATCGCGCTGGACGAATTGCGCTTCCACCCCTGCGAGGGCTACTACTCCAAGGCGGCGCGCGCCTGCACCTGGCCGTGCTCGATCACGCAGATGCGCGCCGATGACGAGCTGACCGCCGTCTACGAGGCGCTGGTCCATTGGGCCGACGTCGTGCTGCTGGCGACGCCGATCCGCTGGGGACAGGCGAGCGCGCTCTACTTCAAGATGGCCGAGCGGCTGAACTGCATCCAGAACCAGATCACCACCCACAACCGCGTGCTGATCCGCAACAAGGTCGCGGGCTTCATCATCGTCGGCGGCCAGGACAACGTGCAGGGCGTCGCCGGCCAGATGCTGGGCTTCTTCGCCGAGCTCGGCTTCCAGTTCCCGCCCTTTCCTTATGTCGCTCACAGCCGCGGCTGGTCGGCCGAGGACATGGAGCGCAACATCGCGGCGGTGCGCGATACCCCGGAACTCCACGAGGGCGCCGCCGACCTGGCGCGCCGCGCCATCGATCTGGCGCGCCGGCTGCTGTCGACCGAGCCGGTCGAGTCCATCACCCGAGGCGGCCGCAAGGCGCACGGCCCGCGGCGCGGCGCCAGCGAAGCCTAGAGCGGAATCCGCTCAGCTTGGATTCTCTGTCATTCCGAGCGCAGCGAGGAATCTTTCGGCAACGGAAAGATTCCTCGCTGCGCTCGGAATGACAGATCGATTCGGTTTGCACGGATCACGCTCTAGGCGACGGGCCGCGCGCTCTAGTACGCGCCGCGCTCGAATTCGCGGATCGGCCGCTTGCCGGGTGGCGCGATCACCGCGCCCTTGCCGTCGGGCAGTGGGCCGACGTTGTCTTCGGCCGTGTAGGCGCCGCTGACGCCCAGCACTTGATCGCCGGCGACGGTGACGCGCTCCATGGTGCGGCGGCTGGGGTAGTAATCGTGCACGGCGTAATGCTGCACCGCGCGGTTGTCCCACATCACCACGGTGTTGGGCCGCCAGCTCACGCGCATCTGGTACTCGGGGATCGCGGCGCGGCTGTAGAGGAACTTCAGCATCATGTCGCTCTCGTCCTCGCGCAGGCCTCTGAGCTTGACGCAGAACTGGGCGCTGACGTTGAGGATGCGACGGCCCGAGATCGGATGCACGCGCACCACGGGGTGCCATTGCGGCGGCCACTTGGCCTCGATCTCGCGCAGCTTCTTCTGATGCGCCTCCGACGAGGTGAACAGCGGCCGCCACGGCTTGAAGTCGTGCAGCGCCTCCATGCCATGGATGTAGCGCTTCATCGGCTCGCTGAGGCCCGCATAGGCCGACGTCATGCTCGAGAACAGCGTGTCGCCGCCGATCTCGGGCGAGACCTTGGCGCGCAGGATGGTGCCCAGAGGCGGCGCGGCGCGGAACGTCTCGTCGGCGTGCCACTGGTCGGTGAGATGCGGCGGGTTATCCTTGTGGTTGTCGAGCACGATAACTTCGCGCTTGTCGTCGAGGTTGGGCGAGAAGGGATGGATCGACAGATCGCCGAAGCGGCGGCCGAAATCCATCTGCTGGTCGATGGTGATGTCCTGGTCGCGCAACACGATCACCTCGTGGCGCACCAGCGCGTCGTGGATCACCGCGAACTCGGCGTCGCTCAGCGTGCCGAGATTCACGCCGGAGATCTCCGCGCCGATATTGCCGCCCAGACGCCGCACCTTCACATGCGGCGCAGCGTCGGGCCTGATGGTACCGTCCATGTTTCCCTCCAGAAGCCGTCTTTGCCGGCGAATCTCAACCCGGCACAGGCCTCTGTCACGGGAAATCAGCCCAGGGACATCAGCCCTGAGGCGGCTTCCAGCCGGGCGACGGGATGACATTGACCATCCACGGGATGCCGAACTTGTCGACCAACGAGCCAAAGCCGGGGGACCAGAAGGTTTCGCCGAACGGCATGATCTTGGTTCCGCCTTCCGACAATTGCTCGAACCAGCGCTGGCCCTCCGCCTTGTCCTGGGTGTGCAGGGTGACGTCGAAGCCGTTCTTGGGCTTGTCGATGTTGCGGGCCCAGGCGACGTCCATGTCGGCGCCCATCAGGGCCTGGTCGCCGACATCGAGCCAGCAATGCATCAGCCAGGTCTTGTACTTCTCGTCGGTGATCGGCATGCCGGGCGGCGCGTCGCCGTAGGGCATGGCCGCTGTGATCTTGCCACCCAGAACCTTGGCGTAGAACTCGAACGCCGCGCGACACTGGCCCTGGAAACTCAAGCTGGTCACGATCTTCATCAACGCCTCCTATGTCCGCGTTGATATCAACCGGATTGCCCAGCCTTTGTCAACCGTTTGGTTAAATACGGATGCGTCACCCCTGTTACGCCACCGCCAGCGCGTAGACGCCGGTGCCGCCCTCGGGCAGCGGATGCTCGCGCCAGGTCGCGCCGCCGTCCTCGGTGCCGAAGACCTGGCCCTTGCGCGTGGCGCACCACACGCGCTCGGCCTTCGCCGCGCTCTGGGCGATGATCATCAGCGTGCTCTTCATCTGCACGCCGTGGTCGAAGCGCTGCCAGCTCGCGCCGAGATCCCGGCTGCGGTAGAGCGAGCCCTCGTCGCTGATCGCCGCGACCGACAGTGCGGCGTACATCGTCTTCGGATCGTGCGACGACACGCGCACGTCGCGCGCGTAGGTCAGTGGCGAGAAGCGGCCGATGCCCATCTCCTCCCAGTGCTCGCCACGATCGGGACTCTTGAACAGGCCCATGCGGTTGGCGAGGAATACGGTGCCCGGCTTGGCCGAGCTGATGGCCAGCGCGTGGCTGTCCATCATGCCCTCGGTCTCGGTGTCGCTGACGATGCGGCTCTTGAACTTGTCCTGCTTGGTGAACTCCAGCAGCCGCTCGTTGCAGCCCTGCCAGGTCTCGCCGCCGTCGGTGCTGCGCGACAGGCCGCCGACCTCGAAGGCGGCGTAGAGCGTGCCGGCGTCATCGGGGTCGAGCGCAAGACGGATCACGCGGCAGGGGAAGCTCATCTTCACCATGCCCTTGGGCTCCGGCACGTTGAGCGCCGTCCACGAGTTGCCGCCATCACGGCTGCGGAACACCTGCGTACCCTGGGTGCCGACATAGATCGTCTTGGGATCCTTGGGATGGATCAGGATCGACCACACCAGCCTGTTGTCGCCGGGCAGGTTGAGCCGCGCCCAGGTCTCGCCGCCATCGCTGCTGCGATAGGGTCCGTCCTGCGTGCCGACATAGACCGTGTCGGGCGCGCCGGGCTGCACGACGATGCTGCGCGCCTCGACCTTGTCGGGCAGGCCCTTGCTCAGCGCGGCCCACTTGCCGTTGGCCATGTCCATGCGGAACAGCCCGCCGCTGCTGCTCGCCGCTGCGCTGTTGGAGCCGGCCACGACCGGCGCTGTGCCGGCGTAAACGTAGGTGCCCATGGTTTCCTCCGTCGTCTTTGGCGCAACGCTACGCCCGCGCGCGGCGCGAGGGAAGGGCATGGCGGGGCGGGCCGGCGAGAGTCATGCTCGACCGATGGCGATGCCGTTTCGTCTCGCCCGCCTGGCGCTGCTCGCGGCTTTGCTGCCGCCGCCCGCGCTGGCGCAGGACGTGCCGTTCGATCCCGCGCGGCCCACGGCGCTGGGGCTGCTGGGCGCCGTGCGCGAGCTGGGCTTGGGCGGCGACATCGCCAGCGTGACGGCGATCGAGCGCGCCTTTCGCATCGACCTCGTGCTGTGGCTGATCGAGCGGCAATCGCCGGAGAGCGAGCGGCGCTATTGGCTGTTCTACCGGCCGATCCGGCCGTTCCTCGCCGGCCCAGGCATCGGCTTCGCCTACGACAAGCAGTCGAAGCCGCCGCCTGGCCCGGCCACCGATCTGCATGCGCGCCTGTTTCTCGGCAACGTCGACAGCCATGGCTGCGCGCGCGACGAGGATGTCAGCCGTATCCTGGAAGCCACGTTCGAGGAACGTCCGCGCGTCGACAGCACCGGCACGCGCGAGTTCATGGTCGCGGAAACCGCCAGCAAGGTGCTGTGGATCACAGTCATGCGCTGGAACGGCTGCGTCGGCTCGATCTCTGTGGTGCAGACCAATTAAGAGGCGTGCCGGCGCGATTCCGCCTGTGCGGGATTTGCTCTAGGATTGCGGTGGATTGCCGAAGGGGGAGGGCTTGGCGGGGAGCAGGCTCGTCGCGTCGATGCGGGTCGGTGCCCAGCCGATCGGCTTGAAGGGCGATCCGCTGCACAGGCTGCAGGGCCAGATCCGCGCCGTGGTGCGCCGCCGTCTCGGCGAGCGTCATTTTCATCTGCTGGCCGAGCCGCTGCCCTTCGAGGCGAGCAGCCGCGTCGACTGGTACAGCGAATGCGAGGGCGAGGTAAGACCGCTGGCGAGTCTCGCCGATCCCGAACGCGTCCGCGTCCGCGCCGACATCGACGCGCTGCTCACCGATATCGAGCGCCTGGGCCAATCGCTGCAATCCGGCGCCACGGAGGATATGCGGCTGGCCGGCGGATTCCTGCGGCTGGCGGCGCGGCCGCCCGCCGACGATTGTTGTTACCTCCTGCGCGATCAGCCTGTCGTGATCGGCTGGGGATACGAGGTCGAGGCCATCACCGACGCCAACGCGCCGCGCACGCCGCCACCGCTGTCGATCACGCCGCCTGTTGCGCCCCCCGTCGTGCCTGTCGTTGTCACGCCGCCAGTCGCGGTCGTCGTGGCGCGCTTCCCGTGGGGCGCCAGTCTGGTCGTCGGCCTCGCCGCGATCGTTTCGCTGCTGCTGGCGACCTGGGCGCTGCGGCAGGTCGTGCCCGACGTGCCGGCGCCGCAGGTCACGATGCTGCCCGCGCCGCCGCCACCGCCGCCCGTCGTGATCGCCGACCCGACGCCCGGTCTGCTACGCGACGTCCGGATGGCGCAGGAAGAGCAGGGTCGCCTGAGCGCGACCTTGGCGTCGCTGCGCGAAGACCTCGCGGCCAAGCTCAAGGCGTGCAAACCGCCCGACTTGCCGGAGGACGGCTGGAAGAAGCGCGACCTCGCGGTGCTCGAGGGTTGCTGGCTCCTGGGTCACGAGACCTCGGCTCGCCTCAAGCGGACGGGCCTGCCGGATGTGCTGGGCGTCACGACGGCCGCGCGGCTGTGCTTCTCGCGCGACGGCCGCGGCACGTTCGAGATCGCCAACCGCTTCGACGGCGCCATCGATTCCTGCCAGGGCCGCGTGTCCGCCGCCTACCAGGCCGAGGGCGTCGTGCGCATCACCCACCCGAACCTGCCCTGCGTGCGCGACGGGGTCTCGGCCGGCCACTGGATGGCCGACACGCTGACCTGCCGGCGCGCCGATGACACCCGCGCGATCTGCCGACACGGCAACGGCGTCGAGTCGGAGTTCCGTCGTTAGGACATTCTGTCATTCCGAGCGCAGCGAGGAATCCAGGAAAGACGCCTGGATTCCTCGCTGCGCTCGGAATGACAGATGCAATCAATGCCCGCCCACGGCGCGGCCGCGCTCGACGCGCAGGCGCGGGTCGATCACGGCGTAGAGCAGGTCGACGATGATGTTGATGGTGACGAACACCAACGCTACCATCACTAGATAGGCCGACATCACGGGGATGTCGGCGAATTGCACCGACTGCACGAAGAGCTGGCCCATGCCGGGCCACTGGAACACCGTCTCGGTGATGATCGAGAACGCGATCAATCCGCCGATCTGGATGCCGATCACGGTGATCACCGGCAGCAGCGTGTTCTTCAGCGCGTGGCCGAAATGCACGGCGCGGTCGGTCAGCCCGCGGGCGCGCGCGAACTTGATGTAGTCGGTGCGCAGCACCTCCAGCATCT
>CAYTFW010000002.1:0-103372 GCA_964437145.1 uncultured Rhizobiaceae bacterium
GCCGCCACCGCCGCCGCCGCTCGACACGCCGCCGCCGTCGTCGCCCTGGGGCCGCAGCGCGCCGCCACCCGAGGAAGCGCCGCCGCCGCAACGCGGCCAGCCGCGCCTGCGCCAGTCCCTGCCGCCCGAGGAGCAGCCCGAGCCACGCGGCCGCGCGCCTGCGGCGCGGCGCACCGACAGCCTGGGCACCGCCATCGTCAAGAGCGCGGCGCGCACCGCGACCAACATCGCCGTGCGTGAGGCGACCAAGGCGGTGATCGGCGGCCGCGGCGGCGGCATCGCCGGCTCGCTGCTGCGCGGCGTGTTGGGGTCGATCCTGAAGTAGGAGCACTGCGCATCGTCTCGAGCGAAGCTGGGACCGCCGGCGTCTCGCCGGCCTCATGCGAAGAGCCGGCGAGACGCCGGCGGTCCCAGCCGAGTTAGAACCCCTCGCGCTCGTCGTAGATCGATACCCAGCCTTCGCTGTCCGAGGCCACGCCGCGGTACATGCCCGCGGTGTTGAACGGCAGCGCGACGGTACCGTCGCGGCCGACGGCGATCAGGCCTGCACCGCCACCCATGCGCTTAAGCTCGCCGAAGACCATGGCGTCGCAGGCGGTCGCGAGGCTCTCGCCCTTGTAGGCCATGCGCGCGTGCAGCTCGTGACCCAGCACGCTGCGGATGAAGATCTCGCCGCGGCCGGTGCCGGAATAGGCGAGCGTCGCGTCATTGGCATAGGTGCCAGCGCCGATCAGCGGCGTGTCGCCGACGCGGCCCGGCAGCTTGTTGGTGTAACCGCCGGTCGAGGTTGCCGCCGCGAGATGGCCGGCGCGATCGATCGCCACCGCGCCTACCGTGCCGTGCTTCAGGCGCTGGCTGGCTTCCGACACATCGCCGCGCGCCTGGCGCGCCTTCATCTCACGCAGACTTTCGCGCCGCTCCGGCGTGGAAAACCAGCCCGGCGGCATCATCTCCAGCCCGGCTCGCGCGGCCAGCGCCTCGGCGCCGTCGCCGATCAGCAGCACATGATCGGTGCGCTCCATCACCGCGCGCGCGGCGCGCACCGGATTGCGCACGCGCGCGATGCCGCCGACCGCGCCCGCGCGCAGGTCGCGCCCGTCCATGATCGCGGCGTCCATCTCGTGCCTGCCGTCGGCGTTGAACACCGCGCCGCGGCCGGCATTGAAGGCGGTGTGCTCCTCCAGCGCGATCACCGCCGCCTCGACCGCGTCGAGCGCCGCGCCGCCTTTTCCGAGCACCGCCCATCCCGCGCGCAGCGCGCCCTTGAGCCCTTCGCGCGCGTGACGTTCCTGCGCGTCGGTGAGGCTGCCCCGGGGCGGGACGCCACACCCACCATGGATCGCCAGAACAGGTCCGCTCATTTACGAAAACTCCCCGGCCGCCTACGGTTCGGTCCTTCGACTGGGGGGCAGCATACATGGTTCCGCTGACGGGTTACGCCGACAAGGTCTCGGGCGAGGCCGGAGACCGCATCGCCTTCAAGGTCTCGAGCCAGACGCCCGGACCGTGCACCGCCTCGCTGGTGCGCATCATCCACGCCGACCCCAATCCCGCCGGGCCGGGCATGAAGATCGAGGATCTGTCGTCGGTGTTCTCGACGACCTTCGAGGCGCGCGAGCAGAAGATCGAGATGGGCTCCTACGTCCGCGTCGACGGCGCCACCGCGCTCTCGCCACTGGGCGCGATGACGATCAGCGTGCTGGTGTTCCCCACCCTGCCAGACGACGGCGATCAATGCGTGATCGCGCGCTGGGACCCGGACACCGCGACCGGATTCGCGCTGCTGACCACCGCCGACGGCTTCGCCGCCGAGATCGGGCGTATCGGCGCGCCGACGCTGCGTCTCGTGACCGGCAAGAAGCTTCGTTCGCGCGCCTGGTATCGCGTGTGGCTGATCATCGATCCCGAGGCGCGCTCGGTGCGGCTGGGCCAGACGCCATTGCGCGCCGAGGCCGGCTGGGACGATTCGGGCGATGCGTGGTCGCCGCTCGATACGACCTTGGCCCATGACGCGCGTCGGCCTGTGTTCATTGGCGCGCAGCAGGCGCGGCCCTCGACACGCCACTTCAACGGCCGCATCGAGGACCCGGTCATCGTCGCTGGCGCCCGCTCGGAAATCGTCGAGCACCGTCTCGATCCAATGCGGCCGCCGCTGGGCACGCTCGCCGCCTGGGACTTCTCGCGCGGCATCGACACGCTCGACGTCGAGGACGTCGGGCCCAACCACTTGCATGGCGTGCTGGTGAACCTGCCGACGCGCGCGGTGACCGGCTCGACCTGGACCGGCCGCGCCCATCGCTGGACCGACGCGCCGCGCGACTACGCCGCGATCCACTTCCACGCCGACGATCTCGACGATTGCCGCTGGTCGACCGATTTCAGCTTCACGATTCCGGCGAGCCCGCGCAGCGGCATCTACGGCATGCGGCTGAAGACCGCCGACAGCGTCGACACCATCCCGTTCTACGTGCGGCCGACGCTCGGCAAGCCGACGGCGAAGATCGCCATGCTCGCCTCGACCTTCACGCACCAGGTCTACACCAACCACATACGCAACGGCCTGGACGAGGCGTTCCGCGCGCGCATGCGCGACTGGGGCGCCTCGCCGTGGAGTCCCGACGAGTACGCGCATTACGGCCGCTCGACCTACAACCTGCATCTCGATCGCAGCGGTGTCTGCTACTCCACGCGCCTGCGCCCGCAACTCACCATCCGGCCGGGCTTCCTGACTTTCCACGACGAGAAGGGTTCGGGCCTGCGCCACTTCCCCGCCGACACGCATCTCGCGGACTGGCTCGAGCGTATGGGCATCGCCTTCGACGTGGTCACCGACGAGGATCTCGACGATTTCGGCCCCGAGCTGATCAAGCCCTATACCTGCCTCGTCACCGGCTCGCACCCCGAGTACCACACACCCGGCACGCTCGATGCGATCCAGTCCTATGTCGATGGCGGCGGGCGGTTGGCCTATCTCGGCGGCAACGGCTTCTACTGGAAGGTCGCGCGTTCGGCGCGGCTGCCTGGCACCCTGGAGATCCGCCGCACCGGGCCGGCGATCCGCACCTGGGCGGCCGAGCCTGGCGAGCACTACAACGCGCTCGATGGCGAGCTCGGCGGCCTGTGGCGCCACAACGGCCGGCCGCCGCAGCGCTTGGCCGGCGTCGGCTTCTCGGCCCAGGGGCGCTTCGAAGGCTCGTATTACCGCCGCCTGCCAGCCTCGTCCGATCCGCGCGTGGCGTGGATCTTCGACGGCGTCAGCGACGAGATCCTCGGCGATTTCGGCTTGAACGGCGGGGGCGCGGCGGGCTTCGAGCTCGATCGCGCCGATGTGCTTCTGGGCACGCCGCGCAACGCCATCGTCGTGGCCTCGTCGGAAAAGCACCAGTCACATTTCGTGCCTGTGCCCGAGGACCTGCTGGGCATCTACGCCACGACCAATGGCGAGCCGGCCGACCGGCTGATCCGCGCCGACATGACCTACATGGATGTCGCTGGCGGCGGCGCGGTCTTCTCGACCGGCTCGATCACCTTCTGCGGCAGCCTCAGCCACACTAACTACGACAACAACGTCTCGCGCATCCTGTTCAACGTGCTGAACAGATTCGGCGGACTGGGACTCGGCTGGCCGCTCTAGTGCCGATTCGAGCCAGAGGGATCGAGGTCATTGGGGAAATCCGAGTTTCCTTGTAGTCGAGCGATCCGTCGGCATGGCTTGGCGATAGCGCGCGTTGCCAGCATCGCCATGCACCATTCAGCGCCGAGCCAAGAGCAAATTCACACGAAGCGCGATCAATGAGCCAACACATCGTGTCTGATTCAGAAGTTAGGCACGGTGCCCTATCCACGACGGTACCAATTCAAGCCCACCCAATTGTATCGATCGTTGCCATACAGTGGCGCGACTTTCTCGATAAACCACTCAGCCAGGTCAGATGCGAGCAAGAATTCGAATTCTCCAAGATTCGGATCATAGATGGAGTAACTCAATCCATCATGAAACACCCCCATCGCATGGCCGGCGCGCGGAGCCGTCTCGGCATTCTCTTTACTGAACAGAGAAACGAACAAAAAAGCGTTAGCAACACCCCCCTGCAACACAGCCTTCGTGATCTCGCCAGCGGCCTTTGTCATGCTTCCAACGGGATGCGCAAGATCTCTTCCATGCATGACTTCTCCTGTGATGGGAACAACGCCATTGAACCGCAAATAATCTTCCAGGCCGGCCTCACCGCCGTGTCGCCCCTGCCCGGGATGACGCTTTGAGCTGCGCCGGACGTTGAGAAGCCCGAAAGACATGCAGTTGGTGACAGCCATGACAACAACGCGCATCGTCGGGCTGGTGCCGTCCTCGTAAAGCCACTTCCAGAATGATCGGCCCGCGGCGCGCTCGATGATCCATTTCGCGACAAGCTGCAAGCAGATGCCATGCCCGGCGTTGACTTGGTTAAGCATGGTGCTGAGCGGCGGCTGGGATTGCGAGGACCGTTCGATAATTTTCCCTGCGTAGTTTTTCGCGGACTCCTGCACTGACGCAATGGTTGGCATTTGTAGCTCCCGTCCGGGATGCGTCTGGAGAACGCAAGCCCTCTCAGATTCGATGCACAACATATGCGCGATAGCCAGGCGTCGCCATCGATTTGGCGCAATCAGGCGCGGCGCTCGCAGCGGGAAAGGCGACCAAGCTTGCATACCCCAGATGGCCAGCCGATCCGGCCATCGTGGGGAGTGCGTAACGGCGATACGGCGGCTCCCGCAGCGGTGACGGCGCCCGGATGACGTACGCGTGGCATGGATCTTCGACGGCGTCGGCGACGAGATCCTCGGTAGTTTCGGCCTGAGCGGCGGCGGCGCGGTCTTCTCGACCGGCTCAATCACCTTCTGCGGCAGCCTCAGCCACGCCCACTACGACAACAACGTCTCGCGCATCCTGTTCAACGTGCTGAACCGGTTCGGCGGGCTGGGGCTCGGCTGGCCGCTCTGATCAGGCCAGCCGGTCGAGCTCCTTGACGATGGCGTCGCCCATCTCCTGGGTGCCGACTTTCTTGACGCCCTCGCTTTTGCCGCCCAGCAGGTCGGCGGTGCGGTAGCCGGCAGCGAGCACGTTCTCGATCGCCTTCTCGACCAGATCGGCCTCGGTGCCGAGGTCGAAGGAGTAGCGCAGCATCATGGCGAAGGAGAGTGCCTCGGCGATCGGATTGGCCAGGCCCTTGCCGGCGATGTCGGGTGCGCTGCCGTGGATCGGCTCGTAGAGCGCCTTGCGCCGGCCGGTAGCGTCGGGCGCGCCCAGCGAGGCCGAGGGCAGCATGCCGAGCGAGCCGGTCAGCATCGAGGCCTCGTCGGAGAGGATGTCGCCGAACAGATTGTCGGTGACGATGACGTCGAACTGCGCTGGCCAGCGCACCAGCTGCATGGCGAGCGCGTCGGCGTACATGTGGCTGAGTTCGACGTCCTTGTAGCTCTCCTGGTGCAGCTTCGTGGCTTCCTGGCGCCACAGCACGCCGGTGTGCATGACGTTGGCCTTCTCCGAGCTGCACACCCGGTTCTTGCGCTTGCGCGCCAGCTCGAAGGCCACGGCGCAGACGCGGCGGATCTCGCTGGTCTTGTAGCGCTGCGTGTCGATCGCCTCTTTCTCGCCATTGGGCAAGGTGGTCACGCCGCGCGGCTCGCCGAAATACACACCGCCCGTCAGCTCGCGGATGATCATGATGTCGAGGCCCTTGACGATCTCCGGGCGCAGCGCCGAGGCGTCGACCAGCGCGTCGAACACCTTGGCCGGCCGCAGATTAGCGAAGAGGTCCATCTCCTTGCGCAGGCGCAGCAGGCCGCGCTCCGGCTTCTTGTTGAATTCGACATTGTCCCATTTCGGGCCGCCGACCGAGCCGAACAGCACGGCGTCGGCCTCAAGCGCGGTCTTCATCGTGTCGTCGTGCAGCGGCACGCCATGCTTGTCGAGCGCCGCGCCGCCGACGATGTCTTCCTTGATGTCGAAGCCGACGGCGCGCTTCTTGCCCATCCAGGCGATGACCTTGCGCACCTCGTTCATCACCTCCGGCCCGATGCCGTCGCCGGGCAGCACGAGGAGATTGCGGTTGGAGCCGGCCATTCTCATTTCCTCCGAAAAGCGCGCGAGCGCCTCAGGGGCGCTCGTCGTCGTGAACTAGCTTGGTTGCGGCTCAGGCGGCGATCGACGGCACCAGCCAGGGCTGTGAGGCCTTGCGCTGTGCTTCGAAGCCCTCGATGGTCTCGCCGCTCTGCATGGTCTGGCCGATATCGTCCATGCCCTCGATCAGGCACTTCTTGCGGAAGGCGTCGATCTCGAACTTCACCGTGCCGCCGTCGGGTCCCTTGATCTCCTGGTTGACCAGGTCGACGGTGACCACGGCGTTGGCGCCGCGCTCGGCGTCGTCCATCAGCTTGGCGATGTCCTCGCGCGGCAGCTTGATCGGCAGGATGCCGTTCTTGAAGCAGTTGTTGTAGAAGATGTCAGCGAAGCTCTCGGCGATCACGCAGCGGATGCCGAAATCGAGCAGCGCCCAGGGCGCGTGCTCGCGGCTCGAGCCGCAGCCGAAATTCGGGCCGGCGACGATGATCTTGGCGTTCTGGTAGGCCGGCTTGTCGAGCACGAAGTCGAGCTTCTTGCCGTCGGCCGACCAGCGCATCTCGTAGAACAACCCGTCCTTCAGGCCGGTGCGCTTGATGGTCTTGAGGAACTGCTTGGGAATGATCATGTCGGTGTCGACGTTGACGATCGGCAGCGGGGCCGCGACGCCTGTCAGCGTGGTGAACTTTTCCATGACCGATCCCTCCCGGCGGAACCGGGGCACTTAGCGGGGGAAGCCGGTCGAGGTCAAGGTACCGGGTGTCGCCGGTCGTGTCTCAGTTTGACGCTGAGACCTATCTCCGATCGCGCCGCCGCGGATGCGGACGCAGTACCGGGCAAGGGCAGGACATGTTGGCAGGGGGACCGGGCTCCGCCTATGGTCTGCCTCACAGAAGCCGACCCAAAGGAGGAACCCGAATGGCCTATTCCCTGTATGACGCGGCAGTAACCCCCTGCGCCCAGCAGCTTGGCGCACTGGCCGGCATCATCGACAAGGCCGCCGCACATTGCGCTGCCAACAAGATCGAGGAATCGGCCCTGCTGCAAGACCGGCTGTATCCGGACATGTTCTGCCTTGCCCGCCAGATCCGTCAGTCGGCGGATTTCGCGATGAACACCGGCGGCCGCCTCGCTGGCGTTACGCCGCCGGCAATGCCGGCCGTGGACGACACGAGCTTCGCCGCCGCCAAAAGCCGCGTCGAAACCGCCCTCGGCTTCGTCAAGTCCCTGACTCGCGCGCAGGTCGACGGCGCGGAGGACAAGATCATCGCCTGGACCGCGGGTGGCAACGAGCGGAAACTGAAGGGCAACGATTATCTGCAACAGTTCGCACTGCCGAATTTCTTCTTCTTTGTAACCACGGCGTACGACATCTTGCGTCATCGTGGCGTGCCGGTCGGAAAGCGCGACTTCCTCGGCCCAGTCAACTGGCTCTAGGGCATCTCGAACCGCGTTCGGAAACTCGATCAGGGCACGGCACGGCTCCCCTAGCGGACGCCGTCTTTCGCCATCGTCTCGGCGACGGTAGGCTCCTTGGCGATGGCCGCGGCGATGTCGGCGGTGCCGCCTTGCGTGTCGCCGTTGCGTTGGCGGGCGAGGCCGCGGCTGTAGCGTGTGTAGGGGCTGTCCCACAGCTTGAGCGCCGCGTCGTAGTCGGCGATGGCGGCGGCGAACCGGCCGGCCTTGAAATGGACCATGCCGCGTGCTTCGAGGGCATTTCTCGTGTCAGCGTTGGGCAGGCGCAGCACCTGATCGCAGTCGCTAAGCGCCGCATCGAGCTGGCCGATGCGCGCCCGTGTCTCGCAACGCTTGAGCCACGCGCGTGCATTGGTCGGCTCCAGGCGCGTGACCTGCTCGAGATCCGTGATCGCCCGCTCGGGCTGGCCCTTGTCCTGGTGGACGCGGGCGCGTGCGTGGAACGTATCGGCGTGCGATGGGTCGAGGCGGATGGCCGCGTCGTAGTCCTCGATCGCGCGGTCGTGCTGTCCCTTGATGTAATAGGCCAGCGCGCGATCGCGAAACGCCTTGGCGTGCGCGGGATCGAGGCGAATGGCCACGTCGAGATCCTGGATCGCCCGGTCGAACTTTTCCTGGAATGAGGCTATGCCGCCATTGATATACAGCCAGCCGCGGTTGGCGAAGGCCTCGGCGTGGGACGGGTTCAGCCGGATGGCCTCGTCGTAATCCTTGAGCGCGGCGAAGTAGTCGGTGCGGGCGGCAAAGGCCAGGCCGGCGCGGTCGAAGGCATAGGCGTGACCGCGGTTGTTGTGGGCGATGGCGAGTCGCGCGCCGCTCTCGCGCCCGCTCGCGATGAGCGCGCTGCAGGCGACGACGCGGAAATCGGGGTGGCCGGCGGCGCAGTCACGCCAGTTCTCCGCGTCGCTCTGGATCGCGGCGGGCGCCTTGCCGAGCGCCGCCATCAGGGTCGGCTCCCCGCACTCATCCGGCCCGACGAGCAGCGATCGCGTGTACTGGCCCGCGACGCGCAGGCATCCGCGATCCCAGACGCCCTCCAGCACGGTGCCGTCGCTCGCCGTGAACGCGCCTAGGCCGTGCGGGCCTTCCAGGAAACCACCGCTTTTGAACTCGGGATCGACCGAGCGCTGAAAATCGGAGTTGACCCAACCGCCGTCATAGCGGCCGCCGGGCGCACCAAAGCGGTCCCGCTGGGTCAGGATCGCGCGATAGATCTTCCCGCCGAGGACGAATTCCTCGGTGCTCGCATCCTCGCCGATGAGCCTGGCAACAAAGCGCCGCCCGGCGTAGAGCAGATCGTCGCGCCACTCGCCCTGCTCGGTGACGAAGCCCGCCTGCAGCCCGGGCCCGTCGCGCCGTCCATTGCGCAGGCGGCCCTCGTAGCGCAGCTCCACTGCGGGCGGCTTGCCCGGCTCCGCCTTCCGCCACTCCAAGATGCCCTCGCCTTGCGCGATGCCATCGACGCACGGTCCCGACCAGTGATACGTCACGCTCCGCCACGGCTGGCGTTTCCAGATCCGGCAGCCGGTCTCGGGATCGCGGGTCCAGCGGGGTCGCGGAGGGCTGTGATCGTGCCGGACCCTGATGTTCGGGATGGCATCGCGGAGGATCTTCTCGCCCGCCTCGCTCACGTCGGTGTCGGTCACGTCGACCAAGACCAGCGACTTGATCTGCGTCAGCGACGTCATCCCGGCATCGCCGACGTCGGTTCCGGCGAGATGCAGCCGCGCGAGCTTCGGCACCGCCTTCACCAGCACGGCGAGCCCCTCGTCGCTGCCGTAGCGCTCGCCCAGCCGCAAATCGACCAGCTTGGGAAAGGCCTTGAGCTTCATCAGATCGTCGGCAGCTTGCAGCGTGCCGCGCGCCCGGACCAAATCGAGCGAAACCGCCTCCAGCACCAGCGCGGCCGTCGCCTCCTTGCCGTCGAGCTCGACGCCCAGGCTCTTGAGCCATTGCGCAGCGTCCTCGGCCGTCTGCGCCGCGGCGGGCAAGCCGAGCCCGGCGATCAGCAGCACGCTCAACGCGATCACACGCATCGTCCCACGCATGCCGCCGATCTTGCACGCGAGGCTGATGTCGCGCCAGCGACGATACCTCCCGTCTCAGATTGGATTTTCCGCACTTTTCTTGTAGAGGGCGCCGCAGGCCGGGCGCCGGAAGCGCTGCGTCGACCCCCAGGAACCGATGGGCCGCCGCCGTGCGGACAGGTAATCCATGGTGATGCCTTCCAGCCGACCACCCAATATCTTGGACGGAGTCGGTTGGTCGGTCCGGCAGAGCTTGGCCGCCTCGACCTGTGTCAGGCCACGCGCCGACCTGGATCACACTCAAGCAGACGAAACGGACGCGGCGCCGATCTCAGTTCTGGGTCAGCAACCGCTCGATCTCGTGGACGGGATGCTTGGCGAGGTCCTTGTCGAGCTCGGCCACGACACTGCCGTGCAGCTCCTTGGAGAAGCGCTGGCGGAACTCGGCCAGGGCGCGGGCCGGAGCCACGACCACCAGCTTTCTGAAGTCGCCGTCGCGGTGATGGCGCTCCATCTCATCGACGACCCCGGTGGCGAAATCTCGTTCAGCCACATCACGCCGGCCGGTCTTGCTCGACGGCCGAGCGGCGACCCGTCGCCGAATCGACGACTCGGCCGGTCTTGTCGGTGCCGTGCTCGGCGGTCTTGGGATTGTCGGGCCGCTCGATGACCTTCGGGACCTTGAAGTCGAGACGGATCTCGTTGATGGCGTTACGCAGCAGCAAAGCCTTACGTCCATCAGCGACGAGAACCCAGGTATTGAATGGGATTTGTAACCGGCTCAAGCCGAGGAAACGTCCCCAGCACGAGCCTGGTTCTGGAGGATCAGACCTTGATCACCACCGTATCGGCGATCATGTCGTGCAGCGCGCGCTTGCGGTCGGTGAAGCCGGCCATCATGTAGCCGATGCCGAACGGGATCAGGCCGGTGATGAAGGCCTTGGCGAAGAAGCGGCCGGTGGCGCGGCCGAAGCTCAGCCGCGTGCCGTCGGACTTCAGGACGCGCAGGCCCAGCGCCCGCTTGCCCAGGGTCGCGCCACGCTCCGAGCTGGTCATCAGCGCCTCGTAGAGCCAGACGCCGACGAAGGCGACGATCATGATCAGGATGATGACGCCTCCTATCGCCGCCGCGGCCTCGAGCTGCTCTTGCTCGGTGCTGCCGCCCAAGCTCGCCACCGTGCCGCCGGCGAAGATTCCGATGAGGATCCACATCGGGATGCCGATGATGAGACCGTCGAGGAAATAGGCGACGAAGCGGATCCAGAAGCCGCCGAACTGCGCGGCCGATGGCGCCGGGGCGTATTGCGGCCCGCCGTACTGTTGCGGCGGATAGGGCTGCTGCTGGTAAGGCTGCTGTTGTTGATACGGCTGCGGCTGCTGTTGCTGCCAGTTGGGCGGCGGCGGTGGCGGAATCTGACTCATCGGCTCCCCCGAAGTCCGACGACCGCGACAGGCGACCGTCAGCCTCAGGGTATCACTTCACTGATAGTCGCGCACGTCGGCGAAGGTGCCCTTGATCGCCGCCGCCGCGGCCATGCCGGGGCTGACGAGATGGGTGCGTCCGCCGCGGCCCTGGCGGCCCTCGAAGTTGCGGTTGGAGGTCGAGGCGCAGCGCTCGCCGGGCTTCAGCTTGTCGGCGTTCATCGCCAGGCACATCGAGCAGCCGGGCTCGCGCCACTCGAAGCCGGCGGCGGTGAAGATCTTGTCGAGACCCTCGCGCTCGGCCTGCTCCTTCACCAGGCCGGAGCCCGGCACGATCATGGCGTGCACGTGATCGGCGACCTTGCGGTCGCGGGCGATGGCGGCGGCCTCGCGCAGGTCCTCGATGCGGCCGTTGGTGCACGAGCCGATGAACACCTTGTCGATGCGGATATCGCTCATCCGCGTGCCCGGCTTGAGGTCCATGTACTCCAGCGAGCGCGCCCAGGCGGCACGGCGATCCTCGTCCGGCGCGTCGTCGGGGTTGGGAATCACGCCGGTGATCGGCACGACGTCCTGCGGGCTGGTGCCCCAGGTGAGCTGCGGATCGATATCGGTGACCGGGATCACGATCTCGCGGTCGTACTTGGCGTCCTTGTCGGACGGCAACCGGCGCCAGGCCGACAGCGCCATCTCCCAGGCGCCGCCCTTGGGCACGTTCGGCCGGCCAGCGAGGTAGCGGAAGGTCGTCTCGTCGGGCGCGATCAGGCCGGCGCGCGCGCCGCCTTCGATGGACATGTTGCAGACCGTCATGCGGCCTTCCATCGACAGGTTGCGGATCGCCTTGCCGCTGTACTCGATGACATGGCCGGTGCCGCCGGCGGTGCCGATCGTGCCGATGATCTTCAGGATCACGTCCTTGCCGGTGACGCCCACGGGCAGATCGCCATCGATCATCACGCGCATGTTCCGGGCCGGCTGCTGGATCAGCGTCTGGGTGGCGAGCACATGCTCGACCTCGGACGTGCCAATGCCGAAGGCCAGCGCGCCGAAGGCGCCGTGCGTCGAGGTGTGGCTGTCGCCGCAGACAATGGTCATGCCCGGCAGGGTCAGGCCCTGCTCCGGCCCGATGATGTGCACGATGCCCTGGCGCACGTCGTCGACCGGGTAGTAGGGAACGCCGAATTCCTTGACGTTGGCCTCGAGCGTCTCGACCTGGATGCGCGACTCCTCGTCGTCGATGCCGGCGGCGCGATTGAGCGTCGGGATGTTGTGGTCGGCGACGGCGATGGTGAGGTCGGGCCGGCGCACCTTGCGGCCGGTCATGCGCAGGCCTTCGAAAGCCTGCGGGCTGGTGACCTCGTGCACGAGATGGCGATCGACGTAGATCAGACACGAGCCGTCGTCGCGGCGTTCGACGACATGGGCGTCCCAGATCTTGTCGAACAGGGTGCGCGGCGGACCGGCAGGGGCCGGCGGCGGCGGCGCGGGCTTCTTCGCCATCTTGATCATCCTCCCCAAGACGATGGATCACTCAATTCTACCTTCCCCCGGAGGGGGAAGGTGGCGCGCGAAGCGCGACGGATGGGGGATGTCTCAACGAAATCGGTGTCCGTCTTCGACATCCCCCATCCGCCAAGCGGGCACCTTCCCCCTCCGGGGGAAGGTAACAACTACTTCTTGCCGCCGCCCTTGGCGGCGCGGACGCTGCCCTTCTCGCCGGCCGGGCGCTCCTTCTTGATCTTCTCGCGGCGCTGGTAGCCGGTGGCCACCTGCTCGGCGAGCATCTCGCGCTGCGCCTCGGTGTCCTCGACGATGCGGGCCGCCTTGCCGCGCAGGTCGCGCAGGTAATAGAGCTTGGCGCGGCGCACGATACCCTTGCGCACCACCTCGACCTCCCAGATCTGCGGGCTGTGCAGCGGGAAGACGCGCTCGACGCCCTCGCCATAGGAGATCTTGCGCACCGTGAACGAGGAGTTGATGCCGTCGTTCTTGCGCGCGATGCAGACGCCCTCGTAGACCTGGATGCGCTCGCGCGAGCCTTCCTGCACCTTCAGGTGCACCTTCAAGGTGTCGCCCGGCTCGAAGCGCGGCACCTTGCGCTCGGCTTCGACCTTGGCGATCTGCTCGGCTTCGATCTCTTTGATCGCGTTCATCGTGTGGTTCCTTTCTTCTCAGTCTCTCGTGCCTTGCGTCGCGCGTCGTACCGGTCCCACAGGTCCGGCCGCCGCCGCCGCGTGATCTCTTCCGCCATCGAGCGCCGCCAGGCCGCGATCTTCGCGTGATGCCCTGATTGCAGCGCCTCCGGCACCGCCCTTTCGCCGCCATCCGGACCGGTCCAGGTAGCCGGCCGCGTGTAGAGCGGGTACTCGAGCAATCCGTCCTCGAAACTCTCCTCCGCCAGCGATTGCGCCGCGCCCATCACACCGGGCAGCAGCCGCACACAGGCATCCAGCAACGCCAACGCCGCGATCTCGCCGCCCGACAGGACGAAATCGCCGACACTCACCTCCTCCAACCCGTGTGCCTCGATCACGCGCTCGTCGATCCCCTCGAAGCGGCCGCACACCAGGGTGACCCCCGGCCCCGCCGCCAGCGCCCGCACGCGCGCCTGTGTCAGCGGCGCGCCGCGCGGGCTGGGATAGATCGCCGGCGTGCCGGGAAGGCGGCTGGCCTGGATCGCGTCGGACAGCACGTCCGGGCGCATCACCATGCCCGCCCCGCCACCGAACGGCGTATCGTCGACGCTGCCGTGGCGATCCCTGGCGAAGCCGCGGATGTCGATGGCGTCGATCGACCACACTCCCTCGCGTAGCGCCCGGCCTGCCAGACTCATCGCCAGCGGCCCCGGGAACATCTCGGGGAAGATCGACAGGGCCACCGCCCGCCACACAGGTCCTACCTCTCTCCTTTCCGCACAGGCTCGAGCAATCCCACCGGCGGATCGATCGTCACCACACCAGCAGCGATATCGACGGTCGGCACCGCCTGATCGCTGAAGGGCAGCAGGAACGAGCGTCCGCCCGCTTTGTCGCCCACCTCCAGCAACGTGCCCGCGCCGAAATCTTCGACCCCCAGCACCTTGCCGTACTCCTTGCCGTCGACCCCCACGGCGCGCAGGCCGATGAGGTCGACGTGGTACCATTCACCCTCGGCCGCTGGCGGCAGCGCGTCGCGCGCTACGTAGAGCCGAAGACCGCGCAGCTTGTCGGCCGCGTCCCGGTCCGCCACACCGTCGATGCGCGCCAGCACATTGCCGCGCACCTCGCCCAGCGGATGGATCGTGAAGCGGCGCCCACCCGACTCGTCGGTCAGCGCGCCATACGATCCGATATCGGCGGGATCCTCGCAGAAGCTCTGGATGCGCACCTCGCCGCGAACGCCATGCGGCGCGACGACCACTCCCAGTAGCACGCGTCGGTCAGCCGACATCACCTGTCATCCCGAGCGTAGCGAGGGATCTAGGCCGACCCTGGATCCCTCGCTGTGCTCGGGATGACAGCACCGACCAGGCCACACTAGCTCGCCGCCGCCTCGTCCGCCTTGCCCGCCGCCTCGGCCGCGGCCTTGGCGCGCTCCTGCGCCTTGGCCTTGGGCAGCGGCTTCTTGGTCTGCTCGCGGCGCACGCGTGGCTTCATCAGCTCGGCGCCGGCGAGGAACTTGGCCACGCGGTCGCTGGGCCGCGCACCGACGCCCAGCCAATGGGTCAGGCGCTCGGTGTTGAGCTTGATGCGGTCGGCGTGCTCGCGCGGCAGCATCGGGTTGTAGGTGCCGACCTTCTCGAGGAAGCGGCCGTCGCGCGGCGAGCGCGAGTCGGCGATGACGATGTTGTAGTAGGGCCGCTTCTTGGCGCCGCCGCGAGCCATACGAATAGCCAGCATTCTTGTTCTCTCCTTCGAACCGGTTCAGCCGCGCGGGAAGCCCGGCGGCATCATGTTGCCCATGGAGCGCATGAAGCCCTTCTCGCCGAGCTTGTTCACGCGCTTCATCATCTTGACCATCTCGGCGTGCTGCTTGAGCAGCTTGTTGACGTCCTGCACCTGCATGCCCGCGCCCGAGGCGATGCGCTTCTTGCGCGAGGCATGGATGATGTCGGGGTTGCGCCGCTCCTTGGGCGTCATCGAACCGATGATCGCCTCCTGGCGCTTCAGCAGCTTCTCGTCGAGATTGTTCTTGGCCATGGCGGCCTTGGCCTGCGCCGCGCCCGGCAGCATGCCGAGCAGGCCCTGCATGCCGCCCATCTTGCGCAGCTGCTGGAGCTGCTTGCGCAGATCGTCGAGGTCGAACTGGCCCTTGCGGACCTTCGCCGCGAGCTTCTCGGCGTCTTCCTGCTCGATCGTCTCGGCCGCGCGCTCGACCAGTGAGACGATGTCGCCCATGCCGAGGATGCGGTTGGCGATACGGTCGGGATAGAACTGCTCGAGCGCGTCGATCTTCTCGCCGACGCCGATCAGCTTCACCGGCTTGCCGGTGACCGCGCGCATCGAGAGCGCAGCACCACCGCGCGCGTCGCCATCGACGCGGGTCAGCACGATGCCGGTGACGCCGACCTTCTCGTTGAAGGCGCGCGCGGTGTTGACCGCGTCCTGGCCGGTCATCGCGTCGGCGACCAGCAGGGTTTCCTTGGGCTTGGCCAGATCGCGCACGGCGGCGACCTCGGCCATCAGCTGCTCGTCGATCGACAGGCGGCCCGCCGTGTCGAGCATCACCACGTCGTAGCCGCCCTTGCGGCCCTCATCGATGGCGCGGCGCGTGATCGCCAGCGGCATCTCGAAGGGCACGATCGGCAGGGTGGCGACGCCGGCCTGCTGGCCGAGGATGGCGAGCTGCTGCTGCGCCGCCGGACGGCTGACGTCGAGCGACGCCATCAGCACCTTCTTGCGCTCCTTGAAGGAGCCGCCGAAGGCACCCGCGGCCATGCCCTGCGGGCCGAGCGTGAGGCGATGGGCGATCTTGGCCGTGGTCGTTGTCTTGCCCGAGCCTTGCAGGCCGACCATCAGGATCACGACCGGCGGCACGGCGACGAGGTCGAGCTCGCTGGCCTGGCCGCCGAGCATCTCGACGAGGTGGTCGTTGACGATCTTGACGACCATCTGGCCGGGCGTGACCGAGCGGATCACGTCGGCGCCGATCGCCTTGGGTCGCACGCTGTCGATGAAATCGCGCACGACCGGCAGCGCCACGTCGGCGTCGAGCAGCGCCACGCGCACCTCGCGCAGCGCCGTGTCGACATCGGCCTCGCTCAGCGCGCCGCGACCGCGCAGGCGGTCGAAGACGTCACCAAGCTTCTTGCTCAGACCCTCGAACATCGACCTTGCGGCCTCCAAACCTCGTCCAAACGGCGAACGCGCCGATGCGCGAACACTCGCGGATCGACGGGGCCCCTCCGGCCTGGAGCCGGTGCGGACCGGGAAAACTGCTTCCCGATTGGACGGGCCGGGGTATACGCCGCTGACACGCTTGGAGTCAATTGGCCGGCGCCACCGTCATCGGCCGCGCCCGGACCGGAGTAAGTCCTTGATCGAGAACATAAATCCGCCACCCCGGCGCCTGCGATTGGTCGACCTGCTGATCTTCCTGGTGAGCCTTCTTGGGTTGGCCCTGGGCGCCTCCATGCTGCTGGCCGCCTGGCTAGGGCCGGAACGGTTGGCCAAGGCGATGCCGGAGGCCGGCGGCGGCGACCCCATGGCGCTGCTCGCCCTGCTGGCGACGTTCTTTCTCATCGGCCTGCCGGCCGTGGCCATCGCGGTCGCGCGCCATGGCCGCGCCGCATCGGCGCTGCTGGGCCTGCATCTCACCGGCGGGCGCTGGTTGTGGCTGGCGCCGATCGCGGTGCTGATCGTCTCCTTCATCGTCGACGAAGGCGTCCTGCGCCTGGTGCGCGAATTCGCCGGGTCGGAAGTGCTGCCCACGGTCAACGCCGTGATCGCCGAGATCGCCACCACACCCGGCCGCGTGGTTCTGGCGATCCTGGTGATGGGCGTGCTGGCGCCGCTGGTCGAGGAGCTGGTCTTCCGCGGCCTGCTCTACGGCTATGTCGAGGGCCGCTTCGGCGCCATGGCGGCGCTGATCGTCAGCTCGCTGGCCTTCGCGGCGGCGCATGTCGAGCCGATCCATGTCGCGCTGGTACTGCCGATCGGCGTGCTGCTGGGCTGGACCCGCATGCGCACCGGCTCGCTGTGGCCGGCCATCGCCGCCCACGTCGCCAACAATGCCGTCGCGGTGCTCGCCTCGTACCTGCTGCGCTGATCCGATCAGCCCTTCGCCAGCTTACGCTCAACGAAGTCGACGCGGTCCTGGCCCCAGAAGATCTCGCCGTCGATGACGTAGCTCGGCGCGCCGAACACGCCACGCTCGATCGCCAACTTGGTGTCGGCCTCGCGCCGGGCCGCGATCTTCGGATCCGCCGCCATCGCCGTCACCTTGGCCGGATCGAGGCCGACCGAAGCGATCAGTGCGTTGAGGGTGGCGGCGTCGCCGGGATTCTTCTCCTCCTCCCACAGCGCCTTCAGCACCGCGTGCGCCAGCTTGATCGCCGGCGCATTGCCCATGCTCTCACGCACGGCGATCACGGCATGGGCCGCCGGTACCTCGTTGGAGGGAAAGAACTTGGGCTCGAGCGTAATCGGGATGCCGAGATGCTCGCGCCAGCGCTTGAGCTCCATCATGCGATAGGCCTGGCGCTGCGGCGCGCGCTTGGGCAACGGCAGGCCGCCGGAGACGGCGAAGACATCGCCGAACGACACGGGATAGATCGTCACGTCGGCGCCGTGCTTGGCGCACATCGCGTCGAAGCGCGCCGAGCCGAGATAGGTCCACGGCGAGTTCAGCGAGACATAGTAGTCGACGTGCTTCTTGGCCATGGTGTGATCCTTTGCTGGAGCGGCGCGCATCCAATCATCGCCACCCCTGCCGCGCAACTAGCGCGCGTTCGGATCGGATCGACTCAGTGCTGTCATCCCGAGCGTAGCGAGGGATCTAGGGTCGGCCTAGATCCCTCGCTACGCTCGGGATGACAGTTGGGCCTGCTTGATCGGATTGCGATCTAGCGCGCCATGCCGAACACTCGATCGAGCCGCTTGCGCGCGCCGTCGGCCAGCAGATCGCGATCCATGCGCATCTCCTCGGCGAAGAAGTCGCGCGCCACGGCGCGATCGATGACGAGGCCGCCGAGCTGCGTCAGCGCCGCGTCGCGCGCGAAGACGTTCTCGCTGTAGATCAAACGACGGCCCAGCTCGCGCCGACCCAGCAGCCGCTCGAAATACTGCGTCGCCAGATTGCCCTCGCGCGGCGCCTTGGGGCCCAGCACCAGCACATGCAGCTGCGCCCATTCCTGGGCCGACAGCTCGGCCCGCCAGCGACTCACCAAAGCGTGCAACCCGTCGATCTGCAGCGCTGCCGCGTCGTCGGCAGCAGCGAGCACCAACGGCGCCATCGCGCGGCTGTAGGCGCGCAATGCCGCCGCATCGACCATGCCGGCCGCCAGCGTCGCACGCATGAAGGCCAGCGAGTCGGCCACGACGCGCCGCTCGCGCGACATGCGCGACTCGGGGATACCGACCGCGCCCAACGCGCTTTCGGCGGCGACGACATGATCCAGCAGACGCTGAAGCGGTGCGCGCCACGCCGTCTCCGTCGGCCGCCCGGCATAGGGTGTCAGGGTGACGTGCACGCCGAAGGGGATGTGCGCGACCTCCTTGAAACGATGGAAGAGCGCTGGCGTGAAATTCGCGGTGAGCGGCTCGTGGCCCGCGCGCATCAAGGTGGCGTCGTCGAAGGCGATCACGATCACCGGCAGGGTGCGCGCCAGGGTCACGGCGCGGCTGGCGCGATAGTTCTCGCGCACGACCTTGTTCATCTCGACCAGCGGGTCGGCAGCGGGCTTCGGCGGCGGCGACGGCTCGGGCGCGCAGGCCGCCATCAGCACCAGCGCGGCAGCGGCCGCCCTCGAGACGATCATCGTTGTCCCCCGTGAGGCCCGCACTATGGCATACCGTCAGCCATGAGCGAGAAGGTCCTGATCCTCACCGCCTCGGACGCCGGCTATTTCGAGCTGCTCAACGGCATGCTGCGCTCGTTGCGCGACAAGCCCGAGGGGCGCGACGTGGCGATCGCGGTGTTCGACGTCGGTCTAAAGCCCGAACAGGCGCGATGGTGTCGCGACATCGGCGCCACGCTCTTGCGCGCCGAATGGGATTTCGAGTTTCCCGGCCGCGAGCGCGTCGGCGAGGCCTTCAAGTCGCTGACCGCGCGCCCGTTCCTGCCGCGTTACGCGCCGGGGCACGACATCTATCTGTGGCTCGACGCCGATGTCTGGGTGCAGGAGTGGAGCGCGATCGAGCTGTTCCTCGAGGGGGCGCGGCGCGCCGATATCGCCGTGGCGCCGGAAATCCATCGCGCCTTCCGAAACTACTATCACGCCTGGGCCGAGTTCAGCGGTGTCAACGGCGCCGCCTATGCCCAGGCCTTTGGCCAGGAGAAGGCCGACAAGCTGATCCGCTATCCGCTGGTCAACGCCGGCGTCTTCGCCATGCGCGCCGATTCGCCGGGCTGGCGCATCTGGGAAGACACGCTACGCGAAGGACTCCAGCGCTCGACCAACATGGTCGACCAGATCGCCCTCAACGTCGCGATCTACGAACGCGGACTGCGGCACGAGCCACTGCCCAGCCTGTGCAACTGGGCGGTCCACCACGCGCTACCGGCCTGGGATGAAACGCGCGGCCTCTTCGTCGAACCGCATCTGCCGCATCTGCCGCTCGGCATCCTGCACCTGACGATCTACACCAAGACCACACCCAGCTTCGAGATCGCGCAACTGGGCGGCGGCACGCGCTGGATGACCGTGCGCTACGCGGCACCCGGCGAGGACCGCACGCGGCCGCCGACGCCGGGTGGATTCAATCCGTAGCCTCATTGGCCGCAGAGGCGTCGCATATGGAGCGTTTGTCGTCTTCGGGCCGCGCCGCTCCAGCGGCGCTCAAGATGCGTCGCTGGAGCGACGCGGCCCGAACGGCTTGAAAGCCGCTGTCTCGTCGCGGCGCGCCACCGGAGCGGCGCCGCCTCGGAACTTCGTGGAGCGTTTCAATGGTATGGGGGCGAGCGGCTGGACTCGCACCCGGCCGCACGCCATATAGCCGCGCATGACCGCCGCCGGATTGCCGTTCCGCAAGATGCATGGGCTGGGCAACGACTTCGTCGTGCTCGACGCGCGGGCGCGGGCGCTCGGCCTGTCGCTCGAAAGTCGGCGCCTTGTCGCCGATCGCAAGCTGGGCGTGGGTTGCGACCAGCTGATCGTGCTCGAGCCGCCGGCCGAGCGCGACGCCGACGTCTTCATGCGCATCTACAATCCCGACGGCAGCGAGGCCGGCGCCTGCGGCAACGCCACGCGCTGCGTCGCCTCCGTGCTCATGGCCGAGCGCGGCAGTGAGGCGGCGGTCGTGCAGACCGTCGCCGGCCTGCTCGAAGCCGAGAAGGTCGGCGTCGGCGGCAACGGCCTGCCGGTGATCAGCGTCGACATGGGCCCGGCGCGGCTCGACTGGCGCGACGTGCCGGTGTCGGTGGCCTGCGACACGCTGCATCTGCCGCTGGCGCTCGGCCCCTACAGCGATCCCGTGGGCTGCTCGATGGGCAATCCGCACGCGACGTTCTTCGTCGACGACGACGGGCTGCTCGACGACAAGCCCATCCGCGAGTTCGGCCCGCAACTGGAAAAGCACAGGCTGTTCCCCGAGAAGGCCAATATCGGCTTCGCGCGGCTGGTCGGCCCGGATCGCCTGCGCCTGCGCATGTGGGAGCGCGGCGCCGGCCAGACCTTGGCCTGCGGCTCGGGCGCCTGCGCGGCGATCGTCGCGGCGGCGCGACGTGGACTCACCTCGCGCAAGGCCGAGATCGTCATGGATGGCGGCACGCTGGTCATGGAGTGGCTGCGCGACGGCCATGTGCTGATGACCGGCGGCGTGGCGCAATCCTTCACCGGCACGCTTGATCCCGCGCTGCTGGCATGAACCGCGCCGTCGAGGTCGTGACCTTCGGTTGCCGGCTCAACGCCGTCGAGTCCGAGGTGATTCGCGCCAAGGCCGCCGGCGCGACCGACACGATCGTCGTCAACACCTGCGCCGTCACGGCGGAGGCCGAGCGCCAGGCGCGACAGAGCATACGCCGGATGCGGCGCGAACGGCCCTCCGCGCGCATCATCGTCACCGGCTGCGCCGCGCAGATCGACCCAGGGTCGTGGACGGCGATGCCCGAGGTCGATCGCGTGCTGGGCAATGTCGAGAAGCTCGACGTCCAGGCCTACGCCGACGAGGGCGAGCGCACGCAGGTCGACGACATCATCAGGGCGCGCGAGACAGCCGGCCACCTGCTGACCGATCTCGCCGGGCACAGCCGAGCCTTCCTGCAAGTACAGAACGGGTGCGATCACCGCTGCACCTTCTGCGTCATCCCCTTCGGCCGCGGCCCCAGCCGCTCGGTACCAGCCGGCGATGTCGTCGCGCAGACCCGCGCGCTGATCGACGCCGGCTACAACGAAGTCGTGCTCACCGGCGTCGATCTCACCGCCTGGGGGCGCGAGTTGCCCGGCACGCCCAGCCTCGGCGCGCTGGCGCGGCGGCTGCTGAAGCTTGTGCCGGCGCTGCCGCGCCTGCGCCTGTCGTCGCTCGATCCGATCGAGATCGACGACGATCTGCTGGCATTGCTGGGCGATGATCCGCGGCTGATGCCGCATCTGCATCTCAGCGTGCAGGCCGGCGACGACCTCGTGCTCAAGCGCATGAAGCGCCGCCATTTGCGCGACGACGTGCTGCGCCTGGTCGAGCGCGCGCGGGCGCGGCGCGCCGACGTGGTGTTCGGCGCCGATCTGATCGCTGGCTTCCCGACCGAGAGCGAGGCGATGTTCGAGGGCACGCTGCGGCTGATCGACGAGGCCGGGCTGACCTGGCTGCACGTCTTCCCCTACTCCGCGCGTCCCGGCACGCCGGCGTCGCGCATGCCGCAAGTGCAAGGCGATGTCCGGCGCGCGCGCGCGGCAAGGCTGCGCGAAGCGGGCGCGCGCCACGCCGCTTCGTTCATGCGCCGGCAGATCGGCCGCGTGGTCGAGGCGCTGATCGAGCTTGACGGCACCGGCCGCACGGCGCATTTCGCGCCGGTCCGGCCGTCGTCGCGGCTGCCCGCGCGCGCCATCGTGCCGCTGCGCGTCGTGGGCGTCGCCGAGGGTCATCTCATCGCTCAATCGGTGGAGCGCGTCGCGGCATGAGCGAGCCCAAGAAGTCCTGGTTCGGCCGGCTGAAGGAAGGCCTGACCAAATCGACGCAGCGCATCACCCAGAGCATTACCGGGATCTTCACCAAGAAGAAGCTCGATCAGAAAACGCTCGACGAGCTGGAAGATGTGCTGATCCAGGCCGATCTCGGCGTCGCCGTCGCCGGCCAGCTGGTGGCCAACCTCAAGCGCACGCGCTTCGACAAGGAAGTCACCGACGAGGAGGTGCGCGGCGCCTTCGCCGACGACATCGCCGGCATCCTCGCCCCGGTGGCCCAGTCGCTCGCCATCGACAGCGCGAAGAAGCCGCATGTCGTGCTGGTGGTCGGCGTCAACGGCAGCGGCAAGACCACGACCATCGGCAAGATGGCGCGCCAGTTCACCGACGAGGGCCGCAAGGTGATGATCGCCGCCGGCGACACCTTCCGCGCCGCCGCCGTCGAGCAGCTCAAGATCTGGGGCGAACGCGCGAAGGTGCCAGTGATCGCCCGGGAGGCCGGCGCCGACGCCGCGGGCCTCGCGTTCGACGCGTTGAAGGCGGCGCAGGATGCCAAGGCCGACGTGCTGCTGATCGACACCGCCGGCCGGCTGCAGAACAAGGGCGGCCTGATGCAGGAGCTGGCCAAGATCGTGCGCGTGCTCGCCAAGCTCGACGAAAGCGCGCCGCATTCCTGCCTGCTGGTGCTCGACGCCACGGTGGGGCAGAACGCCCATAGCCAGGTCGAGGTGTTCCGAGAGATGGTGCAGGTCGACGGGCTGGTGCTGACCAAGCTCGACGGCACGGCCAAGGGCGGCGTGTTGGTGGCGCTGGCCGAGAAGTTCAAGGTGCCCGTCGTGGCGATCGGCGTTGGCGAGGGTATCGACGATCTGCGGCCGTTCGACGCCCGGCAGTTCGCGCGCGGCCTGATGGGCCTGGAGGCGGCATGAGCGAACGCACCGAGAAGGCGGAGGTGCCGGCGTGGCGCAAGCTGCTGCCGCCGTTGCTTGAACTGGGCCCGCTGCTCGCCTTCTTCCTGACCAACGGCAATTGCCAGCGGCTGTTCGACTACTGCGCCGACGAGAAGCAGCGCCTGTTCGCCGGCACCGCCGTGTTCATGATCACGACGGTGATTGTGTTGCCGATCTACCGCGTGCTGGAGCGACGCTGGCCGATCATGCCGCTGGTCGGCGGCTTCTTCATCCTGGTGTTCGGTGGTCTGACCCTGTGGCTGCAGAACGAGATCTTCATCAAGATGAAGCCGACCATCGTCAACACGCTGTTCGCGACGATCCTGTTCGCCGGGCTGCTGTTCGGCCGGCCGCTGCTGAAGATCATGTTCGCCGCCGCCTTCCGCCTGACCAACGAGGGCTGGACGATCCTCACCAAGCGCTGGGCGGTGTTCTTCCTGGTGCTGGCCTGCGTCAACGAGGTGATGTGGCGCTTCTTCAGCACCGACACCTGGATCGCCTCGAAGATGGCGCTCAGCATGCCGCTGACCGTCATCTTCGCGCTCGCGCAGACGCCGCTGCTCAAGCGCCACTGGGACGGCGACGACAACCCCTTCGCGCCCGAGCGGAAGGATTGAACGCCGCTGTCATCCCTCGCTGCGCTCGGGATGACAGTTTAGCGGAGCCCCGGATAATCCGCCGGCGACACGAACGGCGTGAAGGACGGGAGATGGCGCGTCTCGCGCCAGTGGTTGAGCGCCCAGGTGACGCTGGGGAAGGCCAGCTCCTTCCAGGGAATCTCGTCCCACGCGAAGAGCGCGACCTCAAGGCTTTCGGGGCCGGGCGCGACGTCGGGCGTAACCAGCTTGGCGCGGTACATCATCTGCACCTGACCGATGCGCGGCACGCTGTAGACGCCGAGCAGCGCGTCGATCTCGATTTTCGCGCAGGCCTCCTCCCAAGCCTCGCGCGCGGCGCCTTCCTCAGTCGTCTCCCTCAGCTCCATGAAGCCCGCCGGCAGGGTCCAGTAGCCCTTGCGGGGGTTGATCGCGCGGCGCGCCAGGAGGATGCGGTCCTCCCACAGGCAGACTGCGCCGACGACGATCTTGGGGTTCTCGTAGTTGACGAAGCCGCAATCGTCGCAGACCAGCCGCTCATGCGTGTCGCCGTCCGGCACGCGTCGGCGGAAATTCTCGGGGGGCGCCCAGGCGGGGCGCGGCGGTTTGCTCTGGGGCGTCTCGGACATATCGGATCATCGGACCCGGCCGGCCCGCTTGTCCAGCCGCGCCGGATTCACCGTCCCTGCGGTGCGAAGCGCCAGATCGTGCCGCCGACATCATCGCTCAGGAACACCGCGCCGTCGGGCGCGACGGCGACGCCGGCCGGCTTGCCCCAGATCGTCGCGCGCTCGTTGCCCGAGACCCAGAAGCCGCTGGCGAAGACCTCGTAGTCGCCCGACGGCCGCTCGACGCCGGTGCGCGGGTCCTTCACGAAGGGCGCGAAGGCGAGGAAGTAGCCGCGCGGCTTGTCGGCGTTCCACGAACCCTGCATGGCGATGAAGGCGCCGCCGCGATAGCGCTCGGGCAGCAGCGTGCCATCGTAGAAAGCGAAGTGGATCGGCGCGGAGTGCGAGCGGATCAGCAATTGCGGCATCACGCTCTTGGCCACCAGGTCGCGGCGTTTCTCGGCCAGCCCCGGCTGTGGCCGGCCGCCGACATAGGCGTAGGGCCAGCCATGGAAGGAGTCGCGTTCGACCAGGGTAAGGTAATCCGGCACCAGCTCGTCGCCCAGCCCGTCGCGCTCGTTAACGGCGGCGTAGAGGCGCTGCGTGCCGGGATAGAAGGCGATGCCGATAGCGTTGCGCAGGCCCGCGGCGAAGGTCGCCTGGCCGGAGCCATCGCGGCGGAACTCCTGGATGGTGGCGCGCGGCAGGGGCTCCTCGCCGATATTGCCGCGCGAGCCGACAGCGACGTAGAAGCGCTCGCCATCGGGATGGAAGACCAGGTTGCGTGTCCAGTGGCCGGAGCCGGGACCCAGCGCGCCTTGCGCCGTGACGCGCACCGGCGCGGCCCGCGCCTTCAGGTCACCCGGTTTGTAGTCGAGGCGCCAGACGCCGGCGATGTCGGCGACATAGAGGCCCTCGGGCCGGATCGCCAGGCCGAAGGGCCGGTCGAAGCCCTCGACGAAAACAGCGCGCGTCTCGGCGCGCCCGTCGCGATCGGCGTCGCGCAGGATGCCGATATGGCCGGCGCTCGAATCGGCGATCAGGGCGTCGCCATTGGCGGCGAAGACGATGGTGCGCGCGTTGCCGACATTGTCGGCCCAGAGCTGGGCGCTGATGCCCGGTGGCGCGCGCAGCCCCGCGTTGGCCGGCCGGCGCACGCGGTCGGCGGGGTTGGCGACGCTCGGGCTGGAGAACGGCGCCGGCATGCTCGCGGCGTCGATGCGGATACGCGTGCCCGGCGGCAGGTTGCGCTCTTCTTGCGCCGACACCGGCGTGCAGAAGAGCGCGGCGATGAGAGTCACGAGGGTCGTTACCTTCCCCCGGAGGGGGAAGGTAAGGTGATTGAACATCGTCGCCTCCCGCGGCGGCGGCTCAGGCCGCGCGCACCAGCGCGGCGACGCCCGGCAGTTCCTTGCCTTCCATCCACTCGAGGAAGGCGCCGCCCGCCGTCGAGATATAGGTGAACTTCTCCTCGACGCCAGCGTGGATCATCGCGGCCACGGTATCGCCACCGCCGGCGACCGACAGCAGCTTGCCCTCCTCGGTCAGCTCCGCCGCGGCGCGCGCCACGGCCACGGTACCGACATCGAAGGGCGCGATCTCGAAGGCGCCCAGCGGGCCGTTCCACACCAAGGTGGCGCATTGCGCCAGCTCGGCCTTCAGCGCTGTGACCGATTTCGGGCCGACGTCGAGGATCATCATGTCGGCGGGCACGTCCTTGATGTCGACGACGCGGTTGGCGGCGCCGGCCTTGAACTCGGTGGCGACCACCGCGTCGACCGGCAGCAGAATCCGGCACTTCGCCTTCTCGGCCTTGGCAAGGATGTCGCGCGCGGTGTCGGCGAGCTCCTTCTCACACAACGACTTGCCGACGGCGAAGCCTTGCGCGAACAGGAAGGTGTTGGCCATGCCGCCGCCGATCACCAGGCGATCGACGCGGTTCACCAGATTGCCCAGCAGCTCGAGCTTGCTCGACACCTTGGCGCCGCCGACCAGCGCCATCACCGGCCGCTTCGGCTTGCCCAGCGCCGCCTCGAGCGCCTCGAGCTCGGCCTGCATCAGGCGGCCAGCGAGCGCCGGCAGGCGATTCGCCAGCCCCTCGGTCGAGGCATGCGCGCGATGGGCGGCGGAAAAGGCGTCGTTGACGTAGATGTCGCCCAGCACGGCGAGCTGGTCGACGAAGCCCGGCTCGTTCTTCTCCTCCTCCTTGTGGAAGCGGAGGTTCTCGAGCAGCACGATGTCGCCGGCCTTCATCGCCTCGACCGCCTGCTTGGCCTTGTCGCCGACACAGTCCTCAGCGAAGCCGACGGGCCGCTTCAAGGTGGTGGCCAACGGCTCGACCAGCGGGCGCAGCGACATGTCAGGGACCGGCTTGCCGCCGGGCCGGCCGAAATGGCTCAGCACCACCACCTTGGCGCCCTTCCCCGCCAGCTCGGCGATGGTCGGCGCGACGCGCTGGATGCGGGTCATGTCGGTGACGCGGCCGTTCTCCATCGGCACGTTGAGATCGACGCGGATCAGCACGCGCTGGCCGCTGAGCTTGGCGCCGTCGAGGGTCCTGAAATCGGGCATCGCTTTTCCTGCTGGCTACGCTGACAAGGGATGGCTTACGCGGCGCGCTTGCGGATCACGAAAACCAGCGTGGCGCCGTCGTTCGCCGTGGCGACCAGCTCGTGGCCGGTCTGCCGGCAATAGGCGGGGAAATCCTGCGCCGCCGCAGGATCGGTCGCCAGCACCTTCAAGGTCTGGCCGGGCGCCAACGCGCGCAGCGCCCGGTTGGCGCGCAGCACCGGCAACGGACAGAGCAGCCCGCTGCCGTCATAGGTCTGGTCGGCGTCCAGGATATCGGCCATGGCGGTGATCTTAACCGCGCTGCCGAGAGAAGTCAGCGCACCCGCATGCCCGCCGCTTCGCGGACAGCGCGCACGATGCGCGCATAGCCCGCGGGGGTGAAGTGTATCTGATCCTCGGCGCGATCGTCCTCGGCGCAATGGCCGTCGCGCTCGGTCAACGCGCGCAACGACATCCAGCGCAGGTTGGGCTTGCCCAGCCCGACCACGGCCTCGCGCTGCACCACGCTCAAGTCGCGCAAATGCTCGTCGTCGATGGTCGGGTGGCCGGGCAGGACGCAGGGCGGGCCGACCCAGACCACGTCGCGCGCGCGCTCGGCGAGCTTGCGAGCGATCTCGCGCACGCGATAGCCGTAGTTGGCGGCCACCTCGGGGCCGTTCTCGACCGAGTCGTTGGTGCCCAGGACGACGACGACACGCGTGCCGCGATCGACATGGGGCACGCTTTCCCAGCGATAGCGCGCGCTGCCGCCGATCATCGCCACGGTCTTGTCGGCGCCGAACATCGGCGCCATGCCGACGGCGAAGCTATCGCCCATCAGGATGGTGCGCAGACCGCCTTCCGCCCATGCGCCAACCGACCAGGCGATAGACAGAACCAGCGCGACCAAGGCGCTTACCACGCGAAACCGGACTACCCCACTGCGGACCACGGACACCGCCCCCAAACGGAATTCGAGGCGGACTCCTCGACCGATTCGACGGGCTACGCCAGCGTCGGCCCGGCAAGCCTGACTCGCCGGGCGCGCATGTCAGATGGCTGAGCGGCTCAGACGCGCTCCAGCCCGCACCATTCGGCGATGAACAACGCCGTCGCCTGGGTGATGCGCCGCACCGACTCCAGCTCGACGCGCTCGTCGAAGCCGTGGACGTCGTCCGATTTCGGTCCGTAGATCAGCGCCGGGATGCCGGCGTAGAGGCCGAAGAAGCGGTTGTCGGCGGTGCCGGTCGAGGTCTTGTCGAGCAGCGCCTCGCCGAACACGGTCTTGTGCGCGCCCGCCAGCACGTCGCGCACCGCCTCGTGATTCTTGAGCACGAAGGGCTCGGCCTGGAAGCCTTCCCACGTCACCGTTGGCGGCGCGTTGCCGAGGAAGGAATCGCGTGCGGCGGCTTGGCGGATGCAATCCTCGACCTGGCGTCGCGCCTCCGCGAGAGACATCGAGGGTAGCACGCCCACGCGCATGTCGAAGGTGCACCAGGCCGGCACCGAGCTCGCCCAGTCGCCGCCAGCGATCTTGCCGACGTTGAAGTTCACCGGGTGATGGTGGTCGTGGAAATGCTTGTCGTCCTTCTTGGCGGCGTTCCACTTCTTCTCCAGCTCGCGCAGCGCCTGGATCAGGCGATAGGCCGATTCGATGGCGTTGGAGCCGGCGTCGGCCTTGTAGACATGCACGGGATGGCCGGTGACCTTGACCTGGAACCACATCACGCCGACCTGCGCGATGGTGAGCACATGGCTCGACGGCTCGGGGATCAGCGCGGCGTCGGCGCGATAGCCGCGCTGCAGGCAGGCCAGCGCGCCGTTGCCGGTGCATTCCTCCTCGACCACGGACTGCATGTAGACGTCGGCGGCGGGACGATAGCCGACGCGCTTGAGCGCCAGCACGGCGTAGTGGTTGAGGATCAGCCCGGCCTTCATGTCGCCCGAGCCGCGGCCATAGAGCCAGCCATCCTTGACGCGCGGCTCGAAGGGCGGCGCGGTCCACATCTCGTGCGGCCCCTCCGGCACCACGTCGATATGGCCGTTGAGGATCAGCGAGCGGCCCTTGGGATTGTTCGGCCGCCAGGCGCCGACGACGTTCCAGGCGTCGTCGTAATCCTGATGCTTGGGCGAGAAGCCCGGCAGGTGGCGAATGTCGTCGACGCGGATCTGCCAGCGATCGATCGACAGCTTCTCGTCGCGGAACAGGCGGGCCATCATGTCCTGCGCCGGCGCCTCGTTGTAGCGCGTCGAGGGGATCTTCACGAGATCGGCGAGCACCGAGGTCTGCTCGTCGTGCTTCTCGTCGACGGCGTTCATGATCTGCGTGGTGAGCGAGGCGTCGAGCATGGCGGGTGTCCTACGGGCGGTGTGGCACGACCATGGCAAGCGACGGGTCGCAGCGTCAACCAAAGCCGCCCCGGCAATGCTAGGATGGCGCCATGCGCGTTCTGCTCCTTGTCTTGTCGTTGTCCTTCACCGCGAGCCCGGCGATGGCTGGCTCGAGCCCCGGCTCGGTCGGTACCGAGGAGTTCGCCTGCTTCCGCAACAACAACGACTTCGCCGCCGCGCTGCGCCTGGAATGGCCCGACGGACGCTGGGCGCTCTACGCGTGGCCGGCGAAGCGGAACCTGCGCCTGCATGTCGGGCCCGACGACGCGACCTGGTGCTGGCGCAAGGCTGACGAGGCGGCGGGCCTGCTCAACGAAGCCTGCGGCACGCGCGGCCGCAAGGCGATGAAGGGCTGCGACTCGCCGTGACCTACAGCGCCGCCAACCCGGCCAGCGCCGCGCGCTGAATCTCCACAGCGCGCGGGTAGCAGAGATCACGCCAGTCGGCGCTGTCGGGATAGAAGGCGTCGCGCACCTGCTTGCGAATCGCATCGCCCTGCGCCGAGCGCGGCTCGCCGTGCAGGTGCAGCCAGTTGTCGGCGAACAGCGCGGCGTTGACCTCGGTGGCCGATTGCGTGCCGACCTCGATCGCCGAGGCGATCACCATCGCTTCCGGCAGGATCTGCGGGAAGGCCATGCGCAGATTGCCCTCGATGACAGGCGATTCGGACTCGCCCGACTGCGGCGAGGTCACCGCCTTGCCGAACCATTGGCGCGCCAGCTTCAGCGCCTCGCTGCCCGGCGGATGGCGGCAGATCATCTCGGAATAGCCGAACGGTCCCAGCCCGGTGTGCAGGTCGAGCACGCAGACCGCGTCGGCCTCGTCGAGGAAGTGCGGCACGATCTCGTGCATGGTGCGGTTCGACCACGAGGGGCCGGTGCCGCCGTAGAACACGCCGTTGGGATGGGTGTGCTGGCCGGCGCCGATCGCGGCGTGCAACGCCGCCATGCCGTTGGCCGCGCCGTAGTCGCGCAGCCGCTTGTTGAGCTCGGCGCGCACGCGCTCGTTCCATTCGCGCGGCTCGAAGAAGGGCGCGATCTCCAGATAGCCCTTGTTGGGCGGCAATTTCGCGTGGAAGTCGCGGAAGTTGCGGTTGACGTCGATGTTGTCCTCGTTGACCCGGCGCAGCCACGAGAAGCCCCAGGGGTTGGTGGCGTGCACCAAGAGCGCCGCCGTGCCGGAAGGCAGCTCGCGGTGCAGCCCGTCGCGCAAGAAGCCGACCTGCACGCCGCTGCCGTAAAGGCCTTCGACGCCGTGCGTGCCGCTGCACAGCACCAGCATCTTGCGCGCGTCGCGCGGCCCCACCCAGGCGGCGTCGGTCGCCAGCTCCTCGCCGTGGAAACCCTTCATCGGATGCGGCCAGCTGATGACCTCGACGTTTTCGGCCGCGCAAGCGGCCCGGAACTTCGCGCGCGCGCTCCTGTAGTCGGGCGAGAAGTGGTCGTGATGGGACATCGACACCTGCCGAACGCTGAGACCAACACCTGACACAGCTTAGTGGCCACGCTCCCAGCGGTCGAGGTCGGCCAGCACCGCCTCGGTATCGGCGCCGACAGCCGGCGCCGGCCGGCGGAAGGTGCCGGGCGTGCGCGACAGGCGCGGCACGATGTTGTGCATCGGCAAGTGGCCGAGATCGGCGTCGTCGGCCGCGACGATGGCCTCGCGCCCCAGCGGATAGGGGTGCACCAGAAGGTCTTCCATGGCGCAGACCGGCCCCACCGTCACGCCGGCGGCCTCGAACAGCGCCAGGTTCTCGGCCTGGGTGCGCGCGCCGATGAAGCCGCCGATGATCGCGTCGAGTTCGTCGCGATGACGCACGCGCGCGTCGTTGGTGGCGAAGCGTGGATCGCTCACCAGCTCGGGCCGGCCGATGGTGCGCAGGATGCGCTCGGCCATGGCCTGCATCGAGCCCGAGAGCGCGACGTACTTGCCGTCCGCGCAGAGATAGAGATTGCGCGGCGCGGTGTGACTGGCGGTGTTGCCTGATCGCATCGCGCCCTTGCCTTCGATGCTGGCGACGCCGGCTTCCGAGGCGACGGCGGCGAAGATCGGTTCGAACAAAGACAAGTCGATCACCTGGCCGTCGCCGCCCTTGACCTCGACCTCGCGCAGCGCGGTCATCACGGCGAAGGCGCCGGTCTGCCCGGCGATCATGTCGGCCAGCGCCAAGGGTGGCACCGCCGGCGGCTTGTCGGGAAAGCCGTTCATGTGCGCGAAGCCCGACATCGCCTCGACCAGGGTGCCGAAGCCGGGCTTGTCCTTCCACGGCCCGGTCTGGCCCCAGCCCGAGACGCGCACGACGATCAGCTTGCGGTTCATCGCCAGCAGCGCGTCGGGGCCCAGCCCCATCTTCTCCATCGTGCCGGGCACGAAGTTCTCGACCAGCACGTGGGCCTGCTTGATCAGCCGCTCGAGGGTGGCGCGGCCCTCGGCGTCCTTGATGTCGAGCGCGATCGAGCGCTTGTTGCGCGAATAGGTCTTCCAGAACACGGAATGGCCGCGCACCCGCCAGTTGCGCAGATCATCGCCGGTGCCGGGCCGTTCGACCTTGATGACGTCGGCGCCGAAATCGGCCAGCGCGTGGGTGACGATATTGCCGGCGACCAGCCGCGACATGTCGATGACCCGCACGCCCTCGAGCGGCCCCAGGGCGCGCGGGTCGAAGGATTTGCGGGCGATACGCGGCGAATCGGCCATGGGGCTCACGCGGAGAGTTGGAGACGATCGACGAAGGTGCGCGGCGACATGACGTCGACGCCGCGCCGCGCCGCGGCCGGGAAATGCCTAAGGCTCCCGGTGATCAAGATCGCAGCGGCAGCGGCGGCACACGCAAGGAACTCCCCGTCCGCCGGGTCGGGCAGCGCCAAGGGCCAAGGCGGAGCGATAACCGGGAGGCCGGTGGTCTCCAGGATATTCAGGACACGCTCGACATCCGCCGGGGCGAGAGCGAGCCTGGGTCGAGCCAGCACGCCCCGATATTCCGCCACGATGCGTGACGTGTGCGCCAGTTCCAAGTCGTGATGGGTCACCAGTTCCAGTATCAGACCGGGCGGCCCCTGAGGCGACAGCATCGCCGACACGACGATGTTCGTGTCGAGGACAACGCGAATCAAGCGCGCCCGGTGCGCCGCGCACGCGACGCGTTGGTCGCCCGATAGGCGGCGATCTCGGCATCGATCTCCCGCATCGTCAGGCGATCGGTGCCGTCGCGGGCGGCCTTGCGCCGGATCGCCTGCAGGGCGCGCATCGCGCGAGCCCGCCTGACGTCCTCGGCGGTCTCGTCCACCGTCGCGGCGTCAACAGGAATCAGCAGCGCGATGGGCTGGCCGTTCGAGGTCAGGACCGCCTCGCGCTCGCCCGACAGCGCCTGCCGCACTGCGCGCGGCCGGGATCGGAAGTCTCGAATGGTGACGGTCTTCATAGCTGTAAGGATACCAACCGGGGTGACAATTGTCACGCCTACGCGCCGCTGCAATGCGGCTGTCGCCCACCGCTCAAGGCACCGGCGTAATGAAGGCGGCGAGCGTGAACTGGTCGGTGCGGCCGAGATAGGTCAGCCCGCGGCGCATCAGCCAGCCGGCCATCTCGAAGTACAGCGGCAGCAGCGCGACATCCTCGAGCGCCAGCCGCGAGGCGTCGGCCAGCAGCGCGCGGCGGCGATCGTCGTCGATGGTGCGCAGCGCCTCGATCAGCAGGGCGTCGACGTCGGGGTTCGAGTACCGGCCCCTGTTCGTGCCGCCCAGGCCGCGCTCGCGGTCGGGCGTGGCGATCAGCGCGCGCAGCGGATCGCCGGCCTCGCCCGCCGCCGTGCTCCAGCCGGCGAGATAGGCGCTGTAGCGATGCGCGTCGCGGTTCTGGAAGAACGCCTGCGGCTGGCTGGCCTCGACCCGGGTCTTCACGCCGATCGCCGTCCAGCGCGCCGCCACCGCCTCGGCCACACGCACGTCGTTGACATAGCGGCCGTTGGGCGCGCCCAGGGTGAGCGAGAAGCCGTCGGGATAGCCGGCCTCGGCGAGCAGGCGACGGGCGAGGTCGGGATTGGGCGTGACGGCGGCCGCGTTCTGTCGCGCGCCGAACATCGGCCAGGGCAGCAGATCGGGAGCGATCACCGCGTCGCCCGCCATCGCCCGGGTCACCAGCTCGCCGCGATCGAGCGCCAGGTTGAGCGCCTCGCGCACGCGGCGGTCCTTCAGCGGGTTCTTGCCGGCGGTGTCGGGAATGCCTGGCGACGGCTCGCCGCGATGGTCGAGATGCAGATAGATCAGCCGGTTGGAGGCTACCGTGACGACGCGCCAGCGTTCGTCGCGGCGCAGCCGCGGCAGCTCCTGCGCCGGCGGGTTCTCGACGAAATCGAGGTCGCCGGAATCGAGCGCGGCCAGGCGCGTCGTGACATCGGCGATGGGATAGAAGGCGACGTTGATCCAGGCCGGCCTGGGCCCCCAGTAGTCGTCGTTGCGCACCAGCGCGAGCTGGCGGCCGCGCGTCCAGGAGACGAAGCGGAACGGGCCGGTGCCGGCCAGGCCCTCGCCGCGATTGAGCTGCTCGGTGGTCTTGCCTTCCGGCGCCGGTCCCGACGCCGCCTTGCGCGAGAGGATGCGGATGGCGCTGAGATCGCGTGGCAGGAGCGGCGCCGGGCCGGCGGCGCGCAGGCGGATGGTCAGCGGATCGACCACCTCGATCTCGGTGATCTGGCGCGTGAAGTGGGTGAAGGGCGACGGCGCGTTGGGCACCTTCGCCACGCGATCGAGGCTGAAGACGACGTCGTCGGCGGTGAAGGGCGAGCCGTCGTGGAAACGCACGCCCGCGCGCAGCTTGAACTCCCAGGTGCGTTCGTCGATCGCGTGCCAGCTGGTCGCCAGCGCCGGGCGCAGCAGCTGGTGCTCGTCCTGCGCCACCAGCGCCTCGAAGATGTGCAGCGAGATCTGGTTGTTGGCCGGGAAGTTGTCGTAATGCGGATCGAGCGAGCCGGGATCGGCGCTGAGCCCGATGCGCAGATCCTGCGCCGCCGCGCCGCCCAAGGCATACGCGAGCGCCACGCAGACAAGCGCCATCCTCAGGATCAAGCCAGCCATCCTCACCCCCCGCGGGGCGGACCATGGAAGAGCGATGGCCAGGGCGCAAGACATCAGCCCGGCCTGAACCGCTTTTCCATGAACGAGCCGATGCCGAGGACGACGGCACCCAGCACCAGCGCGACGCCGAAGCCGGCCATGAAGGCCCAGGAGCCGTCGGGCACGCGCGTCGAGTCGAAGCGCAGGCGCATGCCGTTCACCTCGGGCTTCGACGGCAGGTAGATCACCGGGATGCGCGCATCGGGCCGGATGCCGTTGGGCGAATTGGCATCGCGCATCGCCTCGTACTGGCCGCGCGCGATGCTGTTGACCGAGACACGTACCTGGTCGCTGCCGACGAACACGCGACCGGTCTTGTCGGTGAAGCGATAGGTGAAGTCGTAGCCGATGTCGCGCTTCTGCCAGCCGATCGAGCCGGCGATGGAGAGCGGCGTGGCCTCGACCTCGACGCCCTCGGTGCGGATGCGCTCGGCCGCCGCCGCGCGGGTATCACTCAGCCAGGTCGAGAAGCCCCAGACGGCCGGCCAGCTGAGCAGCGCCACGAGCAGGCCGATGCGCGTGAAGCGGCGGATGGTCTGGCGGGTGAAGGTCATGGCCATGGACGCGCTACTCACACCTACGGTTTGGGCTGCTGCCAGCGCCGCTCGCGCGCCAGCTTGGCCTCGCGGCGGATGATGTAGACCGCCGAGGCGATGACGATGGCGGCGCCGACGAAGGTCCAGACCACCGGCATCTCCTGCCACAACAGCCAGCCCACGAACACCGCGAAGGGCAGGCGCAGATACTCGAACGGCGCCACCAAGGACATCTCGCCGACGCGGAAGGCCTGGACCCAGAAGTACTGCCCTACCGTGGCGGTGAGCGCGATGCCGACGGCCAGCAGCCAGCCCGTGAGATCGGGCCAGCGCCACACCCAGATCGCCGGCCCGGCCAGCAGCACGGTCGAGAACAGCGCGAACATGGTGAGGATCATCATCGGCGATTCGGTGTCGGTGAGCCGCTTGACCATCAGGATGGAGATCGCCACCAAGAGCGCGTTGGTGAGCGCGATCAGCGCGCCGGGCTGCAGCGAGCCCTCGCCCGGCCGGACCATGATCAGCACGCCGATGAAGCCGACGATGGTGGCGCTCCAGCGCCGCCAGCGCACGGTCTCGCGCAGCACCAGGGCGGCGATCACCACCGAGAACAGCGGCTGGGAGAAGGACAGCGCCGTGGCGTCGGCCAGCGGCAAGAGCGCCACGGCGTAGAAGCCGCAGACCATCGAGGAGGTGCCGACCAGGGTGCGCCAGAAATGGCCGCCGATGCGCTGGCTCGCCCACGGCTTCACGCGGCCGGAGGCCATGTGCGGGATCAGCAGAACGACGCCGATGACGGAGCGGAAGAAGGCGGTCTGGACGCTCTCGATCTGCTCCGACAGCAGGCGGATCATCGCGCTGGTCGAGGTGAAGATGAAGCCGCCGCTGATCAGCCACAGCGCGCCTTGTACGTTGGGCGGCAGGCGCAGCAGCCAGGGCAATATCGGGGGCACGTCAGGTCACGCTGAAGCCATGCGCCAACGGATCGCGCTCGTCGACGAAGATGGTGTTGATGCCGTGCTGGCGCGCCCAGCCGGCGATCGAGGGGATGATGGCGTCGTGGTTGCCGACCCGCGCGGCGGCCTCGACGCGACCGTCGAAGAGCGTGCCGATGATGCTCTCGTGCACGAAGTCGTCGCCGATCTTCAGCCGGCCCTTGGCCACGAGGTGCGCCATGCGCGCCGAGGTGCCGGTGCCGCAGGGGCTGCGGTCGATCGCCTTGTCACCGTAGAACACGGCGTTGCGCAGATGCGCCCGCGGGTCGCGCGCCTTGCCGGTCCACATCACGTGGCTCACCCCGCGGATGGTCTCGTTCTCGGGATGCGCGGGATCGAGCTTCGCGCGCACCAGGTCGCGCACGATCGGCGAGAGCCGCAGCACGTCGCCGGCGGAGATCGACTCGAGCCCGGCGAAGTTCTTCTGCGGCTCGACGATGGCGTAGTAGTTGCCGCCGTACGACACATCGACGACGAGCTCGCCAAGCCCCGGCACGTCGATGCCGATGTCGGTCGCCGCGAGGTAGGAGGCGACGTTGGTGATGCGCACCTGCTCGACGAAGCGGCCTTCGCGCGTGTAGCGCGCCACGACCCGGCCAGCCGGCGCGTCGAGCGCCACCTCGCCGTCGCGCGCCGGGCTCACCAGCCCGTTCTCCAGCGCCATGGTCACCGTGCCGATGGTGCCGTGGCCGCACATCGGCAGGCAGCCCGAGGTCTCGATGAACAGGATGGCGATGTCGCAATCCGCGCGCGTCGGCGCGTAGAGCATCGAGCCCGACATCACGTCGTGGCCGCGCGGCTCGAACATCAGGGCGCGGCGGATCCAGTCCCAGCGCGCGAGGAAGTCGAGCCGCTTCTCGCTCATGGTCGCGCCCCTGAGGATCGGCGCGCCTGATGTCACCAGGCGAACCGGGTTGCCGCAGGTGTGGCCGTCGAGGCAGGTGAAGCTGTGCTGGGTCATCGCGCCTTGAGCCGATCAAGCCATGGGTTGAGCGTGCGCGGCGCGTCGAAGCGGTGCACCTGGAGATGGCCGTAACGCGGATCGGCGACATCGGACGCGAAGCGCGCACGGTTGGTCCGATGGGTGCGCAGCGCATAACGCAGGATGGACTGCTTGCCGATCATGCTGCCGAGCGACTCGCGGTTGCCGGTGTTCCAGAGGTCCTCGCGGGTGACCACGCGCTTGACCGTGCGCAGGGCCAGGCGGCGCAGGACCAGCGGCAAGGGATAGTCGAGCCAGATCAGGGTATCGGCGCGGCTCCAGACAAGATCGCGCACCTGGCCGTAATTGCCGGCGACGATCCAACGCTCGCCCGAAGTCGCCGCCTCGACCCGCTGGCGGAACAGCTCGGGCAGGACGGGCCGCCAGCCGGCCGTCCAGAACAGCGCGTCGAGCTCGACATGCTCGGCCCCGAGCAGGGGCGCCAGCCTTTCGGCCAGCACGCTCTTGCCCGACCCGGTCGTGCCGACAATGGCGATACGCTGCATGCGCGAAGACTGACATATTGCGCCGCAGCATTCCAATCACCGGCTGAGGTTGGTCGGGCCGCCCTTGCAGGAGCCGCCGGTGGGGATGATCAGGTGCGGCAGCTTGCCGGCGACTTGGCGGCGGCCGAACTGCTCGGAGCTCAGCCAGGAATCGATGGTGCCGTCCTCGGCGACCGGAATGTCGAAGCGATGCACGATGGTGGTGCAGGTGAGCGCGATCTGGCCGCGCTTGCCGGCGATCTGCAGGCGGATCTTCCAGTCGCCGGCCTGCCCGGTCCATACGCCGTCGAACCTGCCGGCCTGCGCCGAGGCAACGCCCGGCAGCAGGATCAGCAACAGAAGCCCGGCGAGGGTCTTCATTCGGCCTCCGGTTTCATCGTCGCACCCGCCAATCTAGTGCTCTGCACAGGGTTTCATACCGTTATGCTTGATCGCGCCACAATCTTGGAACAAAGTGAGCGCTCCTTTCCTTCAGAGGGTATGCCGTCTATGAAGAAGTCCGTGCTGGCCGCGATCATCCTGGTCGCGGCGCAAGTCTTCGCGGTTGGGGCCGCGATGGCTGACACGATGGTCTGGAAGTTCAGGAGCCAGCACGCCAACATCGTCGATGTCCAGCTCTACGCCTCGGCGCGCAACAACGTCTGGCCGGGCAACGGCCAGGTCTGGTCGCTCAAGGACTACAACGTGCACAACGTCCAGATCTCCTGCGTGAAGGGTGAGAAGGTCTGCTACGGCGCCTGGGTGCGCGGCACCGAGAGTTCCTATTGGGGCGGCGGCCGCGGCAACCGGCAGAGCTGCACCAGCTGCTGCTACACCTGCGGCAACGTGGAAACGCCGATCATCAACCTCAATCGCTGACGCCGCTGGTACGGCGAGCGGAGAGCGGGGCCGCGACGGGCGCGGCCCCGCTTTATTCTTGTTGTCGCCGCTTCGCCGCATCGTGATGTCACAGTCCATAGAGACAACGGGAGCGGCGGATGAAGCGGGTCTTCTTGGCGATGGCGCTGGCTATCGTCGCGACCACCGGCGCCGCGATGGCGCAGGCGCAGATGTCGAAGCCGGCTGTGCCCGACGCCACGATCCGCACCATCGCGCCAACCGTGACCGTCGTGCCGCTGGGACGCTGGCCGGAAGGGCTGGCGTGGGACGGCGCCGCGCTGTGGATCGCCGAGAGCGGCGTGCAGCGCATCGCCAAGGTCGACCCCGCCGCCGGCCGCGTCGCCGAGACGCTGCGCGTCGGCCGCCTGCCGGTCGACATGGCCGCCGGCAACGACGGCACGGTCTACACCCTGGTCGCCACCGAGCGCGCGGTCTTCGCGCGCAAGCGCGGCGGCCCGGGCGCCGTGCTCTCCGGCGTCGCCGGCTGCCCCGAGCGCATGGCGCTCAGCGGCACCACCCTGCTGGTGCTGACCTGGCCGGACTGCTCGTCCGCTGACTCGAAGATCGTCGCCGTCGACACCGCGACCGCGCGCTCGCGCAGCTCGCCGGCGCTCGGCAAAGACGCCGTCGCCATCGTAGCCGCCGGCGGTCACGCCTGGGTCCTGCATCGCGACGGCGCCGTCGATGTGGTCGACATCGCGGTGCTGACCAAGCGCGCCACTGTCACGATTGGCGGCGCCACCCTGGCCTTGGCCGCCAGCGAGAACGCCGTCTTTGTCGGCGGCCTCGACGGCGCCGCGCCGCTGGTGGCGCGCATCGACGTCGCCAGCCGCGCCGTGACCCATCGCGGCACCTTGCCCGGCGCGGGGCGTATCGCGGCGATCGCCTCGGCCGGCCGGCATATCGTCGCCGCCGACGAGCTGGGCGCGCTGTTCGTGCTGTCGGCCGACGATCTGACGCCGCTGGCGCGCCTCGGCGCACCCGGCCTCGCCGGCGATGGCCCGCGCGGCATGCTGGTGGTCGGCGACCGGCTGTATGTCACGATCCACAAAGGCGTCGGCATCAACGGCTGGCGGCCCTGACGCCGACCTACGGAATCGCGCGGCGCATCGGGATCATCGCGGAGCGGCGGAAGCCGGCGCGGCCGTAGAACCATTGCGCCTGGTTGTTGTCCTCGTCGGTCAGCAGGGTGATGCGCGCACAGCCGGTCGCGGTGGCGCGCGCGATCGCCGCTTCGATCAGCTTCAGCCCGACGCCCTGGCCGCGATGGTCGGGCCGCACGATCATGTCTTCCAGCAGCATGGCGCGGGCGCCTTCGGCGGTGCTGACGGTGAACAGCAGGTTGACCATGCCGATCGCCTGCCTGCCGTCGCGCGCCACCAGGATCGCGCCGACTCGGGCATCGTCGAGAATCATCCGAAGGCCGCGTTCCTGCTTGGCGCGGTCGGGGGTGAAATCGGCTTCTTGCGCGAAGAGCAGGCCCAACAGGTCGCAGAGCGCGGGTATGTCCGCCAAAGTGGCGTCGTCGATCGTGATCATCGCTCCAGGCTAGCGGAGGCGACCGCCAGACGCCGCAGGCGATTGGCCTCGGCATAGGCGCCGCAGCGCCGGACCCGCGACCAAAATGGACACACTTTGTCATGATCCTGCGCGGCACCGTCGCACACACGGCGGCATGAAGGAGGCATCCAGGAGCCCGCCATGCGTCCTCGTCCGTCCCTGAACCAGCGGCCAGCGCCGTTTCGGCTTGCCGCTTTGGTCGCGCTCGCGCTGACTTTCCTCCCCTGGCCGGTCGCCGCGCATGACGGGCATGACCACGGCGCCACGCCCCAACCGGTGGCCGCCGCCCTGCCGCGGACCGAAGCCCATAGTGATCTATTCGAGATCGTCGCGATCCTTCAGCCGGGCGGCTCGCTCACCATCACGCTGGACCGCTACGCCGACAACAGCCCCCTCGACGGGTCCATCACCCTGAGCTTCGATGGCCAGGAGCTGGCCGCCGAGCGCCAGGGCATCGGCCTGTTCGTGGCGCGGCACCCGCGGCTGGAACGGCCCGGCAAGCTCGATCTGGTCTTCACCGTCACGGCCGGCACGGACATGGACCTGCTCACCGCGACGCTGGAGGTGCCCGCGGCGGCGGCGGCACCCGGCGCGACGGCCGGAGTCATGGCCCTGCTTCGCGGCGGCGTCGTCCAGATCGGCATCGGGGTCGGCCTGTTTGTGGTCGGCCTTCTGCTCGGCCGGGCGTCCGTCCGCCGCCGCCTGCCGCCCATGGTCGAGGAAGCACACGCCATCCGACCGGTGGAGGTCCTGCGGACCGGCACGCACCACGCCATCGCCGTGCTGTTCGTCGCGCTCGTGGCCGCCGGCCCGGCGGACGCCCAGCAGACGCTGGTCACCGGGGACGCGCCGCGCCGCCTGCAGGACGGCGCGATCTTCGTGCCGAAACCCTCGCAGCGCCTTCTCGGCGTGCGGACCCAGCTCACCGAGCATGGCGAGGCCTCGGCTTCGCTGCGCATGATCGGCACCCTTGTGCCCGACCCCAACGCCTCCGGCCGCATGCAACCGAGCCAGAACGGAAGACTGGAGCCGGGCGATGCGGGCTTCCCCACGCTCGGCCAACGGGTCGAACGCGGCCAGGTGCTGGCCTACATCACCCCCACCTACAGCGCGGCCGAACGCGGCAGCCTCATCCAGAACGCCGCCGAACTCGACGCGCAGATCACCATCCTCGAGGCGCGGGTCCGTCGCCTGACCTCCCTGCGCGGCATGGTGGCGGAGCGCGAGATCCTGGACGCCCAGGCCGAGCTCGCCGGCGCGCGGCAAAGGCGCACCGCGATCCAGCCCGCCCTGTCGGGGCGCGAGGCACTGGTCGCGCCTGTCTCGGGGATCGTCTCGACCGTGCGCGGCGCCGTCGGCCAGCTCGTCGACAGCGCGACCACCGTGGTCGAGATCGTCGATCCGAGCCGGCTGTGGGTGGAGGCGCTCGCTCTCGACCGCGCGGCGCTGGAGCGCATCACCGGCGCCAACGCCACCCTGCCCGATGGCCGCGTTCTCGACCTTGTCTTCGTCGGCCGCGGGCTGACGGTCCGGCAGCAGGCGGTGCCGGTGAATTTCCGCGTCGACGACCCGCCGCCGGACGCGCCGATCGGCGTCTCGGTCATTGTCACCCTGCGCACCGCCCGCGCGGTGCGCGGCATCGTGCTGCCCGCCGACGCTGTCGTGCGCAGCGCCGAGGGACCGCCGGTCGTCTTCGAGCAAGCGACCGCCGAACGCTTCGTCCCCCGCCAGGTGCGCGTGCAACCGCTGGACGGCACGCGGGTGGTGGTGACGGCCGGGCTCGAGGCCAAGCAGCGCGTGGTGGTCAAGGGCGCGGCGCTGATCGCCCAGGTCCGCTGAGCCATGCTGTTCAACGCCATCGTCGGCTTCTCGCTGCGCAACCGGCTCTTCGTGCTGGTCGCCGCGTTGCTGGTCAGCCTCTACGGCGTCTTCACGCTTCAGCGCATGCCGGTGGATGTCTTCCCCGATCTCAACAAGCCCACCGTCACGCTGATGACCGAGGCCGAGGGTTTCGCGCCGGAGGAAGTGGAGCAGCTCGTCTCCTTCCCGATCGAGACGGCGGTGAACGGGCTGCCCGGCGTCACGCGCGTGCGATCGGTCTCTTCCGTCGGGCTGTCGATCGTCTTCGTCGAGTTCGACTGGGGCGCCGACATCTGGCGCGCGCGCCAGCAGGTCAACGAGCGCCTCGGCCAGATACAGGCGCAGCTTCCGCCGCGCGTGATGCCGACGATGGCGCCGGTCTCCTCGATCATGGGCGAGATCATGCTGGTGGCGATGACGCCGCCGCCGGACGGCTCGCTGGGCCCCATGGAAATGCGCGACCTCGCCGACTGGGTGATGCGGCCGAGGCTGCTTACCATCCCGGGCATCTCGCAGGTCATCCCGATCGGCGGCGAGGTGCGCCAGTTCCGCGTCATGCCGGATCTCGACCGCCTGCACGCGCTCGACCTGACCAACGACCAGCTCATCGCCGCGCTCCGCCAGTTCGGCGGCAACGCCGGCGGCGGCTATGTCGACCAGGCGGGCCGCGAGTTCCTGATCCGCAACATCGGCCGCACCACCTCGCTCGAGGATCTGCGCAACGCCACGGTCGGCTTCCGCGAGGGCCAGCCCATCGCGCTGCGGCAGGTGGCGCGCGTCGAGTATGGCGCCCGCTTCAAGCGCGGCGACGCCGGCGTGGACGGGCAGCCGGCGGTGATCCTCGCCATCGCCAAGCAGCCGGGCGCCGACACCATCCGCCTGACGCGCGCGGTGGAGGCGGCGCTGGCCGAGTTGCAGGCCGGCATGCCGCGCGGCGTGGTGGCGGATCGCATCAAGTTCCGTCAGGCCGACTTCATCGCGCAGTCCATCGCCAACCTGCGGCAGGTGCTGGCGGAAGCCTTCGTCGTCGTGGCGATCGTGCTCTTCGCCTTTCTGCTGAACATGCGCACGACCTTCATCTCGCTGACGGCGATCCCGCTCTCCATCCTGCTGACGGCGATCGTCTTCGCCGCCTTCGGCCTGTCGATCAACACGATGACGCTGGGCGGCCTCGCCATCGCGGTGGGCGAGCTGGTCGACGACGCGGTGGTCGACGTCGAGAACATCCTGCGCCGCCTCAAGGAGAACGCCGCGCGCGCCGTGCCCGAGCCGGTCATGCGCGTGGTGGTCTCCGCCAGCGCCGAGGTTCGCTCCGGCATCGTCTACGCCACGCTGATCATCGTGCTGGTCTTCCTGCCGCTCTTCGCCCTGAGCGGCATCGAGGGCCGGCTCTTCGCGCCGCTGGGCATAGCCTACATCGTCTCGATCCTCTGCTCGCTGCTGGTCGCGGTCACCGTGACGCCGGTGCTGTCCTACTGGCTGCTGCCGCGCATGCGGCGCATGCACGCGGGCGACGGCGCGCTGGTGCGGATCCTCAAGTCGGGCCAGGACCGGCTGCTGCGCTGGGCCTTCGCGCACCGGCCGCTGGTGCTGGGCCTCGCCTTCGGCGGCGTCGTCATCGCCGCCGCCAGCGTGCCCTTCCTGCCGCGCGCCTTCCTGCCGCCCTTCAACGAGGGCACGCTGGTCATCAACGTCACCTACCAGCCGGGCATCTCGCTGGCGGAATCCGATTCGCTCGGACGCGTGGCGGAGCGCCTGCTGCTGCAGATCCCCGAAGTGAAGGGGGTGGGCCGCCGCACCGGCCGCGCCGAGCTCGACGAGCATGCCGAGGGCGTGCATTCCTCCGAGCTCGACATCGACCTCAGGGAGAGCGGCCGGCCGCGCGCCGAGGTGCTGGCCGACATCCGCGCGCGGCTCGCCGTCCTGCCGGCGGCGACCAATATCGGCCAGCCGATCAGCCACCGCCTCGACCACATGCTGTCCGGCGTGCGCGCGCAAATCGCGCTCAAGATCTTCGGCGACGATCTCGACACGCTGCGCACCCTCGCCGAGACGCTGCGCGGCCGGCTGGCGGAAAAAGTCCCGGGCCTGACCGACCTGCAGCTCGAGCGCCAGGTGCGCATCCCGCAATTGCGCATCGCCGTCGACCACGAGCGCGCCAGGCTCTACGGCGTCTCGGCGGCCGGGCTGACCGAGACGCTGGAATCGCTCACCGGCGGCACGGTGGTGAGCCAGATCCTCGACGGCACGCGCCGCTTCGACGTGGTGCTGCGGCTCGCCGACGAGGACCGCACGACGGCCCGCCTGGCGGAGGCGCGGGTGCCGACGCCGCATGGCCGCGTGCCGCTCGGTCTGCTCGCGCGCGTCGAGGAAGGCGACGGGCCCAACCAGATCCTGCGCGAGGGCGCGCGCCGGCGCATCGTCGTGCTCGCCAACACGACGCCCGACGCCGACATGGCGCGGGTGATCGCCGGCATCCGCGCCGAGCTCGCGCGCATCCCGATGCCGACCGGCTACACTGTGGCGCTGGAAGGCACGTTCCAGGCGCAGGAGGAGGCGATGCGCACCATCGCCGTCCTGGCGATCGTGTCGCTCGGCCTGATCTTCGTCGTGCTCTATTCGCGCTATCGCTCGGCCATGCTTGCGGCGATCATCATGGGCAACGTGCCCCTGGCGCTGATCGGCGCGGTGGCGGCGATCTGGATCGCCGATCAACCGCTGTCGGTCGCGACCTTGGTGGGCTTCGTGACGCTCACCGGCATCACCACCCGCAACGGCATCCTGAAGGTCAGCCACTACCTCAACCTCGCCCTGCACGAAGGCGAGCGCTGGGGCTTGGCGCTTGTCCTGCGCGGCTCGGCCGAACGGCTGACGCCGGTGCTGATGACGGCGCTGTCGGCCGGCCTGGCGCTGATCCCGCTGGCCATCGGCGCCGAGGCGCCGGGCAAGGAGATCCTGCACCCGGTCGCCATCACCATTCTGGGCGGTCTGATCAGCGCGACGCTGCTCGACACGCTGGTGACACCGATTCTGTTCCACCGCTTCGGCCGCCCGGCGCTGGAGCGCCTGCGCGCCCAGGCCAAGGAACGGCGCGCTGGCGGCGCGCTCGCCGCCGAGACATTCTGAGCAAGGAGACGTCGATGTTGACCAAGCGCACCCTGATCACCACCGCCCTGCTGCTGGGCCTGCCGTCCGCGGCGCTGGCGCATGGCCCGTCGCGCGGCCCGAATGGCGGGCAGATGCAGGACATCGGCGACTATCACGGCGAGCTGCTGGCGCAGGACGGGCGGCTCACCTTCTTCCTCTACGACACGAGCGATCGGCCGCTGCCGGCGAGCGGCGCCGCCGCCACGGCCATCTTGCTCGTCGGCGGCCGCCAGCAGACGCTGACCTTCGCGCCGCGACCCGATGGCAAGGCGCTGGTCGCCAGCGGCGAGTTCCGCGCCGAACCCAGCCTGCGCGTCGTCGTCCAGCTCGTCCCCGCCGCCGGCAAGCCACGCGTCCAGGCGCGCTACGCGCCCGTCGAAGCGGCCAAATGAGCGACGCCGCCGAACGCCGTCTGCTCGATCCCGAGGCGCATATCCTCGTCGTCGAGGACGACGGCGAGATGCGCAACCTCGTCGCGCGCCTGCTGCGCGAGGCCGCCTTCCGCGTCTCGACGGCGCGCGACGGGCGCGAGATGTGGGCGCTCTTGGACAATCCGGCCGGCCAGCCGGACCTCATCCTGCTCGACGTGATGCTGCCGGGGGCTTCGGGCCTCGACCTGCTGCGCCGCCTGCGCGAACGCTCGCGGGTGCCGGTGCTGATGCTGACGGCGCGGCGCGAGGAGATGGATCGCGTGCTGGGCCTCGAGCTCGGCGCCGACGACTATGTCGCCAAGCCCTTCGCCCCACGCGAGCTGATCGCCCGCGTCCGCGCGCTGCTGCGCCGCGCCGCGCCGACCGGCGCGCAGCCCGACCCGCGTTCGCGGCGGCTGGCCTTCGCCGGCTGGGTGCTCGACACGGCGCGGCGCGAGCTCATCTCGCCGGAAGGCGTCTCGGTCGATCTCTCCGGCGCGGAGTACGACCTGCTGATCGCCTTCCTCGAGCATCCGCAGCGCGTGCTGACGCGCGAGCAGCTGCTGGAGGTCGCCAGGCGGCGCGTCGGCGCCGATCCTTTCGACCGCACCGTGGACGTGCAGGTCAGCCGCCTGCGCCGCAAGATCGAGCCCGAGGACGACAGCCCGTCGCTGATCAAGACCGTGCGGGGCGCGGGCTACGTTCTGGTCGCGGATGTCACGCGCGCCTGAGATGGCCCGCATCAGATTTCTCTGGCCCACGAGCCTGGCCGGACGGATCACGCTACTGCTCCTGGGCGGGCTGATGCTGCTGCATGTCGGCAGCCTGTGGGTCCACGAACGCGCGCTGCGCGTCTCCGAACAGGGCGCGCGGGTGGAGCGCATGGCCGACCAGCTCGCGGTGGCGCGCGCGGCGGTCGCGCCGCTGCCCGAGGCCGCGCGCGACGCGGCGGCGCACGCGATGTCGCGGCCGGGCCTCGATATCCATTGGGATCGCGTGGCGCCGCTGCCGGCGGCGGCGGCGCCCGAGGCGCTGGCCGAGGCCGCCGCGCGGCTGGGCGCCGGCGCGCGGCTCGGCTGGGACCCCAAAGCGGAGCCGGGCCACCGCGTGCTCGGCGCGCTGCCTGTCGAGGGCGGCGGCTGGATCGTCTTCTCGGCGTCGTGGCTCGCGGCCGGCGGCGGCGCGCTCGACCACGGCTCGATCTCCTCCATGGTGGCGATGGCGCTGGGCATCGGGCTGATCTCGATCCTGGTCATCCGCTGGATCACCGGGCCGCTGCGCCGCCTGGCGAGCGCCGCCGACCGGATCGGCCGCGACCCGAGCCCGATCCCGGTGCCGATGGAAGGGCCGCTCGAGGTGCGCCACGCCGCCGCCGCGTTCAACGCCATGCAGGAGCGCATCGCGCGCTTGCTGGAGGACCGCACGGAAGCGCTGGCGGCGATGAGCCACGACCTGCGCACGCCGCTGTCGCGGCTGCAGCTGCGCGTGGCCTTCCTGCCGGAGGGCGAGGACCGCGCGCGGCTGGAGGCCGACATCGCCGAGATGGAAGCCATGGTCGCGCGCACCCTCGACTACATCCGCGAGGGTCACGACGCCGAGCCGGTGCGGCCCGTCGACCTCGCGGCGATCCTGCAGACGCTCGCCTCCGACGCCGCCGATCAGGGGCACGACGTGGCCTACGAGGGGCCGGGGCGCGCGGTGCTGCCGCTGCGGCGCATCGCGGCCAAGCGCGCGCTGTCGAACCTGGTCGACAACGCGCTGCGCCATGGCCGCCCGCCGGTGCGTCTCAATATCCGCGACGAGGGCGCGATGCTCGCCGTCGAGGTCTCCGACGCCGGTCAAGGCATCGCCGAGGCGGACCGCGCCCGGGCCGTGGCGCCCTTCGTGCAGCTCGACCCGGCGCGCAGCGGCTCCGGCGTCGGCCTCGGACTGGCCATCGCGCAACGCTTCGCGCAGGCCAGCGACGGCCGCCTGGAGCTCGGCCAATCGCCCGCGGGCGGGCTGCTCGCCCGGTTTCTTCTGCCGCGACACGCCGGCTGAACGCCGCCCCGCCAAGCGCCCACCGAGCTGGGCCTCGTCGACAATCAGCGACCGCCGATGGCGGTCAGGCCGCCAGGCTGGCGTGGGCGACCGCCAGCCGCCGCAGGCGATTGTTCTCGGCATAGGCGGCGACGGCGGCCAGCCCGGCCGGCGGCTCGCCATAGGGCGACGGGCGGCAGGCGAGGCTGATCGCCGGCAGCACGTCGCTGCGCAGATCGTAGCCATCGGCGATCCACTGGTCGATCCACGCCTCGACATCGGCCGGCGCGCCGCCGGGCAGGAAGTGGCTCAGCGCGCGACCGATCGACTTGCGCCATTGGGCCACCAGGGGCGACACGCCGGGCGCCGCAGGGGACTCCTCGGGGGCCGGCGCCGCGGCGGGCGCCACTTCGGCGACCGGCTCGGGAATCGGCACAGGCAGCGCGGGATCGGCCGGCCAACGCCGCCGCGCGCGCTTGCCGACGCGATGCAGCCGATGCCAGTCGACGACGGCGAGGAATTCCTGGCCCTCGACCTCGTAAACGCTGAGCAGCTTGCGCGCCACCAGCTCCTCGATCATCGCGCGCACCCGCTCGTCGTCGATCGGATCGCCGGGAAACACCTGCAGGCGGATGGTGCGCGGCCGCAGAGGCTGCACGCCGAAACTGTCGGCGAAGTTCTGCAGGCCGAGGAACAGGAGGCGGGTCATCACCGCGCAGTCGATGACGGCCTCCCAGGTCCAGAAGTCGGAAGAGATCTTGCGGGTGTGCGCCATGGGGCGAGCTCCAGAGGTTGAATTCTGGAGATGGTGTAATCCCGCGACGCGCGATCTCCAATTTCCGCGGCTACGGGCGCGCTATCCATGCGTTCGACCCTACAGCCGCAGCCACTTCTTTTGCCGCTATCGGCGAAATCTGGCACGGCTGTTTTCCTCCCTCTCCCCGCGTGCGGGGAGAGGGTTGGGGTGAGGGGAAGTCTCAGGTTGCGCACGATCATTGTGCGTCACTTGCGACAGCCCCTCACCCCGACCCTCTCCCCGCGCGCGGGGAGAGGGAGGTCAGACAGCCGCCGCCCGGACCATGTCGGCGCATTTTTCGCCGATCATGATCGAGGGCGCGTTGGTGTTGCCGGCGACGATGCTGGGCATGATCGAGGCGTCAGCGACGCGCAGCCCGCCGACGCCGTGCACGCGCAGTTGCGGGTCGACCACCGCGTCGACCTCGCGGCCCATCTTGCAGGTGCCGACGGGGTGCAGGTTCGACACGCCGGTCTCGCGGATATAGGCGCGCATCGCCGCCTCGTCGGTCACGCCGGTGCCGGGCATGATCTCCTCGACCACGAAGGGCGCCAGCGCCTTCTGGCGGGCGATCGCGCGGCAGATCTCGATGCCGCGCAGCATGGCGTTCCAGTCGTTGGCGCTCTTCAGGAAGTTGAAGCGGATCTCCGGCGCGGCCAACGGGTCGGGCGATTTCAGCCGCACCGTGCCGCGGCCATCGGGTGTCAGGTGCACCGGCGACAAACCGAAGGCCGAGAAGGGCTGCGGTATCACGCCGTGGCGGTTCCGCTCCTTCACCGACCAGGCGAACATGTTGATCTGCAGATCGGGCCGCTCCAGCCGCTGGTCGCTTTTCACCATCGCGCCGACATAGAGGCCCATGCTCGACAGCGGCCCGGTGCGCGCGAAGACGTACTTGATGCCGGCCATCACCTGCCGCGTCCACGAATTGGCGAGGTCGTTCATGGTCACCGGCTGCGAGCAGCGATAGCCGACATAGGTGTTGAAGTGATCGTGCAGGTGGCTGCCGACGCCGGGCATGTCCTTCACGACAGCGATACCGTGCTCGCGCAGATGCGAAGCCGGCCCCAGGCCGGAGAGCATCAGCAATTGCGGGCTGCCATAGACGCCGCCGGAGACGATCACCTCGCGCGAGGCACGCGCCGTCACCAGGCCCGCGGGCGTGCGGTATTCGACGCCGACGGCGCGGCCGTTCTCGAGCAGCAGGCGCGTCGCATGCGCCGAGGTGGCGATCACCAGATTGGGCCGCGCCTTGGCGTCCTTGAGGTAGGCGCGCGCCGAGGACCAGCGCCGCGCGTTGTTGATCGTGGTCTGGTAGTAGCCGACGCCCTCCTGATCCTTGCCGTTGAAATCGGGATTGGCGGGGAAGCCGGCCTCGATCGCCGCGTCGTGCATGGCGCGCGCCACCGAGGGCTGCCAGCGATGGTCCGACACGCGCAGCGGCCCGCCGACGCCGTGATAATCGTTGGCGCCGCGCACGTTGTCCTCGGCGCGCTTGAAGTAGGGCAGCACCGAATCGTAGTCCCAGCCCTCGCAGCCGCGCTGGCGCCACTCGTCGTAGTCGGCGGCGTTGCCGCGCATGTAGACCATGCCGTTGATCGAGCTGGTGCCGCCCAGCACCTTGCCGCGCGGCTGGTACATGGTGCGGTTATTGAGCTCGGGCTCCGCCTCGCTCTCGAACATCCAGTTCACGCGCGGATTGTTGAAGGTCTTGTGGTAGCCCAGCGGGACGTGGATCCAGGGGTAGGAGTCCTTGGGGCCGGCCTCGAGGAGGAGGACGCGGAACTTGCCGTCCTCGCTGAGGCGGCCGGCGACGGCGCAGCCGGCCGAGCCGGCGCCGGTGACGATGAAGTCGTAGGTGTTGGTGGTGGTATCGGTTGCCATGGACTGACTACGCTTCCTCCCGCGCTTTGGGGCAACTGTGACCGGCGCCGGCGAATTTGGGAAGCTTCAGACCAATCCTTGAAGGAACAGCTTCCTGAATGCGGTCGGTCGCTGTAATCATTTGGATGAGCCACCTGCCCAGGTGAATGGCCCGACCAAATGAAAGGGGCTTGGCATTTGGATATCGTGTCACCTGCCCGGCGTTCAGAGATAATGAGCCGCATTGCCGGCAAGGAGACGAAGCCGGAAATCGCGGTAAGAAAGTTGGCGCATCGGCTGGGCTACAGGTTTCGACTGCATCGGCGCGATCTTCCTGGGCGCCCTGATATTGTATTTCCCAGCCGTCAGATCGTTTTGTTTGTCCATGGATGCTTTTGGCATCGCCATGATGCCTGTCGTTTTGCATACACGCCTAAATCGAACGTTGAGTTCTGGCAGACAAAGTTTAGAAATAATGTCGCTCGCGACGCGCGTGCGAAGCAAGACCTTGAGCGCCTCGGCTGGCGTGTTGCGATCATCTGGGAGTGCGAAACATCGGATACAATCAGCCTCAGCCTGAAGTTGAGGAAAATCCTTGAGTGATCATGGCTGCTAATCTGACGCTCACTCGACGGGAAAAACTCACGCGCTTGCAGGCTGGCGGCAAGCCCCGGACGCTTGAGATCTGTTCTGGATGCGGCGGGCTATCGCTAGGCTTGCTCGCTGCCGGTTTTGAGCTTTCCGCGCACATCGAGATCGACCCCGAGGCCGCTCAAAGCTACTCCCTCAACTTTGGCAAAGTGTTTGCGTCAAGTAGCGAATGGGCGCGACCTCGCGATATGGAGAGGTCGAGCGCCGCACAACTGGTGGCCAATCTCGGTCTGACAACGTCTGCTGCAAACTCCTTCGACGTGCTAGCCGCGGGACTTCCGTGTCAGGCATTTGCGCGGATTGGCAGATCGAAACTTCGCTCTGTATCAGGAAAGGAAGATGCCTTTCAGAAGGATCCTCGCGCGTCCCTCTACAGGCGGTTCCTGCAGTTTGTTGAGGACACGCAGCCACTGGCAATCATCATCGAGAACGTTCCGGACATCTTGAATTTCGGCGGACGCAACGTTCCCGAGGAAATATGTGAGACGCTCGAACAGTTCGGGTACCGCGCCCGATACACGCTTCTCAATGCTGCATACTTTGGCGTGCCTCAGGTGCGTGAGCGCCTGTTCATTATTGCACTCGCGGACGTTCTCAATGCGACACCAGAGTTCCCAGCGCCAACTCACCACCTCGACTTGCCGAAGGGCTATGAAGGGTCCCGCCGAGTTGCACTCAAGCATGTTGACGAGGCGAGCCGCTTCTTCCATGCGATTCCAACACCCGATCAGCAACTTCGAAGTGCGGTCGGCGCAATGGAGGCGCTTGGTGATCTACCTCGCATCATAGAGCATGTGAAAGCGCCGGCAGTTATCCGCAAACGCAAACTTGCCGATAAGCTCCCGTATCGGGAAGCAACCGCAGCGTTGTCAGGCTATGCCCGTTCAATGCGGAACTGGCCGGGGTTTGAGAGCACTGAAGGTACCGACGGCCACCTCGTGAGACTCACCCCGCGAGACTTTGCGATCTTCGCCAAGATGAAGTGTGGCGCAGATTATCCTGTCGCACGTGACATCGCTGAAGAAATGTTCACCGACGCGCTGACGACCGCGGGGATAACACATGTAAGGAAAGACTCGAGGGCCTACCGCGAACTGCGCGCGAAGATCGTTCCACCTTACGATCCGGGAAAGTTTCCTAACAAATGGTGGAAGCTCGACCCACTGAAGCCATCACGTACGCTAACCGCCCACATGGGCAAAGATACGTACTCACACATTCACTACGACAGTGTGCAACGGCGCACCATTTCTGTCCGTGAAGCTGCCCGCCTTCAATCGTTCCCTGATGGCTTCCAGTTTGCAGGTGCCATGAATGCGGCCTTTCGCCAGATTGGCAACGCGGTGCCTCCATTGCTTGGGCTCGCGCTGGCAGAGGTTCTAAAGGTTCAAATCAGCGCCAAGCCCAGGGCAAAGGAAGAGGAAGCAAAGCGGCGGGCGGCCTGATCATGTCAGGACGCTCCGTCGATATTGCACCAAGGGCTTCGGCGCTCATCGCCTCGCTAAGGGGTCTCGGATACTCGCCCGAGGCTGCGCTTGCGGATCTGGTCGACAATAGCATCACTGCCGGTGGCAGAGTGGTCGAGATAGATATCCAATGGAACAACGGCAATCCCGTTGCCGCGATCCTAGATGACGGGCGGGGCATGCCTGGGGGCCGCGTCGCAGAAGCCATGCGTCTTGGAGGGCGCGGCCCGGCAAATGAACGAGACGCCTCGGATCTTGGTCGGTTCGGAATGGGCCTGAAAACAGCGTCACTTTCGCAGTGCCGCAGTATGACGGTGGTCACCAAGGTCGACAGCGATGTCAATGCTGTTACTCTGGATGTCGATGTCATTTCGGAACGGGGTTGGATAGCGGTCGTTCCTGACTATCTCCCTGAGCACCCTTATACTTCCGCTTTGCTGGGTCGCGCCAACGGCACACTCGTTCTCTGGGAGCGGATCGACGAGCTGAGCGGTCTCATGGGACTTCCCAAAGAAGCTTTCTTCCTTCGACTTGAGGAGATTCGGGCTCACCTCGGCATGGTCTTCCACCGGTTCATCGGCGGAGATGCAACCAAGCTTTCGATTAGTCTCAACAAGCGGCCGATCAGAGCTTGGGATCCGTTTCAGATCGCACACCCGGCAACCCAAGTGATGCCGATCGAGCGTGTCCGACATGCGGGCTCTGCCTTCACCGTCAAACCATATGTCCTGCCACACCGTGACAGATACGCAAACGAGGCGGAATACGAAGCAGCCGGCGGACCCGGCGGTTGGGGAGCTCGTCAAGGATTCTACGTGTATCGTGGGAAGCGGCTGCTTGTTGCAGGCAGTTGGCTGGGCCTCGGTGGCACTCGTACATGGACGCGTGATGAGGCCAGCCGCTTGGCGCGCATTGCAATCGACCTGCCTGTCAACTTGGACACAGACTGGCGCATTGATGTTCGCAAATCTCAGGCTCGGCCTCCTGGGGCAGTCCGGGCGCGATTGACAGATATCGCGGGCCGCTGTCGTCAGGAAGCTCGGGAAGTGTTTGCCTTCCGCGGTCAGGGCCCACGCGTACGCGGCGAATCGCGTACTGCTCTCCCGGTGTGGATCGCCTTGCCCGGGCCAAAAGGCACTAGATACCGGATCAATCGCGAACATCCGGTAGTAGCAGCCTACCGGGCGAGCGCGAGCAGTGTTCGTGCCCTCGACGCTCTTCTGTCAATTGTCGAACGAAGCGTACCGGTGGAGCGCATATGGTTGGACGCATCTGAATCCGAAGGTGCCGAACACCCACCAATGGACGCGGACGACATCGAACAGCTGAGCAACCTGCTCCTCGAACTCAACAAGATCCTGCCAGCCACCATGTCACTTGATCGACGCATAGAGGTGCTTCTCCTCAATCTTCCCGGGGACCTCACGAAGCTCAGGGCCGAGCTTGCGCGCAAGATGGAGGGGCAAAATGGCGGATGTGATTGAAGCACTCGCGCTCAGGGCCAGAAAGATCCTGCAGGCTCAAAAAGAATCAGGCGACAGAATCGATCGAGATGCCATCGCCCGAATTGTTGAGCTGGACGCCCCGACATTCGGCCTGATGACTCGACAGGTTGTCAGCGCCGAACACAAGGAAGCAGCAATACGAATGCTCTGGACAATTTTTGTGACAGAGCAGGGTCCGGCGTTGGCGCTACAGGACAAGGAACGGCCATCTCCTTGGTATCACGGAGCGCGGCGACAGCCGGGCCCGTTCATGCAGCGCTATCTGTATAAGCTGGAGGAAGATGGTTGGCCTGACGAATCGGTTCAGCAGCTTCAGGAAAGTACAGCAACAATCCTAGAAGTGATGGATGATCCTGAGCGCGAAGGAAGCTGGGACTGGCGAGGCCTTGTTGTCGGTGACGTACAGTCAGGAAAAACGGCGAGCTACGCCGGCGTAGTAAACCGCGCTGCAGATGCCGGCTACCGCATCATCATTGTGCTTGCCGGCATGCACAAGATTCTCCGCCTGCAGACCCAGAAGCGCTTTGACAAGGATTTCCTCGGCTACGACACAAACCCCAAGACACGTAAGCCAAATCAACCCAAGCTCGTCATCGGTGTTGGCAATTTCAATGCCCATCTCATAGTCGACAGCCTTACGATGGCTGATCCGAATGGCGACTTCAGTCTGCGAATGGCCGACCAGTCGAACTTTTCGCCCGTCAGTCAGCCTTGCCTGTTCATCGTCAAAAAGAATGCGAAGGTGCTTGAGAACCTCAACAACTGGATAGCGCGCTTGCCGACGCCCGCAAAGGCGGCGCCGGTTCTCGTAATCGATGACGAAGCGGACCAAGCGTCTGTTGATACTGGCGACCAGCCTATCCTCGAGGACGGAACATTCGAGCAGGATTACGATCCGAAGCGGGTCAACGGAGAGATCAGGCGCCTGCTCACATCGTTCAACAGAAGAGTGTATGTCGGCTACACGGCGACGCCGTTTGCAAACATCTTAATCCACGACGAGCGGAAGGCGAATGACTACGGTCGCGATCTCTTTCCGTCCACTTTCATCGTTTCACTCACACCGCCCGATGACTACTTTGGTCCCGCCGCTGTCTTCGGAACCAACGATGACGAGGGCAATCCAGGGCTACCATTGGTCCGGGCGATCGACCAGACGAAAGAGGGCTGGATTCCGGACCGTCATGACAAGACACTCAGGCCGCGCTTCAACGGCCGGGACACCATCCCGCCGAGTCTCGAGGAGGCTATCGACACTTTCCTGCTGACCTGTGCCGCCCGTGTGGCAAGGGGACAGGCGCGCGAGCACAACTCCATGCTGGTCCATGTCTCGCGCTATGTCGACGTGCATATCGAGGTCCACAGGCAAGTAGAGACCTATCTGCGCACCACGCGAGCCATGATCTCGAACGGCGATCGAGAAACCCTGAATCGTCTGAAGGCGGTGTGGGAATCCGACTATCGTCCGACCACGGATGCGGTTCGTTCGACCGTCTACGGTCGAAACACGGTTTCCGTGACCTGGGATCAGGTCGCTGCTCGTCTCGCCGAGAGCTCCGATAAGATCCAGGTCATCACGGCGAATGGCAGATCAAAAGCAGACATAGACTATGACGCCTACAAAGAAACGGGCTATTCGGTCATAGCGGTAGGTGGTGACAAGCTTTCACGTGGCCTCACTCTCGAGGGGCTTTCTGTCAGCTATTTTCTACGCATCTCACGCCAGTACGACAGTCTCCTTCAGATGGGTCGCTGGTTTGGCTACCGCCGCGGCTTTGCTGATCTATGCCGCCTCTTCACCACTCCTGACATGGAGGATTGGTTCCGGTATGTCGCCACCGCTCAAAAGGAGTTGCGCGCCCAGTTTTTTGAGATGGCGCTAACGAACGCTACGCCTAAGGACTTCGGGCTCAAGATTGCTGTTCACGATATCCTTGAAGTGACCGCGAAAAACAAGCAACGACACGCAGAGCTTTATCAGAGCAGTTACGCTGGCGAAGGCAAGGTACAGACGGTCATGTTTCGCGATCGCCAGACCGTCGAACACAATGCGGCAGTGACGGACGATTTTGTCAAAGGCCTGGGCTCCGGCACTGACAACCCTCGGCGCCCGGGCCCAGGAGGGAAAAGCGCCGATGGCACTCTCTGGACGGGTGTTGCCGGCAGAGAGATCGCGGAATATCTGAGCCGGATGACGTTCCCACCGGAGAGCCTTCAAGTGGATGGGAAGAAGTTGTCGAATTTCATCAATGCGCAGCTGGGTATGCAGCCGCCTGAGCTGACGCACTGGACCGTCTTTCTCGCCACTGGCCGCGAGAAAGAGGTCGATCTTGCCGGCCGCCGGCGCGATTGCGTGCTGCGCACTCCAAGGAAACGCAGAAACGGTCAGCAAGCCTCAGGTGATCGATTCATAATTGGAACGACGCTCAGTCCCCTGGATCAGGCGATTGACCTAACCGATGCTGAATTTGAGGCGGCATTGATCAGGACGAACCGGGAAAGAAGGTCCCGTTCCGAACCCGAGACCAACGTACCATCTGGCGAATTCATTCGTAAGGTCCGTGGTTCCCGCCCGCAGAACGGCCTGCTGATAATCTATCCCATTGATCCGGACAGAGCAGAGGTTGAACCCACCAACCGCCCGGTCATCAGCGTTGTCGTTAGTTTTCCAGACAGTGACAGGGCCGATCGTCGAGTATATCTGATCAACAGCGTCCAGCAGCGCGAGGTCTCATGACAGCGTGGCTGGATGTTCTTAATGAAGCTTGGGACGAACTCGCGAAGACAGCTCCTATTTCACGTCAGTATCGGACGAAACTGATCTCGACCGAGGTGACTCTGGATATTCTTGCCGGCATGCGAGCCAGCGACAGCGCACCTTGCCTAATGCTCCAGGCGACGCCTGCGCCCGGCACTCTGTTCGAGCTCGGCGGGATGCGACTGAGCACTGTCGCGGACCAATCGGGACTCTTTCTCGTGCTCTCCTTGGAAGACAGCAGCAGGCGTGACCTGTTTTCGACTATCTGCGCGGACGTTGTGGCGGCCGCAGCACAAGCAGAGAGAGCAGATGCTTTGGAGAGGTTCCTCACGCGCCTGGGCGCCTGGAGACAGTTTCTCCGAGACAGGCGCCATGGACTTTCACGCCCCGAAACGATCGGCCTAATAGGCGAGCTTCTTGTTCTGGAACGGCTGCTCACTGCCAATCCCCGCAGGCTGGCAGTATGGCAGTCGCCAAGTGATGGCTTGCATGATTTTCAAAATGGTGGCCATGCGCTCGAGATAAAGACCAGCCTTGGGCCCTCGACCTCAATCACGATCTCGGCGCTGGATCAGCTTGACGCTACAGGGCTACGAGCACTTGACCTGATCCACGTTAGGCTTATCGAAGCGCCAGCCGGTCGGTGCCTGCGAGACATACTGGCAGCAATAAGCAGCAAGTTACCGGATGACATGTCGCGCCGGGAATTCGAGAATGCCCTCCTGCGTCGTGGTTTGATGCCAGATGACAATGCGGCCAGACTCGGACCAAAGGTTGAGCAACGCGCTCTCGATGCCTACTCAGTATCCGGAGCATTCCCTCGTCTGGTCCGCGCGGTTCTTCCAACTGCCATTATCGAGGCAACCTATACGCTCGAAGTACGAGCCATTGCCGTCTTTGCGTCGGACTCGACTTCCGTCCTTGATGCGTTCGGCCGAGGGGGCGGCTCATGAGCGATGATCCCATTGCCGAGTTCTCACAAGAAGTCATCAGCGAGGTAGAAGAAGGAGTATCGGCTGATGCGCCCTTCTCTCAGGAAGTATTTACGCAGCTGATCTTGGAGCGCCTTGAGGAAGCCGGACATTTTGACGAGACATTCCCCCTCTATCAAGAGGGCCGGATCAGAAATGCGGTGTATCGGATCGATGGCTACGCTTTTGACGAAGAACGCACGCGACTCGATCTCTTCACAACTATCTATTCGGGCGATTTACCAACGGTAAAGATTCCATCGGCTGATGTATCGAAGGCGCTTGATCGCGCCTTGCGCTTTGCGAGCGCCTGTGTTGACGGCCTCGCTTCGCAACTCGAACCTGCCAATACCGACGCCAGCGATCTTGCGAGACTCATCGAAGCGAAATCGGACGAGCTGAATGCGATCCGTATCGTACTTCTGACGAATGGCATCACAGGCACCATTGAGCCGCCATCAGACTGGCGCGGCAAGCCTGTGGAGTTTGAAGCGTATGACATCGTCAGATTATTTAGAGTCCTTGGAGAAGGGGAAACGCGAGCAGATATCAGTGTCGACCTGGAGGCGCTTACGGGCAGGTGCATTCCCTGCCTTCACGTTCCAGCGCAGAACGACGAGTATGACGCGTATTTGACCGTGCTGCCAGGCGATGTGCTTTCTCAAGTCTACGAACGCTATGGCGTACGCCTGCTTGAGTTGAACGTGCGGGCATTCCTGGGTCTTCAGGGACGAAGGAGCGTTAACGCTGAGCTTCGTCGAACCATCACCGAACAGCCGTCGATGTTTCTTGCCTACAACAACGGGATCGTGGCTACGGTTGATGAGCTCGATGTCGTATCAAGTGCATCGGGTGGTATGGAGATTCGCTCTCTCAAGGGGCTTCAGATCGTGAACGGCGGCCAGACGACTGCTTCCCTGCATCGAGCACGACGGAAGGACAACCTCAGTCTCGACCACGTCGCCGTCCCGGTGAAGATCATCAAGGTCGGGGGTGCAGACCTCAGCGAAATGGTTTCGTCCATTTCTCGTGCGGCTAACCGCCAAAACACGGTGCAGCTCGCCGACTTCTCCGCCAATGACCCATTCCATCAGCAGATTGAAGTCCTGGCCAATACGACGTGGTTGGAAGACGGCAAAGGGCGCTGGTTCTACGAGCGAGCACGAGGATCCTACCTCGCCGCAGAACAGAAGGCTGACTATCGCAAGGCCGACCAGAAGACCTTCCGCCTACAAACGCCAAAGCAACGACGCCTTAGCAAGCTTGATGCCGCGCGCTATCTGAGCGCCTGGTCCGAGCTTCCTGACAAAGTCTGTCTTGGCGGGCAGAAGAACTTCCAGATCTTCATGCAGCGGCTCAAGGACGAGCCACCGCCGCCGCCTAACCAAGTATGGTTCAAACGGCTCATTGCCATTGCGATCCTCTACCGCGCCGCAGCGAAGAAAATCAGGAGTATGAAATTTCCTGCCTATGGGGCGCAGATAACTGCCTATGTGGTTGCGGGGATCTCACACAAGACTGGAGGGCGCCTCGATTTTGATCGCCTCTGGGCGAAGCAGAGTATCAGCCCTGAGTTGGAGCTGTTGATTGCTACCTGGGCTCCGCAGCTAGACGTTCTCCTTCGAAAGTCGGCGAGGCAGCTAAACCCGAGCGAATGGTTCAAAAAGGCGGATTGCTGGAAGGAAATCCAAACGGAGCTGCCTTCGCTTTCTGATCCTCTTCCCCCAGAGTTGTCCTATGCCAAGACTGATGCCGACCTCACCATGGTACCGTCAACAGGAACGCATTCTGCAGCTGATTATGAGCGTATCGCCCGCTGCATGCAGATATCGAGTGCTATTTGGATGGAAGTAGCGGAGCGCGGACAGAAGACCGGCACCATCCACTGGAGAGTCGCTGGGATCTGCCGAACGATGGCTGGTTACGCTGCTGGTGGTTGGGACAGGAAGCCCTCCGCCAAGCAAGCAAGACCTGCCCTCGATGCGGCCCTGGCCGTAGAGAAAGCTGGCCTCGTGAGTATCGGCCTCGCCACCGGTCGCTCCGATCTACCCAGTTAAGCCATCTCCCGCCGGTTGAAGTTTGAGCTAACCTGCCAACTCCCCAAAAAACTCCATCACCATCCGATTAAACACCCCCGGGTGCTCCTCCGGCACGAAGTGCCCGCACTCCTCGATCACCGCGCCGCGCACATCCGTCGCGACGCGGCGCATGCTCTCCTCGACCTCCTTCCCACGCCCGCGCGCGTGCGGGTAGCTGTTGGCGCCGCCGATCGCCAGCACCGGCATCGGCAGGCGGAAGCCGGTCGCGAGTTGCGCCGCGTTGGCCTTCGCGTCCTGCGGGATCGCGCGGTAGAGGTTGAAGCCGGCGCGCATCGCGCCCGGCTGGCTGTAGGTGCGGACATACTCGTCGAGGTCGGCCTCGCCGATGGCGCCCGGGAAGTAGGCGAAGGTCTGGTAGAACCACTGGAGATAGAGGCGCTCGCGGCCCTGGACCAGCGCCTCCGGCAGGTCGGGCGTGACGTGGAACTGGTGGTGCCAGCGGCGGCCGCCCTGGCTGAAATCGCCGCCGCAGCCGGGAATGACGACATCGACGATGACGAGCTGCTCGATCGCCTGGGGATGATCGGCGGCGATCGCGAAGGCCGTCGGCCCGCCCCAGTCGTGGCCGACCAGGCGGAAGCGCTGGTGGCCGAGCTTCTCGTTGACCAGGCGCCAGATGTCGTTGCCGATGGTGCGCTTGTCGTAGCCGCCGAGCGGCCGCGAGGAATCGCCCAGCCCGCGCATGTCGGGGGCGATCACGGTGTAGCGGGTGCTGAGCGCCGCGATGGTGTGGCGCCACTCGTACCAGGTCTGCGGCCAGCCATGGATCAGCACCACCGGCGGCCCGCTGCCGGCGATCACGTAATGCAGCATCACCTCGCCGATCTCGGCGTAGCGGTGCTGGAGGGGCGGCGGGGTGTTGGTCATGGCGCTGCGTTCCGTCGCTTGTGACTCCCTCTCCCCGCACGCGGGGAGAGGGAGGAAGATGGCGTAGGCGTGGGGTAGCATAGCGCATCCATCCGGAGTGACCCCATGCCCCGCAAACCCCAACCCATCCGCTCCGACATCGCCTGGAGCAACCGCACGCGCATCGTCGTGCGCGGCAAGAGCCTGCCGGACGAGGTGATCGGCACCTTGAACCTCGGCGATTTCTCCTACCTCCAGCTCACCGGTCGCATGCCAACCCCCGAGCAGTCGCGCGTGTTCAACGCCATCCTGGTCACCCTGGTCGAGCACGGGCTGACGCCCAGCGCCATCGCCGCGCGCATGACCTATGCCGGCGCGCCGGAGTCGATGCAGGCGGCGGTCGCCGCCGGGCTGTGCGGCCTGGGCACGGTGTTCGTCGGCAGCATGGAGAACGCCGCGCGCATGCTCTATGAGGCGCTGCCCGACGGACCCGCGGGCGTCGATCTTCCGGCCAAGGCGCGCGAGGTCGCCGCGGCCTATGCCGCCGCGAAGCGCATCGTGCCGGGCATGGGCCATCCGATCCACAAGCCGGTCGATCCGCGCGCGCCGCGTCTGTTCCAGATCGCTAGGGAATGCGGCCTGTCGGGCGGCTATGTCGAGTTGGTGCAGCTGATCGCCGCCGAGGCCGAGCGTCTGAGCGGCAAATCCCTGCCGGTCAACGCCACCGGCGCCATCGGTGCGCTGTGCTGCGAGCTGGGCTTCCCGTGGCGCGTGGTGCGCGGCTTCGGCGTGATGGCCCGCGCCGTCAGCCTGGTCGGCCACATCATGGAAGAAGCCGAACGGCCGATCGCCACCGAGATCTGGCTGCGCACCGAAGAGGAAGCCGCCGCGCACGCCCGCGAGCCCGATTGAGACGCCGGGTCCGCGCCGCGACGCCTAGCGCTGGGCGATGGGCGTGACGCGCCCGCCCTCGCGGTAGATCGAGCCGTAGGGCGGCTGGTGGGTGGCGTCGACGTGGCATTCGAACTTGTCGATGTCGGCGGCCTCGGCCGCGTCCTCGATGTTGAGCGAGACCAGGCGGCGCGCATGCGCCTCGGAATCGGCCAGGATCCAGAGCTTGTGCGGCGGCTCGTCGTCGACCGAGCATAGGCAGAAATGCGGCATGGGCGTCCTTTCGCGTCGGCGCGCCGCGACCCGGCGGACATGAACGAGTCGCGCCCGGACCATCTCGGCGGACCGCGCCCTCGGGGGTGCGGGCAATCGTCGGAAAAGTGCGGCTCCGCAACAAAGGCAGGCACCACGGAGCCGCCAGTCTCGGGCGATGCCTCTTGGGGAAGACGCCGCCCATCGCGAGCGCCGAGGGCTATCCGAGCCTCGAGGCCCGCATCCTTATCGGCGCATTATGCGGCCGCGTCCATCACTGGTATGGCGCCAGCCGCTCGACCACCGCGCCGAAGCGGCCTCAACGCGATCGCCGCCCGGCGGGCGCCATCCGAGGATCATCGACCCCGGTCGCCTCCAGCGCATCGGCCTCGCGCTCCCATTCGTCGGCCAGCTTGCGATAGAATTCCAGATCGTCGGCGTCGGTGACGCTGGCCGCGTGCATGCGCGCCCGACGGGCGTCGCCGCGCAGGCGGAGGATCTGCGCGGCGCGGTTCAGATCGCGTCGGCTGGGCCGCGTCACCGCAGCGTCGCGAAGAACGCCCGCACATCGGCGATGAACGCCTCGGGCTGCTCGAAGGCCGCGAAGTGGCCGCCCTTCGCCATCTCGCGCCAATGCGTGATGTTTGGGAAGCCGCCGGCCTCCATCCATTTGCGTACCGGCGTGACGATCTCCTTGGGGTACACCGCGACGCCGGTGGGCACCGTGACCGTGACCGGCTTGCGGCTGCCCGGCCGGAAGCTCTCCCAATAGAGCCGCGCCGACGAGGTCGCCGTCGCCGTCGTCCAGTACAGCATGACGTTGTCGAGCAGCTCGTCGCGGCCGAGGATGTTCTCGGGGTGCCCGTCGCAATCGGTCCAGGCCCAGAACTTCTCGAGGATCCACGCCGCCTGGCCCGACGGCGAATCGGTCAACCCGTAGCCCAAGGTCTGCGGCCGCGTCGATTGCTGCTTGGAATAGCCGGAATCCCAATCGGCGTAATGCTGGATGCCCTTCAGCGCGCGCGCCTCCTCCGGTGTCGGCTCGCCCTCGACCTTGGGCCGCGTGCCCATCGCCAAGGTGATGTGGATGCCGGCGCAATGCGCCGCATCGAGCGCGCCCAGCGCCGTGGTCACCGCCGAGCCCCAGTCGCCGCCCTGCGCGCCGTAGCGTGCGTAGCCCAGCTGCGCCATCAACGTGGCCCAGGCCTGCGCGATGCGCGCGACGCCCCAGCCCGTCGTCGTCGGCTTCGAGGAGAAGGCGAAGCCCGGCAGCGACGGGCAGACGACGTGGAAGGCGTCTTCGGCCTTGCCGCCATGCTTGGTCGGATCGGTCAGGGGCTCGATGACCTTGTGGAACTCCACGATCGAGCCCGGCCAGCCATGGGTGATGATCAGCGGCATCGCGTTGGCGTGCGGCGAGCGGACATGCACGAAATGGACATCGATACCGTCGATCTGCGTCTTGAACTGCGCGAAGCGGTTCAGCGCCGCCTCCCGCGCGCGCCAGTCGTACGTCTCGGCCCAGTAGCGGCAGATGTCCTTGATCCAGGTCAGCGGCGCGCCCTGGCTCCAGTCGGCGACCGGCTCCGCCTCCGGCCAGCGCGTGTCGCGCAGGCGGCGCTTGAGGTCGGCGAGCACGTCGTCGGGGATGGCGATGGTGAAGGGGCGGATGAGGTCGGTCATGCCGCCGATCCTACGCCGTTCGAGCCACGCCGACACCAGCGACCGCCGGGCGAAATCCTCCTGGCGGACCGGCGCGTTCGCGCTTGACCGTCCCCGTGGCGCGCCGCAAGCAAGCCAATCGGAGGAGGAAACGCCATGCGTGGACGACGGAAGATTCTCGCGCTGCCGCTAATCGGCCTGGTCGCGGGCGCGCTGGCCCTGGCGAGCGCCAGCGCGCAGCAGCCGCCCTTCCCCAGCAAGCCCATCCGCATGCTGTTCGGCTTCGCCGCCGGCGGCTCCGGCGATCTCGCCGCGCGCCTGCTGGCCGATGTCGCCACCCGCACGCTCGGCCAGCAGGTGATCGTCGAGAACCGCACCGGCGCCAATGGCATGATCGCCGCCGAGGGCGCCGCGCGCAGCGCGCCCGACGGCCACACCGTGCTGTTCTGCACCACCGGCAACATGACGATCATCACCGAGCTGCCGGGCGCCTCGCTGCCGATCAACCCCGCCACCGAGCTGATGCCGCTGGGACAGCTGCTGCGCTCGACCTTCGGCCTCGTGGTCGGCAAGGACAGTCCGTACAAGAGCGTGGCCGACCTGATCGCCGCGGCGCGCGCCAAGCCCGGGCAGCTGAGCTTCGCCACCCCGGGCATCGGCTCGGTGCAGCATCTCTCCAGCGAGCTCTTGGCGCAGAAGCTCGGGCTGAAGCTGGTGCACGTGCCCTATCGCGGCTCGGCGGCGGCGATGCCCGACCTGATCTCGGGCCGCACCGATTTCTCGATCACCAATCTCGGCGACACCATGACCCAGATCCGCTCCGGCCAGCTGCGCCTGCTCGGCCTGGGCGATCCGCTGGGCAAGCGCTTCTTTCCCGACACGCCGATGATCGCCGACGTCGCGCCCGGCTTCCAGACCTACGCCTGGTTCGGGTTGTGCGGCCCCACCGGCTTGCCGCCCGACATCGTGCGCCGCTGGGAGCAGGCGGTGAAGGCCGCGACCGAGGATCCCCACGTCATCCAGCGCCTGCTCGATTTCGGCCTGGTGCCGGAGTTCGCCGACTCCGCCGCGCTGGGCCGCACCATGGACGAGAACCGCCGCAACTACCGCGAGGTCATCCGCGCCGCCGGCATCAAGGCGGAGTGAGGCGGCCGGCGCCGCCGCGGCCGAAGACAGTCCTTGTCAACGCTTCACCCGGGCGATCCAATGACCGCCGGGAGAAGCCACGCATGATATCGCGCCGCGTCTTCGCGCTGGGCATCGGGGCCGGTCTGCTGCCGGCGCCGCGCGCCGCCTTGGCGCAGCCGGCCGGCAAGTCGCCTCTCATCGGCGTGCTGCTGCCCCATACGCTCGATCGCGACTTTGGCGCCTTTCCCGCCAAGCTGCGCGAGCTGGGCTACGAGGACGGCCGCACCGCGCGCATCGTGATCAAGTCGGCCGACACCGAGCTCGGCCGCCTGCCGGCGCTCGCGACAGAGCTGGTGGCGGCGCGTCCCGATGTCATCGTCACGGCCAACACGCCGCCCACGCGCGCGGCGATCAACGCGACCAAGGAGATCCCGATCGTGATGAGCCTGGTCGGCGATCCGGTCGGCTCGGGCTTCGTGCGCAACCTCTCGCGCCCCGGCGGCAATGTCACCGGCCGGGCGAATCTCGTGGCCGACCTGGCGGCCAAGCGGCTGCAGCTCCTGAAGGAGATCGTGCCGGGCGCGCGGCGGATCGCGGTTCTGTTCAACCCCGACGACTCGGTCACCACGCCGCAGCGTCGGGAAATCGAGGGAGCGGTGACGCTCATCGATGTCGCCGTCCGTTTCTTCGCCGTGCGGCGGCTGGACGGGCTCTCCCAGGCGTTCGAGGACGTCGCGGCCTGGCGCGCCGACGCCGTGTGGTGGCTCTCCGGCCAGGAGCACGCCTTCGTGCCGCCGTCGATCGCGCTGGCGGCCGAACGGCGGCTGCCGATGATGGTGCCGCGTCGGCCACAGGTCGAGGCCGGCGGCCTGATCGCCTACGTGCCCGACGCACCGGCGCAGTACCGCGCCGCGGCGGTCTACGTCGACAAGATCCTCAAGGGCGCCAGGCCCGGCGACCTGCCGGTCGAGCAGCCGACCGAGATCGCGCTGTCGATCAACCTGAAGACCGCGAAGGCGCTGGGCCTGAAGCTGCCACCATCGCTGCTCGCGCGCGCCGACGACGTCTTCGAGTAAAGGCAAACCATAATGGATGGACGGCCGCCCGTTTGCCGGGCGGTCGGGACGACGTTCGGCGAGCGGCGCTGAGGCCAAGATGGTGTCCGCGGCCGCGATCTCCAATCCTCCCAGCACCCTTGGCGGGCGACGCCAGCACGGCGTGTTCGCGGCGCCGAAGTTCCGCTCCCGCGAATTGGCGGCTCGGGACCGGCTGCGCTTTGTTTCATGTCAACGTGGCGGCGCGTCATCGAGCGTAGGTGTGCCGCATGACATCACGTCTTCTCGCCCGATTGACGGCCATGTTCATGCATGGACTGTCGCGGGCCGCGGTCTCGCTGGCGCTCGTGTGCGGCACGATGGCCGCCGTCGCCGCCGCGGACAAGGCACCGCGCGTGCCTATTCTCCTCTACCATCGTCTCGGTCCCGTGGTCAGCGACACCATGACGGTGACGACGCCGGTGTTCGAGGCGCAGCTCCGCCTGCTGCGGCAGCGGAACTACCAGGTCATCCCGGCCCGCCAGCTCGTCGATGCGCTGCGCGGGGCCAGTGCCGCGATACCGGAACGCGCCGTCGTCATCATGGTCGATGACGGCCATCGCTCGATCTATACGGAGATGTTCCCGCTGATCCTGGCGCATCGGATACCGGTGACGCTCTTCATCTATCCGACGGCGATCTCGAACGCGGACTACGCGCTGACCTGGGCGCAGCTGGCCGACATGAAGGCCTCCGGCCTGGTCGACGTGCAGTCGCACACGCTGTGGCACCCCAATTTCACGATCGAGCGCGGGCGTCTGGCACCGGACGCCTATCAACGCTTCGTGCGCGACCAGCTCGTCCGCTCGAGAGCGGTACTCGAGGAGCGTCTGGGCGGCCCGGTCGATCTCCTCGCCTGGCCCTTCGGCATTTACGATGCGGAGCTGATGCAGCAGGCGACGACAGCCGGGTACGTCGCCGCTTTCTCGATCGAACGCCATCCGGCCAGCCGCGCCGACAATTTGATGGCCCTGCCGCGCTACATCGTCACCGACGCCGATCGCGGCGCGCGGTTCGAGGCGCTTCTCGCACCAGGAAAGTGAGGCCGGTCATGGACCGCTCGAGGACGCCGACGCTTTCCACATTGCGCGCCTGTGCCCAGGTCGCGCGGGTCTTCGTCCTGACCGCATCGGCTTTCCTGGCGTCACCCGCGGGAGCCGATGGGGAACGTGGCACGGTGGTGGACGCCGCGACGCACGCGCCGATCGTCGGCGCGACCGTCACCATCGCGGACCGCGCCGTCGTCACCGACGCCGCGGGACGGTATCGACTTCCCGACGGCGCGGCGCCGCTGCACGTCCGGGCGCCGGGCTACCAACGCGAGACGATCGCCGGCGACCGGCCCTCAGAGCCAACGATCCGGCTGAAGCCATTCGTGCCCAAAGCCCTGTATCTGACCGTGTACGGCATCGGCACGCCGTCGCTGCGCGATCCCGCGCTTGCCGTGATCGAGCGCGCCGGCCTGAACGCCATCGTGATCGATCTCAAGGGCGACCGCGGCGTCATCCCCTATCCCAGCGCGCTGCCGCTGGCCGCGTCGACGGGCGCCCTCAAGATACGGACCATTCCTGATCTGAAAGAGCTCACGCGCACGCTCAAGGCGAAAGGCATCTATACGATCGCGCGGATCGTGGTCTTCAAGGACGACCTGTTGGCCCAGCTGCGCCCGGACTGGGCGGTGCGCAACAGCGCGGGCGCGGTCTGGAAGGACCGCGAAGGCCTGGCATGGATCGACCCCTATCGGAAGGAGGCCTGGAGCTACGCGCTGGGCGTCGCCGAGGAAGCGGCGGCGGCCGGGTTCGACGAAATCCAGTTCGACTATGTGCGCTTTCCCGATGCGGTGGGTCTGACCTACATGCAGCAACCGACCGAGGCGTCGCGGGTCGAGGCCATCACCGGGTTCCTGCGCGAGGCGCGTCGGCGGCTGGTTCCGCACAGCGTGTTTCTCGCCGTGGACGCGTTTGGATACGTGTGCTGGAACCCGGGCGATACCGGAATCGGCCAGCGGTTGGAGGACCTCGCCTCCGTTGTCGACTACATCTCACCCATGCTGTACCCGTCGGGCTTCCAGTTCGGCATTCCCGGCTACAGCAATCCGGTGGCCCATCCGTACGAGATCATCTACCGCTCGCTGGAAACCGCGAAGGCACGGACGCGCGGCTCGGCCGTGCGATACCGGCCATGGCTGCAAGCCTTTCGCGATTACGCGTTCGGCGGGCAACCCTTTGGCGCGGCCGAGATCGGCAAGCAGATCAAGGCGGCGCATGATGCCCAGGCGATCGGTTGGATGCTCTGGAACCCGCGCAATATCTACTCGGCTGATGAGATCAATCCGCGATAAGAAGACTTCGCGACAGGCGCGGTCGATCACGTGACCGAAGCTTCGCCTGATGGAGCTAGCCGGGGCGCCCCTTCGCCGCGATGTAGCGCGCGAACTTCGTCAGCGAGTCGACCTTGCTGTAGTCCGCCTCCGGCACGTCGACGTGCAGTCGTTTGTGGACGGCGATCACGAAGTTCAGGAAATCCATCGAATCGAGGCCGACGTCGTTGCGCAGATCCGCGTTGGCATCAATGGCCGACACCTCAAGGTCGGGCGCGATGTCGCCCAGGATGGCGCGCAGCTCCTCGATGATCCCTGCGTCGGTCATAGACTCTCCGGTCGCTGCAGATGGCGATCGATGGCGGCGAGCAGCCGACTGCCGGCGGCGCCGTCGCTGGCGCGGTGATCGGCGGCCAGGGTCGCCTGCACGACCGGCCGCGGCCGGATCGTGTCGCCGATCGGCAGCGCCGTCATGCGCGGCGCGCCGAAGCCGACGATCGCGAGCTGCGGCGGGTAGATGACGCCGAACACGCTGTCGGCGCCGCGCTCGCCGAGGCTGGTGACGGTGACGGTAGGATCCATCATCTCCGAGCCGCGGATGCGCGCGACGCGCGCGCGCGTGGTCAGATCCCGCAGCGCGGCCATCGCCTGGTCGAGCGTAAGGCGGTCGGCGTCGTGAATCGCTGGCGCCATCAGGCCGCCACCACGCAGCGCGATCGCCCAGCCGACATGGATCGAGGACGAGAGCTTCGGCCCGCCCTCGATCCAGAAGCCGTTGAGCTCCGGCACCGCGCGCAGCGCCAGCGCCACGGCCTTCAGCAGCAGCGCCGCCGGCAGCAGCCGGCGCTCGACGTCGCGCCGGGCGTTCTCGGCGGCGAGCCATTCGCTTGCGAGGCCCATATCGATCGGCAGCGACAGGTAGTAGTGGGGAATCTCGCGCTTGGAGCGCGCCATGGCCGCGGCGATCGCCTGGCGCATGGCCGCCGGGTCGAAGCCGCGCCGCGGTCCCTGCGTCACAGGCTGTGGCGCCGTGGGCTGTGGCGCGGCGGGCCTGTGCGCCGCGGCCTCGACATCGGCGATCGCGATGGCGCCACCCGGCCCGCTGCCGCTCAGGCCGCGCACGTCGACGCCGAGCTCAGCGGCGCGCCGCGCAGCGGCCGGCGAGATTCTCAGGCGCCCGGCGACGATCGGCGTCGGGCGCGGCGGCGGCACGGCGGCCTGGACGGCGGGACGCGGCGGCGCGGGCGGGACCGCGGCCGGCCGGGGCGTGGCGCCGGGCCCGTCGATTCGGGCGAGCACGGCGCCGACCAGCGCCTCGACGCCGACGGGCACGACGATCTCGCCCAGGATTCCTGCCTCGAAGGCCTCGATCTCGAAGGCGCCCTTCTGCGTCTCGACGACGGCCACGACATCGCCGCGCGCGATCGGGTCGCCGGGCTTCTTGAGCCATTCGACGACCTTGCCCTTCTCCATGTCGGCGCCCAGGGACGGCATGAGGAAGTCGCTCACGTCGACCTCTCGGACGGCCTCACCAGCTCGAGCGCCGCGGCGTGGATGGTCTCCACCTGGGGAATGGCGGCGTCCTCCAGATGCTTGGGATAGGGAATGGGCACCTCGACGCCACACAACCGCGCCGGCGGCGCGTCGAGATCGTAGAAGCCCTGCTCGGCGACGCGCGCGCAGATCTCGGCCGAGATGCCGCCCGATCGCCAGCCCTCGTCGACGACCAGGATCCGCCGCGTGCGCGCCAGCGAGGCCATGATCGTGGCATCATCCAGCGGCCGCAGGCTGCGCAGATCGATGACCTCCGCCTCGATGCCCTCGGCGGCGAGCAGCTGGGCCGCGGCGAGCGACTTGTGCAGGCTGGCGCCGTAGGTGACCACGCTGAGATCGCGCCCAGCGCGGCGCACCGCGGCGCCCGACAGCGGCACGGCACCAGCATCGGCAGCGAGCTCGCCCTCCATGTTGTAGAGGTTGACATGCTCGAAGATCAGCACCGGATTGGGATCTTCCAGCGCGCTCCACAGCATGCCGCGCGCGTCCTCGAGCGTCGCGGGCGCCACGATCTTCAGGCCGGGGATGTGGGCATACCAACCCTCGAGGCTGTGCGAATGCTGCGCGGCGAGCTGCCGGCCGGCGCCGGTGGCCATGCGGATCACCAGCGGCACAGCGAACTGTCCGCCCGACATGTGCGGGATGGTCGCGGCGTTGTTGACGATCTGATCGAGCGCCAGCAGGCTGAAATTCACCGTCATGATCTCGACGATGGGCCGCAGGCCGGCCATGGCCGCGCCGATGCCGGCGCCGACGAAGGCCGATTCCGACAGCGGCGTGTCACGGATGCGCGCCTCGCCGAATTCCTGCAGCAGCCCTTTGGTCACCGCATAGCAGCCACCGTAGCGCCCGACATCCTCGCCCATCAGGAAGACGCGGTCGTCGCGCATGAGGGCGTCGCGGATCGCCTGCTTGATCGCCTCGCGATAGGTCGTGGTCATGCCGGCACCGCGTCCATCAGCGTGTGCCGGCAGAGATCCTCGACGGGTTCCCAGGCGCCGGCCTCGGCGAAGGCGACAGCCGCGTCGACCTCGGCCGACGCCGCCTCGCGCAACACCTCGACGTCGGCGGCGTGCAGCAGGCCGCTCGCCACCGCCCAGTCGCCGAAGCGCCGGATCGGATCGCGCTCCTTCCAGCGCTCGATCTCGGCGCGGTCGCGATAGAGCTGAGCGTCGAACATCGAATGGGCACGGAATCGGTAGGTCATGCATTCGAGGAACCGCGGCCCGCCGCCGCCACGGATGCTCTCGAGCGCGCCCAGCGCCGCCACCTCGACCGCGACCACGTCCATGCCGTCGACGCGTTGCGCCTCAAGGCGATAGGCCTCGGCCTTGCGGAAGATCGCGGTCTCCGATTCGGTGCGCTCGATGGCGCTGCCCATGGCGTAGAGATTGTTCTCGCAGACGAAGAGCACCGGCAGCTTCCACAGCGCCGCGAGATTGAGCGATTCGTGGAATTCGCCCTCGGCGACGGCCCCTTCGCCGAACAAGCAGACCGCTACGCCGGTGCCGCCGCGCAGCTTTTCCGCCAAGCCCAGCCCGACGGCGAGCGGCAGGCCGCCACCGACGATGGCATTGCCGCCGTAGAAGCGGGTCGCGCGGTCGAACACGTGCATGGACCCGCCGCGCCCGCCGCTGGTTCCGTTGGCCTTGCCGTACATCTCCGCCATCAGCGGACCCATGGCGATGCCGCGCGCCAGGGCGTGACCGTGCTCGCGGTAGGTCGACACGATGCTGTCGGCGGCCGAGAGCGCGCAGGCGATGCCGACGGCGTTGGCCTCCTCGCCGACGTAGAGATGGAGGAAGCCGCGGATCTTCTGCTGCGTGTAGAGCTCGGCGCACCGCTCCTCGAACAGGCGGATGCGCAGCATCTGGCCCAGCAGATGGCGGGCGTGGTCGCTGTCGAGATGCGGCTTGGCGGTCATTTCTTCTCGTCGCTTTCCAGGGTCGAGATGTCGCCTTCCGGCAGGCCGAGCTCGCGCGCGCGCAGCAGGCGGCGCATGATCTTGCCGCTGCGCGTCTTCGGCAGGTTGTCGCGGAAGGCGATCTCGCGCGGCGCCACCGCCGGCCCCAGCCGCCGCCGCGCATGCGCCATCAGGTCACGCTCGAGCGCCGGGCCGGCCTCACGGCCGGCCTTCAGCGCGACGAAGGCCTTGATGGTGTTGCCGGCGACCTCGTCGGGCTTGCCGATGACCGCGGCCTCGGCGACCGCGGGGTGCTCCATCAGCGCGCTCTCGACCTCGAACGGACCGACAAGATGGCCGGCGGTCTTGATCACGTCGTCGGAGCGGCCGATGAACCAGAAGTAGCCGTCGCCGTCACGGCGCGCGAGATCGCCGGTGAGGTACCAGCCGTCGGCGAAGCACTTGCGGTAACGCTCCTCCTCGCCGAGATAGCCACGGAACATCGAGGGCCAGCCGGCCTTCAGCGCCAGCTCGCCGTCGACATCGGGCTCGTCGATGACACGGATACCCTGCGGCGTGCGCTCGACGATCGCCGCCTCGATGCCGGGCAGCGGCCTGCCCATCGAGCCGGGCTTGACCGGCAGCGCGGCGAAGTTGGCGATCATGATGCCGCCGGTCTCGGTCTGCCACCAATTGTCGTGGAACGGCCGGCCGAAGGCCTGCTGGCTCCACACCACGGCCTCCGGATTGAGCGGCTCGCCGACGCTGGCGAGGAAACGCAGCGAACGAAGGTCGTACTTGCGCGCGACATCGGCGCCGACCTTCATCAGCATGCGGATCGCGGTGGGCGCGGTGTACCAGACGCTCACCTTCTGGCGTTCGATGATCGCGTACCAGCGCTCGGCGTCGAACTCCATCTCGTCGACGATGCTGGTGACGCCGCAGACCAGTGGCGCGATCACGCCATAGGACATGCCGGTCACCCAGCCCGGATCGGCGGTGCACCAGAAGATATCGCCGTCCCGCAGGTCGAGCGCATAGCGCGCCGTCGCCGACTGGGCGACGACGGCGTCATGGACCAGCACGGCGCCCTTGGGCTTGCCGGTCGTGCCGCTGGTGAAGTGCATCAGCGCATGGTCGTCCGGCGATGTGGCCGCCGTGCTGTACCGCGCGACGGCCGCGTCCATCAGACGCGGCAGCGCGCGCACCCGGTCGCGCTCGTCGCCGGCCTCGCCGTCGGTCAGCAACACGACACGCAGCGCCGGCAAGGCATCGAGGATCGGCGCCACCTTGCGCTGGAAGAGCAGGCGCGTGGTCACCAGGCAGACGCCCCGGCCGATCTCCAGCCGTGCGCGGATCGGCTCCGGCCCGAAGGCCGAGAACAGCGGACAGAAGATGGCGCCGCGCCTGAGCGTGCCCAGAGCGGCCGAGTAGAAGGCCGGCACGCGCCCGCTTAGCGAGAACACCGCCTCGCCTCGCGCCACGCCCAGCGACTCCAGGACGTTGGCGAAACGGCTCACGGCCTCGTCGAGCATGGCGAAGGTCACCGCCGACACGGCGCCGTCTCGGCCGAGGTGGCGCAGCGCAATCCGCCCGCCGCGGCCTTCGACGACATGACGGCTCACCGCCTCGTGGGCGATGTTCAGGCCGCCGCCGGGCAACCCGGCCATCGCCCGGCGCGCCGACGCCCAGTCGAACGAGCGACAAAGCGCATCGTAGTCCAGCAGGTTGGGCGGTACCTGCCAGTTGGCGGGCGATTTGCGGATAGTGTCGAACATGCGGGAAGCAGCGTCCGCCCGGACCGGTCGCTCGGCCTTGACCTGCCTCAAAGAACGGTCCGATGGAGCCTCTCGCATTCCATCGCCACGCGGGCTTCCGCCATCCGCCCCATGGCTAAAAAGGAGGTGTGAATGGTTAGCTGCCCGCTCGACGGCGCGGGTGTCCGTAGAGACCGCGACTTCGACCCCAGCCGCGAGCGCGGTGTGCGCCTGGCTGTCGTCGATGTGGAGCCGGCTGGGATAACAGCTCAGGTGTTGCGCCGTTCGGCCCGGAGCGTCGGCAGGCCGACGCCCGACGCGTCGAAGCCGCCATCGACCGCCAGCTCGTGGCCGGTGATGTAGGCCGCCTTCTCGGAGCAGAGGAAGAAGATCGCCTCGGCGAGCTCGCGCTCCAGGCCATAGCGGTTGAGCGGGATGTGGTCGTGGTAGTCGGCGCGGATCGCCGGCGTGTGCACGGCCTGGGCCATCGCCGTGTCGACCGGGCCGGGCGCCACCGCGTTGACGCGGATACCGTACTCGCCCAGCTCGGCCGCCTGCTGGCGCGTCAGATGCGCCAGCGCCGCCTTGCTGGTGCCGTAGGCGACGCGCAAGGTCGAGGCACGCAGGCCGGAGATCGAGGTGATGTTGACGATCGCGCCGGCGCCCTGGTCGCGCATGATCGGCGCCACCGCCTGGGTCATCAGGAACGGGCCGGTGAGGTTGACGTCCAGCACGCGCCGCCATTCGTCGAGCGTCACGTCGAGCATCGGCTTGAAGACGGCGATGCCGGCGTTGTTGACCAGCGCGTCGATACGGCCGAAACGCTCGCGGGAGCGGCGCACCGCGGCCTGAACCGCGTCGGGATCGGCGACGTCGGCAACCAGCGTCAGCGTGTCATCGGGACGACCCAGCGCGGTGACGGCGGCGCCGAGCGTGTCGCCCAGCACATCCAGCATCGCGACTCGCCAGCCATCCTCGAGGAAACGCACGGCAGTCGCCAGCCCGATGCCGCGCGCCGCGCCGGTGACCAGCGCGGTCTTCTTCGGCGCGGCAGTCATAAAAGCCCTCCTTCGCTAAAGCTTCGGAGGGCATCCTGCTTCGCGCATCACGGACAGGACAAGTCCTGCGAAGCGCGTCGGCGCGAAGCAGGATGGCGGAAGAGAGTGGGAGTCGAACCCACGAAGGACCGTCCGACGGCCCTTACCGGGTTTGAAGTCCGGCCGCCCCACCGGGAGCGATTCCCTTCCCCATGGCCTGTGGGCGAACTTTACGACGTTCCGACACGATTCACAAACCGCTCCAGCTTCACCTTGTCGATGGTGCGTCGCTCGTTCTTCAGCGATGTCAGCCCGGCGCGGTCGAAGAATTCCAGGATCTGGATCGCCACCTTGCGCCCGCCGCCGATCTTGTCGCGGAACTCGGCCGCCTTGAAGGTGCCGTCGGGCGCGTTGGTCGCCAGATCCTCGACGATGCGCGCCATCTCGGCCACGGCGTCGCGCAGGAAGAAGTGATCGGGCGCCACCTGCCAGACCACGGCCATGCGGCTCAGCCGGCGCATCAGGTCACGCACCTGGGCCTCGGCGAAGTCGAACTCGTCGGCGAAATCGCGCACGCGCGGCGGGCCGAAGCGCGCCGATTTCAGCACTGGCTGGATGCGCGCCCACAGGCGCTCGTCGAGCGGCGAGAGGCGTACGCTGTGGCCGGGCAGGCGCAGCCACGGCCCGTCGGCCTCGACCTTCTTGCCCTTCAGCAGCGCCGTGGTCACCGAGGCGAACGGCGCCGGCGGGATGCGCGTCGGCAGTGCCAGACGCAGCTTCGATGGCTCCAGGCCGGCGCTGTTGGGGTTCTTCTCGTGATGCGTCTTCAACGCCGCGATGGTTTCCGTCTCCAGCTCGGCGAAGCGGGCGGCGGCAAAGCCGAATGGCCCCCCCTCGACGCCGGGCGCCGGCAGTGAAACCGCGCCGGCATGCGCCACGACATCGTCAAGCGCCTCGCGCTTGAGGTTGCGCGCGACGCCGAACAGGCCGAGATCGACGACCTGCGGCGACAGCTCGGTCAGCGCCTTCAGCGCCGTAACCGGATCGGTATCGGCCTGCGCGTTCAAGGCGGCGAGCCGCTCGGGCTTGCGGCGATAGCGCGCCGGCCCCCAGGGGTCGAGCACCATGCCGCCGGCCATGGTGCGCCGCGCGGACTGGTCGCGCAGGATCAGGCGATCGCCGTGCAGCGCGCCGATCGGCGTCTCGAGCACGAGCTGGACCAGCGCGCGCTGGCCGGGCTCGATCGTCTCGACGTCGAGCGGCACGACACGCGCCATGGCGTGCGCGGCGCCGAGATGCAGGTGCACCGGCGTCCACGAACGCAGCGGCCGGGGTTCGTCCTTCAGCAGCCGGATGCGCGCGTCGATGCGATCGGTGGGCTTGCGCAGCGACGCCGCCAGCAGCCAGTCGCCGCGATGGATCGAGTCCTTGGCGATCTGCGGGCCGGCGATGTTGATGGCGCAGCGCTGACCCGCGACGCCGACCTCGGCCGCGCGGTTCTGCGCGTGCAGCGAACGCACGCGCGCGGCGGCGCCCGACGACGCGATCACCAGTTGATCGCCCTCGCGCACCTCACCTGCGAACACGGTGCCGGTGACGACCGTCCCGGCGCCGCTCAACGAGAAACAGCGATCGATCGGCAGGCGGAAGCGGCCCGCAGTCGCGCGCTCGCGCGTCGCTTCGGCCTCCAGCTCCAGCCGTGCGCGTAGATCGTCGAGGCCCTGGCCGCTCTGGGCCGAGACGGCGGCGATCTCCGCCTCGGCGAGGCTGGTGTCGGCGAGTAGCGCGCGGATCTCGTCTTCGAGAGCCTCCAGCCGTTCCGCATTGGCGAGATCGGCCTTGGTGATCACGACAGTTCCGCGGCTCACATCCAGCAGGTCGAGGATCGCCAGATGCTCGCGCGTCTGCGGCATCACGCCGTCGTCGGCCGCCACCACCAGGAGCGCGAAGTCGATGCCGCCGATGCCGGCCAGCATGTTGTGGATGAAGCGCTCGTGGCCCGGCACGTCGACGAAGCCGACGGTGCGACCATCGGCCAGCGGCAGATAGGCGAAGCCGAGATCGATGGTGATGCCGCGCGCCTTCTCCTCCGGCAGCCGATCGGTATCGACCCCGGTCAGCGCGCGCACCAAGGTCGTCTTGCCGTGGTCGATATGACCCGCAGTGCCAACGATCATGGCCGCACCGACGCGAGCTGCGCGGTGAAGCCGGCCTCGTCCTCGAGGCAGCGCAGGTCGAGCTTCAGCGCGCCGTCCTCGACGCGGCCGATCACCGGCACAGGCAGCGCACGGAAGGCGGCGGCGAGTCTGTCGACCGCACCGCCGCTCGGCTTGCCGTTCGGCGGCACAACAGGCGTGAGCGACAACGCGACGCTGGCGAGGCGATCCACGGGCAGGGAGCCGCTGCCGATCTGGCTGCGGCACGGTTCGATCGTCACCGCCGCGCGGTTGGCGAGTGCGGCAGAGACCGTCGGCAACAGACGTTTCGCCAACGCCTCGATATCGGCCGTAGCGCGCGTCAGCAGCCGCAAGGTCGGCAGCTTCTCCGGTAGGCGGTCGGGGTCGGCGTATAGGCGCAAGGTCGCTTCGAGCGCGGCGAGGCGGCCCTTGTCGAGGCGTAGCGCGCGCTTCAGCGGGTTCTTCGCCAGCTGGCGCACCAGCGCGCTCTTGCCGACGACGATGCCGCATTGTGGGCCGCCCAGCAGCTTGTCGCCGCTGAACGTCACCAGGTCGGCGCCCTCCTCGATCGCCTCGCGCACCGTCGGCTCGTGCGGCAGGCCCCAGCGTTCGAGATCGACCAATTGACCGCTACCCAGATCGTTGACGAAGGGCAGGCCCTTCGATCGCGCCAGCGCCGCGATCTCCTTCTCCGGCACGACGTTGGTGAAGCCGACGACGGCGTAGTTCGAGGGATGCACCTTCATCAGCATCGCGGTGCGCTCGCCGATCGCGCCCTCGTAGTCCCGGAGGTGCGTGCGATTGGTGGTGCCGATCTCGACCAGCTGGCAGCCGGCGCGCGCCATGATGTCGGGCATGCGGAAGGCGCCACCGATCTCGATCAGCTCGCCACGCGACACCGGCACCTCCTTGCCGAGCGCCAGCGTATTGAGCACCAGCACGACGGCAGCGGCGTTGTTGTTGACGATCACCGCGTCCTCGGCGCCGGTCAGCTTGCGCAACCATCCCCTGACGTGATCGTCGCGCTCGCCGCGCGCGCCCTTCTCGACCACGTATTCGAGATTGGACGGTGCGCCGAGGACCGCGTCGCTCGCCTCCAGCGCCTCGCGCGCCAGCACGGCGCGGCCGAGATTGGTGTGCAGCACGGTGCCGGTGAGGTTGAAGACGCGACGCTGCGAGGGCGCCATCTCGGCCGCCAGCCGCCGCCCGGCGAGCGCCGCGACGCCGGCCTCGTCGGCGACGGCCTTGGCGGCGCGCAGGTCGGCCAACGCCGCGCGCACCGCCTCGGTGGCCGGCAGACGACCATGCCGCTCGATCAACGGCAGGGTGTCGGCGTGGCGCAGAACGCGGTCGACGGCGGGAAGTCTGGGAGCTGGGTCGCTGGGCAAAGACGGGCTCGCACGCGAGACGGGCAGACTGCGTAGCGCCTCCGCCGCCCGGCGGCAACAATCCGTCCAGTGTCGCCCGCTACAGGTAACGCGGCCGTAACCCGAGCGCGGGCCCGTAATGACGTTCAGATGAGGACGAAATGACCGTCACTGCGCCGCGCGCGGGGCGGCCACGACAGGCTCGGGAAGGTGGGTGGCATGGTCGGCTGTCGCGGGATGGCCGGTGAGCCGGTGGCCGTCATCGAGGCGGGCGGAGGCGCCCAATGCGAAGTCGATGAAGCGGGCGAGCGCGCCCATCTCGACCACGCCGCCAACGACGGCCACCACCGCGCGCCCGTCGTAATAGACACGCTCCTCGGTGGTGGGATCGTCGGAGACGACGACGAACATGGGTGGCTCGGGCAGCTCCCGCAGCGAATGACAGAGCGAAATGCCGACCGAATCGTGGCGGCAGACGACGAGGCGCGGCGTGAGTTCGCGGCCGATGCCCTCGGCGTCGTGATCGGAAGCGGCGATGGCGCTGATATCCTGGGCGCCGAGCCAAACCATCAAACGATCACGACGGACCTTGTCGGCGTCGGCCACGAGAACTGAATTCCTGCGCATCGCGCCCGTCCCCCCAAAATATGCTTTGCTCAATATCCTTTTTGTTTATGCCCATCGCGCCCCGCACTCAACCGGCGAAAAGTCCAAATTAGATAAATAATTCAACTACTTACACTACACGTGAGATGAAGAAAGTGCCGCCTGCCGCACCGCTAGAGTGGCGCGCCCCACCCCTTGAGGGCTATAGGCAGTCGCCCTACTACCGGTCGTGGTAACGCACTTCATCCTTGCATTGAGGTGCTCGGGCGTGCTCCCGACCGTGCGATAGTCGTCGGCATCGAGTGAAGGGTTGATCGGAGTTCATGGCCGAGCCGAGCTTGGCGCGCCGCGACGTCGTCCTGGTAGGCGGCGGGCACGCGCATGTCGAAGTGCTGCGTCGCGCGGCGATGAAGCGCGCACCGGAGATCCGCCTGACGCTGATCGCCCGCGAGCTCGACACGCCCTATTCGGGCATGCTGCCGGGCCTGGTCGCCGGCCATTATCGTTTCGAGGACGCGCATATCGATCTGCGGCCACTGTGCCGCGCGGCCGGCGCGCGGCTGTACCACGACTCGGCGATCGGGCTCGACCTCGCGGCACAGCGCGTGATCTGCGCCGGCCGGCCGCCGGTCGCTTTCGACAGCGTCGCACTCGACATCGGCTCCACGCCCGTGACATCGAGCGTACCGGGTGCTGATCGATACACCCTGCCGGTCAAGCCGGTTCCGAGTTTTCTCGCGCGCTGGGCGTCGATTCGCGACAGCTCAACACGGCCGGCCAGCATCGTCGTGGTCGGCGCCGGCGCTGGCGGCGTCGAGCTCTGCCTGTCGATGCAGGCGGCGTTGAAGCGCGACGGCGGCGCGCAGCCGCACTTCACCCTGGTCTCCGCCGACCCGGCGATCCTGCCGAGCCATCCCGCCTCCGTGCGCCGCGCGTTCATGCGCACCCTGGCGCGCCGCGGCGTCGCGGTGGTGCTGGGCAAGCCGGTCCGCGAGGTCACCGCCGAGGCGGTGACGCTCGAGGGCGGCGCGACCATCGCGAGCGGGCTGACCGTATGGACCACGCAGGCCGCGCCGGCGTCATGGCTCGGCGAGACCGCCCTGGCGCTCGACAAGAACGGCTTCATCCGCGTCAACGAGAGCCTGCAATCGATCTCGCACGCCAACGTCTTCGCCACCGGCGACGTCGCTTCGTTCGACGCCCAGCCGCTGCCCAAGGCCGGCGTCTTCGCGGTGCGCGAAGGGCCGATCCTGGCGCACAACCTGCTCGCGCCCGAGGACCAGCCGCTGCGACGCTACGAGCCGCAGCGGCGCTTCCTCAGCCTGATCACCACAGGCGATAGGCGCGCCGTGGCCTCGCGCGGCGGGCTGTCGATCGAAGGCGATTGGGTGTGGCGCTGGAAGCGGCGCATCGACACCAGATGGATGGCGATGTACCAGCGGCTGCGTCCCGGCGGACGCATGGCGGCGCAAGGCGATCTGCCGGAGACGACCATGCCTGACATGGCGGCGATGGCGGCGCCGATGCTGATGCGCTGCGCCGGTTGCGGCGCCAAGATCGGCGCGGAAACGCTGCGCCGCGCGTTGGCCGATCTCGACATCCCCGCGCGCTACGACATTCCGCTGGGCGTGCGCGACGGCGAGGACACCAGCGCCATCCTGGTGCCGCCGGGCCGAGCGCTGCTGCAAAGCGTCGATCACTTTCCGGCGCTGTTCGACGATCCGCTGCGGCTGGGCCGCGTTGCCACCCTGCACGCGCTGTCCGACCTCTTCGCCAAGGGCGCGCAGGCGCACAGCGCGCTGATGACGGCGGTGATCCCCTACGCGCGCGGCGCGTTGCAGGAACGCGACCTCGGCGAGCTGCTGCGCGGCGTGGTCGAGGAGCTCAACCGCGCCGGCGCCGTGCTGATCGGCGGCCACACCATCGAGGGTCCCGACCTCGCCGTCGGTCTGACGGTCAACGGCACCGCCGAGATCACGGCGCTGATGCGCAAGGGCGGCCTGCGCGAGGGCGACGCCCTGATCGTGACCAAGCCAGTAGGGACTGGCGTGCTGTTCGCAGCCGACATGACCGGCGATGCGCGCGGCGTCGACATCGAGGCGGCGATCCGCTCGATGCTGGTGTCTAACGCAAGCGCTGCAGCGACGGCGCGCGAGGCTGGCGCCACGGCCTGCACCGACATCACCGGCTTCGGCCTGGGCGGCCATCTGATCGAGATGCTGCGCGCCTCCGGGTTCGACGCCGAAGTGTCGCTACAGGCGATCCCGGCGCTGCCCGGAGTCCTGCCGGCCTTCGCGCGCGGCACGCGCAGCACCTTGGCGCCGGAGAACATCACCATGGTCGGCACCACCGACCGCCGCGAATCCTCGCCGCGCTACGACCTGCTGTTCGACCCGCAGACCTCGGGTGGCTTGCTGATCGGCATCGCCGCCGATCGCGCCGACGCCCTCCTCAACCGGCTGCGCGCCGGCGACACGCCCGAGGCGGCGGTCATCGGCCGAGTCGTCGCGCGAAGCGGCGGCGCGGCGCGGCTCGTCACGGTGGACTGATCATGCGGCTTCTGGGAATCGTCGGCTGGAGCGGCAGCGGCAAGACCACGCTGGTCGAGAAGCTGTTACCGCTGCTCGCGGCGCGCGGCCTGACGGTCTCGACCATCAAGCGCTCGCATCACGGCTTCGATGTCGACAAGCCCGGCAAGGATTCCTGGCGCCACCGCAAAGCGGGCGCGCACGAGGTGCTGGTAGCCTCCGACCTGCGCTGGGCGCTAATGCGCGAGAACCGCGATGGCGGCGAGATCGCGCTCGACGACCTGGTGGCGCGGCTGGAGCCGGTCGACCTCGTGCTGGTCGAGGGCTTTACCAACCACCCACACGCGCGCATCGAAGTCTGGCGCGCCGCCGAGGGCAAAGCGCTGCGCTCGGGCGACGATTCCGGATTGCTTGCGATCGCCGCGCCGCGCTCGGACTGGAAAACGGGTGACCGCCGTCACTGGCTCGACTTGGACGACGCCGAGGCGGTCGCGGTGTTCATCGCGAATTGGGTACGGGCATAGGCCTTTCTGTCATCCCGAGCGCAGCGAGGGATCTCTTTGGGAGCGCCGGCGTCCCGCCGGCATCTTCATGAGCCGGCGAGACGCCGGCGCTCCCAGAAAAGTGCCCTGGATCCCTCGCTACGCTCGGGATGACAGCGGGTCTTACCGCCCGAACAGGCTGCGCGCGATGATGGTCTTCATCACCTCGATCGAGCCGCCGGCGATGCGAGCATAACGCGCGTCGACGAAAGCGCGGGCGATCGGGAATTCGGTCATGTAGCCATAGCCGCCGTGCAATTGCAGGCACTCGTCGACGACGCGCGCCTGCAGCTCGGTCGTGGTCATCTTGGCCATCGCCGCGTCGACCGAGTCGAACTCGCGCTTCAGGTGTAGCTCGATACAGCGGTCGACCAGCACGCGCTGGGCCATGATCTCAGCTTTCAGTCCGGCGAGCTTGAACTGGGTGTTCTGGAAGGCGGCGATCGGCTTGCCGAAGGCGTGGCGCTGCTGCACGTAGTCGATGGTCCAGCGTAGCGCGGCTTCCGACGCCGTGATGGCGCGCACCGCTTGGGTCAGCCGCTCCTGCGACAGCTCATTCATTAGCAGCGTGAAGCCCTGGCCCTCGTTGCCGAGGATATTGGCCGCCGGCACGCGCACGTCCTCGAAGAAAAGCTCCGAGGTGTCCTGCGAATGAATCCCCAGCTTCTTGAGCTGCCGGCCGCGACGAAAGCCCGGCCGATCACCCTCGACGACGATCAGGCTCATGCCCTTGGCGCCCTTGGTGGCGTCGGTCTTGCAGGCGACGATCACCAGATCGGCCTGCTGGCCGTTGGAGATGAAGACCTTCTGGCCGTTGATGACGTAGTCGTCGCCGTCGCGCCGCGCCGTCGTGCGGATCGCCTGCAGGTCGGAGCCGGCCGAGGGCTCGGTCATGGCGATGGCGCCGATCGCCTCGCCCGAAGCCATGCGGGTGAGCCACTGCTTTTTCTGCTGCGGCGAGCCGTACTTGAGGATGTAGGGCGCCACGATGTCGGAATGCAGGCCGAAGAACACGCCGGTGGCGCCGGCATCGGCCAGCTCCTCCATCACCACGACGCTGTGCAGGAAGTCGCCGCCCGGCCCGCCATACTCCTCCGGCACCTCGCAGCACAGCAGCCCGGCCGCGCCGCCCTTGAGCCAGACCTCGCGCGGCACGCGGGCCTCCTGCTCCCACTGGACGTAGTGCGGCGAGATCTCCTCGGCGACGAAGCGGCGCACCGAGTCGCGGAAGATCTCGTAGTCGGCGGGGAAGAGCGTGCGCGGGATCATGGCGCGGTCCTGGGTCAGCGTTTCATGTCATCCCGAGCGCAGCGAGGGATCTAGGGTGGCGACTAGATCCCTCGCTACGCTCGGGATGACAGGGGTGCTCTATCACGTCAGCGGTGGCAGGAGTTTCAGTCGGCGGAATTCCTCGAACCAATCCGCCAGCATGTCCTCGGTGTCCACCACGTGATGGAACCCCGCCTGCATCGACTTCACCGAGCTCACGATCACAGGCGGCCCGGGCCGCTCGCGGCCGTAGGCGAACTGCCAGTCGGCGTAGACAAAGGAGTCGCCGACGAACCGCTCGAGCGTCCAAGGCCGCAACCCGTGCCGCTGCACCAGCGTCGCCCATTCGGCCTCGCGTTTGGGCATCTCGTCCGACAGCTTCATCGGCTGCGGCTCGCCCTCCGCCATACCGAGCGACTTGGCGATCGCCGGCCAGAGGTTGCGCCAGACATAGACGTCGCCGTTGGCGATGTTGAAGGTCTCGTCGGCCGCCGCCGGGCTGGTGCCGGCCCACTCGATGGCGCGCGCCAGCAGATTGGCGCAGGTCCCGGACGCGACATAGGGCGCGCCGCCCGGCCAATGCAGGGGTTCGCCGCGCGCCCTCAGCAGCGAGCCATAGGCGCCGATCGCCGCCAGCATGTTCATCGGGCTGCCCAGCCCGTGGCCGAAGATGATCTGCGGCCTGAGGATGCTGAAGCGCCAGTCGCGGCCCTTGCGCGCCGCGCGCAGCCAGTCCTCCTGCAGCCAATAGAAATTGGCGTGCTGATGCCGGGGCCAGCGTTCGCGCGCCGGCACCTTCATCGGCGCGATATGCGCACCATAGGCCTTGGTCCCTTGCAGCAAGGTCACGTGCCGGAGGCTCTTCGCCACGCGCAGCAGCGGCGTCATCAGGTTGGAGAGGAACGCCAGGTTCATCTCCATCTGCGCCGTCTCGCGCCAGCCGGCCACCAGGCCGGGCAGCTCGTAGAGCGCGGCGAAGACGACATGCGTTACGCCAGCGAACTTCGCGGACGCGGCCTCGCACGCCGCCGCATCGGAGAGATCAAGCGCGATGTGCTCGTGTGGCCCATCGAGATCGGGCGCGCGGCGCGACAGCGAGATCACGCGCCAGCCCGGCAGCGCGTTGAACCGCGCCACCGCAGCGCGGCCGACGATGCCGGAGGCGCCGGCGATCAGGATCGTGTTGTCGGCCATCGTCGGCCTCAGCCGCAGGCCGCGAAGACGCGCGCGATGCCGGCGCGATCGACACCGCCGCGCAGCAGCAGCTCGAGCAGCAGGCGCGTCTTCAGCGGATGCAGGCGGCCGGAGAAGATCAGGCCGGCCTGGCGCAGACCGATCTCGGAGCCGGGGCCTTCATAGGTCGAGGCCAGCAGCGGCCCGGCGCCGGTTCGCGGCGCGATGAGTACGGGGATCGAGCGATTGAGCGTCTGCAGTCGCTCGACCTGATCCTCGCGCACATGGCCGCCGCCCATGCCGGCGATCACCACGCCGGCGTAGCCGAGATGCTTGGCATCGGCGAGCAGCGCATCGAGCAGCCCGCCGGGATCGTCGAGCGCGCCCCACAGCAGCGCCACCGGCTTGGGCCCGGCCGCGATCAGACGCGTCGCCGGCTTCGGTCCGAGCGCGGTGTCGACGGCGCGCTTCCAGTCACGCACCGGCAACGACAGCGGGATGATCCGTTCCTCGATTAGCGTCGCAAGCGGACCGGTGACGGGGCTGCGGAAGGTGTCGACGCGGCTGGTCTCGCTCTTCACCACGTCGAAGGGCGCGTAGACGTGATCGAGAAAGGTGACAACGACGCCGATCTCACCGACATGTTCGCGCATCCAGGGCGCGGCCGCGGTGCGCACCGAAGCGAGCAAGTTGCCCGCACCGTCGGCCGAGGTCAGGCGCGGGTTGCGCATCGCGGCGGTGAAGACCACCGGCAGGCTCGGCGCGAGCACGCAGTCCAGGATGAAGCTGGTTTCCTCCAGCGTGTCGGTGCCCTGCGAGATCACGACGCCGACGGCGCCGTTCGACAGCCCTTCGATGCGTTGCGCCAACTGGAGCATCACGTCGATCGTGAGATTGGTGCTGCCGATGCGCGCCACGGTCTCGCCGCGCACCTGGGCAACATCGGCCAGCGCCGGCACCATGCGAATCAGATCGTCGGCGCCCAGGCCCTGCTTCATCGCGCCCGATTCGGCGGGCATTGTCGCGATTGTGCCACCGAGGGCGAAATACTGGACGAGCGGCTTGGCGGACATGCGATCTCCCCGAGAGTGCGGCGGACGCTATCACGGACAGCTCTGACTTTCGCCTCGCGATAGGCGCGGGCACGCCGCGCAAATCGGCCATGACGAGATTGCGCGATCACCCGCCCGCCACCCGTCGTAGTGTCCGCCCGCCGCGCAGCGTTTTTCGCGCGGTGTGCGTTCTCAGGGCGGGGTGAAAGTCCCCACCGGCGGTAAGCGCAGTGTTGAGTTTGCGCAAGCCCGCGAGCGCCTGCCGGCGTTGTGTATGGCAGGGTCAGCAGATCCGGTGCGATTCCGGAGCCGACGGTCACAGTCCGGATGGAAGAGAACGATGTGGCGTAGACGCGTCGATTCGCGCAGGCGAGTCGCGCGTTTTCGTCTACTCGTGCGCCCTGATTCAACCGTCTCCAGGAGACCGTCATGAATCAGAGCAATCCTAGACTTACCGATACCAGCCCGCGCGTCGCCTTCGTGCAGTCGTGCTGGCACCGCGACATCGTCGATCGCTGTCGCGACTCCTTCCTCGCCGAGATGGCCGCGCGCGGCTATGGCGCAGACCGCATCGATCTCTATGAGGTGCCCGGCGCCTTCGAGATCCCGCTGCACGCCAAGATGCTGGCGCGCACCGGCCGCTACGCTGCCGTGGTGGCGTCGGGCTTCGTGGTCGATGGCGGCATCTACCGCCACGAGTTCGTCGCCGACGCGGTGATCGACGGGCTGATGCGCGTGCAGATCGAGACCGAGGTGCCGATGATCTCCGCCGTGCTTACGCCGCAGCGTTTCCACGAGCACGACGAGCACCGCGCCTTCTTCAGCCACCACTTCGTGGTCAAGGGCGCCGAAGCGGCGGCCGCGTGCGTGGCGACGATCGAGAACCTCGGGCGGTTAAAGCGGGCGGCGTAGTCTTCCTGGGACCGCCGGCGTCCCGCCGGCTCTTCAGCCGTGAGCCGGCGAGACGCCGGCGGTCCCAATTACTCGGCGGCCTTGGGCACCGCCTGCGCGCCGAACAGCACGCGTATCTGCTCGGGCGTGTAGTAGCCGCGGCGCAGGTCGCGTTCGATCAGCGCCGGCGAGCGCTTGGCCGGATCGCCGTAGCCACCACCGCCTGGTGTCGTCACGCGCACGACATCGCCGGGCCCGACCTCGATGTCCTGGTCCTTCGACAGATGCGGCGGGCGGTAGATCTTGCCGCCTTGCTCGACCAGCACGGTGTTGACGCCACCGTCGCGGCCGCCCAGCGCGCCCTGCGGACCGACGCGGCCGTGATCCATCACCATCGACACGCGTGCCTCGCCGCGGCGAATCCTGATGGCGTAGCGGATGCCGAAGCCGCCGCGGTGTTCACCGGCGCCGCCCGAGCCTTCGGCCAGCGCGAATTCCTCGAACAGCACGGGGTAGTACTGCTCCAACACCTCGACCGGTGGCATCTTGGAGATGCCGATGGTCGAGCAGCCGTTCGACAGGCCATCGCCTTCGTACGAGCCGCCATACCCACCGCCGGTGAAGAGATACATGATGTAGTGCCTGCCGCGCGCCGGATCAAACCCGCCGACGCCGAGATTCCCCGACGTGCCGGCGGGCGCGGCGAACAGGCGATCGGGGATCGCCTTGGTGAGCGCCGCGAACACCGACTCGGCGATGCGCTGGCTGACCTCGGCGGCGCAGCCCGACACCGGCCGCGGATACTTCGCGTACAGGAACGTGCCCTCGGGCTCGATGATGTCGAGCGGCTCGAAGGTGCCGGCGTTGATCGGCACGTCGGGGAAGACGTGCTTGACGGCGAGATAGATCGCCGACTTCGTCGTGGCGATCACGCTGTTCATCGGCCCGCGACAGGGCGGGCTCGAGCCCGTCATGTCGAAGGTCAACCGCTCGCCCACCTTGGTGATCTTCATGCGGATATGCAGCGGCTGGTCGACCACGCCGTCGGAATCGACCACCGAGGTGCCCTCGTAGACGCCGTCGGGAATCGTCGCGATCTTCGCCCGCATCTGGCGCGCCGAGCGTTCGCGCAGCTCGGCGATGGCGGTCTTCACCGTGTCCTCGCCGTAGCGGTCGATCAGCGCGGTCAGCCGCTTCTCGCCGGTGTCGAGGGCGGCGGCCTGGGCCTTGATATCGCCGATGCGCTGGTCGGCGATGCGCATGTTGCTCATCAGGATGGCGAGGATCTCGCGGTCCATTACGCCCTTCTTGAAGAACTTGATCGGCGGCAGGCGCAGGCCTTCCTGCTCGACCTCGGTGGCGCTGGCCGAGAAGCCGCCCGGCACCATGCCGCCGATATCCGGCCAGTGGCCGGTGTTCGCCAGCCAGGCGAACAGCTGGCCGCGATAGAAGAACGGCTTCACGAAGCGCACGTCCATCAGGTGCGTGCCGCCGAGATAGGGATCGTTGACGATGAAGACGTCGCCCGGATCGACATGGCCGTCGTAATGCGTCTTCACGCGATCGATCACGGCGCGGGCCGAGAACTGCATGGTGCCGACGAAGACCGGCAGGCCGAGCTCGCCCTGCGCGATCAGCGCGCCGTCGGCGACGTCGTAGATGCCGTCGGAGCGGTCCATGCCCTCCGAGATCACCGGCGAGAAGGCGCTGCGCACGAAGGCGAGGTCCATCTCGTTGCAGACCTGGTCGAGGCCGTTCTGGATCACGGCGAGCGTGACGGGATCAATGGCGCTCATGGCGCGACCTCCACGACGAGATTGCCGATCATATCGCAGCGTACCCGATCGCCGGGTTCGACCACGATGGTGGTGTCGAGTTGCTCGATGATCGCCGGGCCCGCCAGCGTCAGATCCAGCGGCAGGCGGTCGCGGGCGTAGATCGGTGTCGCGATCCAGCCGCCACGCTCGAACCACACCTCGCGCGTGCCGACGCGGGCGGCGGCGACGTCTTTCGCCTTCTCGCCCCGCATCAGGGCGGCGAGGTCGATGCCGGGGCGCTTGCCGATCACGGCGGTGTGCAGGTTGACCAGCACGGCGCGGATCTCCGGCAGCTCGACGCCGAAGCGGCGCCAGTAGGCGGCCTCGAAGATCGTGCGCAGCTCCTCGACGTCGACGTCGATGCGCGGCAGCGCCACTTGCAGCATGTGGCTCTGGCCCTGGAACAGCATGTCGGCGTAGTGCAGGCGGTCAATGCGGTCGACCGCGACGCCATCCTTGGCCAGCATCGCCTCGCCCTCGGCGATCTGCGCCTCGAGGGTGGCGCGCACCTCGGTGGCGTCGAGCACCGGCAGCGGCTTGTTGATGGTGCGCACGAAATCGCGCCGCAGATCGGCGACGACGCAGCCCAGCGCGTTGGTGATGCCGGGCCGCGCCGGCACCAGCACCGTGGGCAGCGCCAGCTCGCGTGCCAGCGCCGTGGCGTGCAGGGGACCCGCGCCACCAAAGGCGAAGAGCGCGAAGTCGCGCGGGTCGTGGCCGCGCGCCATCGACACCAGCCGGATCGCGCCGGCCATGCGGTCGTTGGCGATGCGCAGGATCGCCGCCGCCGCGCCGGCCCAATCCAGCCCGAGCGGCTTGCCGATCTCCTCGGCGATGCGCTGGCGGACATGGTCGAGCGACACCGGATGGTCGACCGCGAGCAGCCGGCCGGGATTGAGCCGGCCCAGCACCAGGTTGGCGTCGGTGATGGTGGGCTTCTCGCCGCCGCGGCCGTAGCAGATCGGACCGGGCGCCGCGCCGGCGCTGTGCGGGCCGACGCGCAGCATGCCCGACGGATCGACATGCGCGATCGATCCTCCGCCGGCGCCGATGGTGTGCACGTCGACCATCGGCACGTGGATGGGCATGCCGTATTCGAGATCGAGCTCGCTCGACACCTGCGGCACACCCTCGCGGATCAGCCCGACATCGGTCGAGGTGCCGCCCATGTCGTAGGTGATCAGATCGGGCTGGCCGCAGGCGCGCCCGGTATAGGCCGCGGCCATCACGCCCGACGCCGGACCGGACATCACCGTGTGCGCCGCCGCCTTGGCCGCGGCGCGCGCCGCCACGGTGCCGCCATTGCCCTGCATCACCAGCAGGTCACGCGCAAAGCCCAGCGACTTCAACTCCGATTCGAGGCGGCCGAGATAGCGATCGAGCACCGGCTGGATCGCGGCGTTGACCGCCGCCGTCGTGCCGCGCTCGAACTCGCGATACTCCGACACAACGCGATGCCCCGCTGTCACATACTCGTTGGGCCACATCGCGCGCACCACCGCGTCGGCGCGCCGCTCATGCGCCGGATTGATGTAGCTGTGCAGGAAGTGGATCACGACGGCTTCGCAGCCGGCGTCGAGCAGGCGCTTCGCCGCCGCGCGCACAGCCGCCTCGTCGAGCGCGGTGACGATGCCGCCCTCCGCGTCCATGCGCTCAGGCACCTCGATGCGCAGCTCGCGCGGGATCAGCGGCTCGAACGAGCCGGTCAGGCCATAGGAATTCGGCCGCGTGCGCCGGCCCAGTTCCAGCACGTCGCGGAAGCCGCGCGTGGTGATCAGCCCGACGCGCGCGACCTTGCGCTCCAGCAGCGCGTTGGTGGTCGTGGTCGTGCCATGCACGATGGCCTGCAGCGCGCGCGCATCGAGGCCGGCCGCCTTCATCGCCGCGACGAAGCCCACGGCCTGGTTATCCGATGTCGTCGGCACCTTGGCTAGCGACACCGCGCCTGTGGCCGTGTCGAGCGCCAGCAGATCGGTGAACGTGCCGCCGACATCGATGCCGACGATGGTGGTGGGTTGGGTGCTCATCTCGAACTCATGCTGTCATCCCGAGCGCAGCGAGGGATCCAGGCCCACCCTGGATCCCTCGCTGCGCTCGGGATGACAAAAAAAGGTGATCCATTCTCACACGCTCAAATACTGGGTTCGCGCCTGCTCGTCGGCGCGTAGTTCGTCCATGGTGCCGGTGAAGCGCACGCGGCCCTTCTCGATGATCACGGCGCGGTCGGCGACCATCGCTGAGAAGTGCAGATTCTGCTCCGACAGCACGACGCTCAAGCCCTCGGCCTTCAAAGTGCGGATGGTGATGGCCATTTGCTCGACGATCAACGGCGCCAGGCCCTCCGACGGCTCGTCGAGCAGCACGCAGCGCGGATTGCCCATCAGGGTACGCGCGATGGTCAGCATCTGCTGCTCGCCGCCGGACATGCGCCCGCCCGGCCGGTCGCGCATGCGGCCGAGATTGGGGAACAGCTCGAACAGACGATCGGGCGTCCAGGTCGGCGCGCCCTGGCGTGGCGCCTGGCGGCCGACCTCGAGATTCTCCATCACCGAGAGGTCGGTGAAGATGCGGCGGTCTTCCGGCACGAAGCCCAGCCCCAGCCGCGCGATGCGGAAGGGCGAGAGCCCATCGATGCGCGTGCCGGCGAAGGTGATCGTGCCGGCGCTGGGCCGCACCAGGCCGATCACCGATTTCAGGGTCGTCGACTTGCCGGCACCGTTGCGGCCCAGCAGCGCCAGCACCTCGCCTTCGCGCGCGTCGAGCGCCACGTCGGCGAGGATATGGGCGCGGCCGTAATAGCTGTGCAGGCCTTCGACGTGCAGCATCATGCCGGCACCTCGTGACCGAACATGACGCCGCTGCCGAGATAGACCGCCTGGACCTGCGGATCGGCGCGCACCGCATCAGGCTTGCCCTCGGCGATCAGCCTGCCGCGATCGAGCACGATGATGCGATCGGCGTGGGCGAAGACCACATCCATGTCGTGCTCGGTGAACAGCACCGCCACCGACCGCTCGCGCGCCAGCGACGCGGCCAGCGCCATCAGCTCGATGCGCTCCTTGGGCGCCATGCCGGCGGTGGGCTCGTCCATCAGCAGCAGCTTGGGATCGTTGGCCAGCGCCACCGCCAGCTCGACGCGCTTGAGGTCGCCATAGGCCAGCACACCACAGACACGATCGCCCTGCTCGCGCATGCCGACGCGATCGAGCAGCACGTCGGCCTCGTCGCGGTGCCGCGCCGAGGCGCGTGACAAGAGCGAGCCGAGGCCATGGCGATGCGACAGCAGCGCCATCTGCACGTTCTCGCGTACCGTCATCGAGGTGAAGGTCGCGGTGATCTGGAAGGTGCGGCCGACACCCAGCCGCCAGACCGCGCGCGGCTTCATCCCGGTGATGTTGCGGCCCATCAGGCGCACGATTCCGGCATCGACGGGCAGCTGGCCGTTGAGCATGTTGAAGCAGGTCGACTTGCCGGCGCCGTTGGGGCCGATCATCGCCAGCAGCTCGCCCGCGGCGACCGCGAACGACACGTCGTCGACGGCGCGCACGCCGCCGAACGACTTGAAGAGGCCGGCGACCTCAAGCACGGGCGCGTTCATGCCGCCGGCCTCACGCGGCGCCACAGCATCGAGAGGCCGCCGACCACGCCCTGCGGGAAGAGCAGCACCAGGGCCAGGATCACCAGGCCGAAGACGCTGCGCCAGTACTCAGTGCGCCGCGCCAGCTCGTCCTTCAGCCAAGTGAAGATCGCGGCGCCGGCGATCGGGCCGGTGATGGTTTCGACGCCGCCCAGCAGCACCATGACCAGCGCGTCGGTGGACTGCGCGATCGAGGCCAGCTCGGGCGAGATGCTGCCCTTGGAGAAAGCGAAGAGAGCGCCGCCCAGCCCGGCGAAGGCGCCGGCCAGGGCGAAGGCGAACCACTGCAGACGACGCACATCGATGCCGATGGCCTCGGCGCGCAGCGGCGAATCGCGGCCGGCGCGCAGCGCGTAGCCGAAGGGTGCGAACAGCATGCGCCACAGCAGGCCGATACCCAGCGCGCACAACCCCAAGGTCAGCCAGAAATAGACCCGCTTGTCGCCCAGCCAGGCGGGCGGCCAGACGCCGGTGAGGCCATTGCTGCCGCCGGTCAGCGAGTCCCACTGGAAGATTACCGACCAGGTGATCTGCGCGAAGGCCAAGGTCAGCATCGCGAGATACACGCCCGACAGCCGCACACAGAACCAGCCATAGACCAGGGCCACCGCGCCGGCGACGAAGGGCGCCGCAGCGACCGCGACCTCCATCGGCAGCTGGACCTTGCGCATCAGGATCGCCGCGGCGTAGGCGGCGACGCCGAAATAGGCGGCATGACCGAACGAGACCATGCCCGACGGCCCCATCAGCACGTGCAGGCTGACGGCGAAGAGCGAGAGGATGGCGATGTCGGTCAGCAGCACCAGCAGGTAGCGATCATCGGGCGCGGCGAATGGGATCAACGCCAGCAGCGCCACGAACGGCAGCCAGCGCCGCCAGTCCGGCATGTTCGGTGGGGTGGTGATCTCGCCCACGGTGCGCTGCTGCGCCGGCGGCCGGCCGAGCAGGCCGTAGGGCCGCACCACCAGCACGATCGCCATGACCAGGAACTCGACGACCAGGGTCAGCTTGGAGAAGGAGATCTCCAGACCGAGGACGTTCTGCGTGCCCAGCGCGATGCAGAAAGCCTTGACCACGCCGATCAGGATGGCGGCGATGAACGCGCCGGGGATGCTGCCCAGCCCGCCGACCACCGTGACCACGAAGGCGTCGGCGATCACCGCCAGGTCGAGGCCGAGATTGGCCGGCTCGCGCGGCAACTGCAGTGCGCCGCCCAGCCCGGCCAGCGCCGCGCCGACGAAGAACACGCCGGTGAACAGCTTGCGCTCGTCGACGCCCAGCGCGCCCACCATCTCGCGATCCTGCGTCGCCGCGCGCACCAGCGCGCCCCAGCGCGTGCGGGTAAGCGCCAGCCACAGGCCCAGCAGCAGCAGCGGTGCGATCACGATCAGCGCCAGGTCGTATTGCGGCACGCGGCGACCCATGATCTCGACCGTGCGCGACAGGCCGGGCGCGCGCGGGCCGACCAGCTCCTCGGCGCCCCAGATCGCCAGCGCCACGTCCTTGACCACCAGGACAACGGCGAAGGTGGCGAGCAGCTGGAACAATTCAGGGGCGCGGTAGATGCGGCGCAGGATGGCGATCTCGATCAGCGCGCCCAGCGCGCCGATCGCGATGGTCGCGACGAGGATCGCGCCCCAGAAGCCCAGCGGCGTTCGCCCCAGGAACTCCACCGCCGAATAGGCGATGTAGAGCCCCAGCATGTAGAGCGAACCGTGCGCGAAGTTGACGACGCGCGTGACGCCGAAGATCAGCGACAGGCCGGCGGCCACCATGAACAGCGACGACGCGCCGGCCAGCCCATTCAGCAACTGCGCGAGGATCGAGGCGAACGACACCGATCAGTTTGCCGGCCGCATCTTCCTCACCTCGTCGTCCGGCGGCAGCGCGTCCTTGCCGTCGACATAGCGCCAATTGACCATCACGCCCTTGCCGTCCTTGACGTCGAGCTGGCCGACATAGGCGCCCATGGTCGATTGATTGTCGATCGCGCGATAGGTGATCGACCCGAATGGCGTGTCGTGCGTCAGCCCGGACATGGCGTCGACCAGCTTCTCCTGATCGAGCGAACCGGCCTTCTTGATCGCCGCCACCGCCGACTGGATCGTGGCGTAGCCGACCACCGAGCCCAGACGCGGGTAGTCCTTGAACTTCGCCTGGTAGGCGTCGAGGAACTTCTGGTGCGAGGGCGTCTTGATCTCGTTCCAGGGATAGCCGGTGACGTACCAGCCCTTGGGCGTCTCCTCCTTCAGCGGATCGAGATACTCGGGCTCGCCGGCCAGCAGGTTGAACACCTCGCGGCCCTTGAACAGCTCGCGACTGTTGCCCTCGCGCACGAACTTCGCGAGATCGGGGCCGAACAGCGAGCTGAAGATCGCGTCCGGCTTGGTGTCGGCGATGGCCTGCGCCACCGCGCCGGCCTCGATGCGGCCCAGCGGCGTGGCCTGCTCGGTGACGAACTCGACGTCGGGCTGCTGCGCCTTGAGCAGCTTCTTGAACGCCGCCGTCGCCGACTGGCCGTACTCGTAGTTGGGGAAGACGATCGCCCAGCGCTTCTTCTTCAGCTTCACCGCGTCGGGGATCAGCATCGCCGTCTGCATGTAGGTCGAGGCGCGCAGGCGGTAGGTGTAGCGGTGGCCCTGGTCCCAGACGATCTTGTCGGAGAGCGGCTCGGCGGCGATGAACAGCGTCTTGCGCTGCTTGGCGAAGTCGGAGACCGCCAGGCCCACATTCGACGGGAAGGTGCCGATCAGGAAGGCGACACGCTCGCGGCTCAGCAGCTCCTCGGCCACTCGCACCGCGTCGGCCGGCGTGCCGCTGTCGTCGCGCGAGACGATCTCGATCTGGCGACCAAGCGCGCCGCCGGCCTTGTTGAACTCCTCGACCGCCAGCTCCCAGCCCTTCTTGTAGGGCTCGAGGAAGGCGGGGAAGTTCTTGTAGCTGTTGAGCTCGCCAATGCGGATCGGCCCTTGCTGCGCGAATGGAGCGCGACCTCCAGAAACGGCGGCCAGCGCCGTCGCCGCGACCACGACCTGCCTTCTCTTCAACATCGAACGTCTCCGTCAGGAACCCCTGTCACGAGCGTACTGGCGGCCGAGCGCGACCGGCAAGCGCTCTCTGGCGATGTCAGGCGGCGAAGCTGGACCTCGCTTGAACGCCCCATTTGCCCGCCTGGCGTGTCACCACCCATACCGAGGGATAGCGGCCGATCAGCGTGCCGTCGGCCCGCCAGCGGCTGAACTGGACCGCAAGATGCACCTTTTCGGCGAAGGCGTGGATGACCCGGCGTTCGTCCCACCGGCTCTCGCGCCAGCCATCGCCGGCTCGGGCGACGAAGGCGTCGAGCCGGTAGTCGCCGGCCCGCTCCCAGACCGTCACGGTGCCACTTGCCAGGCGCACATGGGGAAAGTTGAACGCACGATTGACGCCCGCCTCGTCGCGCGCGTTGAGCGCTGTCATGAAGGCATCGAGTGTCGCCATGGCGGCATCGATCGCTTCGCTGTCGGTCGCGGGCCCGATCATCGCTGGCCGTCCCACAGTTTGATCTCGCCGGCCTTCAGCCCGCCGACCCGGGGATGCGGCCGGCCGCCGATCGCCAGCGCGACGATGAAGACGATCTCCTCGGGCCGCGGCCCGTCGGGCACGGCGAACTCGATGGCGTCGAAATGGCTGCGCACATAGGCCGCGTGCGCGTGGTGCAGCGGCACGTCGATGCGCGCCCCGGCGGCCGCGACCTTAACCGTCGAGGGCACGATCGACTTCGCGCCGCCCATCGCCTCGCGGATGCCCCAGCCACTGGGCTGGTGCCACAGCGCGGCGTGCTCCAGCTCGCCGGCGACGCCGACGATCACCGCCTTGCCATAGCCGTCGACCTGCTTGCCCTCGACACCCAGCGTGGCGAGCAGACGCTTGGTCAGGTCGAAGGCCAACGGCTTGAGCGCGTCCATCATCGGCGCGATGTCCTCGACATGGCGCCCGGCATAGGGATTACGTACGACGCCACCGATCGCGCCCTTGCGCACCGGCGTCGCGAGCGGCGCGCCGCCGTCATGCGTGGTCTCCTCGACCGAGGTGACGATCTTGCGCAGAGCGACCACGGACATCAGCTGGTCTCTCCGGCGACGTAGCGGGTGAAGGCGTCGGCCGAGCGGCGGCCGGCGACCATGTCGGCGAAGGCCTCGCCGATGCAGGCACCGAACTTGAAGCCGTGGCCGGAGCAGTTCGACATCGCCCAGGCCGCCTTGCCCACCGGCAGCGAACGGAAGGTCTCGTGCCCGATGCGACGATCGACCGTGTAGTAGCAGATCTTGCCCTCGGCGAGCCGGTAGCGCTCGAGATCGCGCAACCGGCCGCGCGCCTGTTCCCAGACGCGGCGCACCTCGTCGAAGGCGGCGATGCGCGGATCGCTGGCGGCATCGCCTTCGCGGCTGAACAGGTGATCGCCGATCTTCAGCCGCGTGCGCGTCTTGTCGGGCCGCGCCACCGGCGGCACGAGATAGAAGCCGCGGTCATTGCCGATCGACAGCAGCGAGGGATAGCTAGCCCACTGCCGCGCCAGATCATCAGGCAGATCGACATAGGCCAGCACCTGGCGCGACGGCTCGACGTAGTCGCCCATCGACGGCACAAGCTCGCGTACCCAGGCGCCGGCCGCGACCAGCACGAGATCAGCGGCCACACGCTCACCATCGGCCAGGGTCACGGCGCCACCATCGGCGTCGATCGACTGCACGCGCGTCATCGGCCGCAGCCGCGCGCCCTTTTCGCCCAGCCACTTCGCCAGCGCCGCGACGATACGATCGGCCAGCAGCACACCGCCTTCGGGCGAGAGATAGGCCGTGCGCACACCCACCGGATCGATCAGCGGGTAACGCTTCGCCATCTCGTCGGCGGTCATCTCGATGACCGGGTAGCCGTCGGCCTTGATCAAGCGCAGCGACTCGGCCTGCCGGTCGTCGGCACCGGTGCTCATCGACAGCGAGCCGGTGTCGACGCAGAGCTTCACGCCGAGATCGGCCCACAGCCGGTTCCATGCGGCATAGGCGTGCGTGATCATGCGCATGTAACCGATCTCGGTGCCGTAGGGGCGGCGGATCAGGCGATGCGAATCGACCGAGGTGCCGACAGGGTTGGGGATCGGCCCCTGCTCCAGCACCGTGACGTGATGGCCCTCGCGCGTGAGCGCCCAGGCCGCGCCCAGCCCTGCGATGCCGGCGCCAACGATTACGACGTACATGCCGCGGACCATATCATGCGCATGTCGGGTTCGCGCTCCTCGTTCGCCGCGCCATCGGTGCGTTCCTCCTCGACGAAACCGTGCCGTTGGTAAAAGGCGCGCGCCGCGAGGTTTCGCTGGAACACCCAAAGCCGCAACGGGTCGCCACCGATGCGCCGCGCCTCAGCCAGCAGGCGCGCACCGAGACCCGCACGCTGCCGCGTCGGCGCGATGTAGAGATGGTCGAGCCAGCCCGGCCGGATCGCGGCGAAACCGGCGATGGCGCCGTCCAGCGTGGCCACGCGCACGCTGAGATCGCGCAGCACGACGTTGCTCATCCACCACCGCGTCTCTTCATCGCTGTGCGCTTCGCGCAGCCACGGCATGGCTTGCCGCCGCGACGCGAGGAACAGGCTGGTCAACGCGTCCGCGTCATCGGGTACCGCGTCGCGTATGCCGGGCACACCGCTCACGCCCAGCCCGTGAGCAACCGGCGTGCCCAATCCTCGCGACCATGGCCCGCCGCCTGGCGCGACGCGGCCTGCCAATCGTAGTCGACCTCGATGTGCTCGGCGCGCCAGCCATGCCGGCGCTTCTCGATCACAGCGTAGCGCGCGTGCGGCGAGCCGACCTCGACCGAATGCGGCGACGGCTCGAGATCGTCATAGGCCTGTAGCCCGACGCTGCCCGGGTTCACCACCAGCCGCCCGTCCGACAGGCGAAGGCTGCGCGGCACATGCGTATGGCCACACAGGATCAGCGCCGCGCGGCAGTCGCCGGCGCGGCGGTCGACCGTCGCGAGGTCGGCGACACGCGTGCGATCGCCGTCGATGCGCTCCATGAAATAGACGAGGTCGCTGCTCGGCGTGCCATGGCAGAGGAACACCTCCTCCGACAGCGCCAAGGTCTCGGGCAGCGAAGCGATCCAGTCGCGCTCCTTCGCCGTCAGCACGCCGCGGGTGAAGGCGTCGGTCTTGCCCAGCTTCTCTGGCGGATCGTGGAGGACCTGCCGCTCATGATTGCCGCGCACGGTGGGCAGGTTCAGCGGCATCAGCATGGCGGCCGTGCCCACCGGGTCGAGCGGCCCGGAGAGGATGTCGCCGAGGTTGACCGTGACGTCGACACGACGCGCCGCGATGTCCTCGAGCACCGCCTCCAGCGCGAAGCGATTGCCGTGGATGTCGGAGATCGCGGCGGTCTTCATCGGCGCTCGATCGCAAGCTCCGCCGCCGCCAGATCCTCGAGCGCCGCGCCGACCGACTTGAAGAGCGTGATCGACTGGCTATCACCTTTGCTTCGGCCAGCATGGTGGCCGCGCGTGAGGTCGTAGAGATCGGCGAGCACGTCGTCCTCGCCGATCTCGCCCGAGCGCAACGGCAGGACGATGTCGCCGGCCTCCTTCATCGCGCCGGCCTTGGTGTCGACGAAGATGCGGGCGGCGCGCGCGGCGGCATCGTCGCTCTCGCGCATTTCAGGCGTGTAGGCGCCGACCAGGTCGACGTGCTGGCCGGGCCGTAGCCAGGCGCCCTCGACCAGCGCCGTCTTCGACAGCGTGGCGCAGGAGATGACGTCGGCCTCGCGCGCGGCGGCGGCGCGATCGTCGACCGCCGTCACCGAGACTGAGCGGCCCAGCGCCTTGGGCAGGCTGTCCGACAGCTGGCGCGCCAGCGACTGGGCGTGCGCGTGGGTGCGGCCCCAGATCGCCACGCGCTCGATCGGCCTGATCTTGCAGTGCACGCGGATAAGCTCGGGCGCCAGCGCGCCAGTGCCGATCATCAGCAGCGAACGCGAGTCGGGCCGCGAGAGGTAGCGCGAGGCGAGGCCCGAGGCGCAGGCGGTGCGCCGCTTGGTCAGCATGGTGCCGTCGAGCAGCGCCACGGGCGCGCCGGTCTCGCCCGAGAGCAGCAGGTACTGGCCGTAGATCGACGGTAGCGATTTCAGGCCGTTGTCGGGGAAGACGGTGACGATCTTCACGCCGATATGGCGCTGCGTCGCGGTGGCCGCCGTCCAGGCCGGCATCAGCAGCAGCATGGCGTCGGCCGAGCCGGGCCCGGTCGGCGCCTTGATCGGGTGATGGTGGCGCACCGGCATCTCGCAGCCGGCGCGGAACAGCGCCGCCAGGCGGTCGACGAGGGCGATGTCGTCCAGGGCGGCGTCGACCGCCGCCGAGTCGAGGAAGCGCATCAGCGCGCCCTCGTGATCGACACGACCGAATCGGGGTCGACCAGCGCCTGCTGGCGCGCCAGCGCGCGGCTATCGGCCGGCTTGGGCGGCTCGGTGGTCTGGGGGCGCGCGGTGAAGGTCGCGAGCTCACCCTTCAGCCGCGTGATTTCGCGCTCCAGGCGCTCGATCTCCGCGCCGCGATGGCGCGCCTGGGTGCGGTGGCGGCGGTTGGAGAACCAGCCCATCAGCAGGCCGGCCAGCACGCCGACCAGCAGCAGGAAGATGATCAGCAGGAAGAGCGGCGCCACCAGCTTCTCGCGCAGCGGCCACAGGCCGATCTCGACCGGCTCGCGGTTGGCGACGGCGACCAGCACGGCCACGGCCAGGAACAGCCCGAGAAGGATGCGCGACAGCGTCTTCATCGATCCACCCTACGCGAGGCATGGCCCTGGCTACAACGCCAACACTGGCATCAGAGTAAAGCGAGGGCCCGAATCGTCTACACCTACATCATTCCAGGCGCACCGAGATCGGTACCATCGACCATGCGGCTGTAACGATAGGGACGCGGATCAACGATCGGCGGATCGCCCGCGACGATATCCGCCGCCAGCCGGCCCGCGCCCGGACCGATGCCGAAGCCATGGCCGGTGAAGCCGGTCGAAAGATAGAGATTGGGCAGGGGATCGACGGCGGAGATCACCGGGATTCCGTCGGGCGTGGAATCGATCAGGCCGCCCCAGGCATGCGCGACCTCGAGGCCCTTCAGCACGGGATAGTGCTCGGCGAGCTTGGCGAGGCCTTCGTTCACGAGCTTCGGGTCGGCGCCGGGATCAAGCGTACGATGCCGTTCGAACGGCGAGACGCCGTCAAAGCTCCAATTGGCGAACGATTCCGGTCCATCGAAGAACGAGCGGCCGACGCCCAGCGTGACACCGGCCCAGCGTTTCTTCAGCGTCGGCCAGAACTGGCGCGCGTAGAGAAGGCCCTGCGGCGAGAGCTCGACCAGGCCACGGCCTCCCAGTCCGACCGTGTAGCCGCCATCGAGTCGGCGGCGGATCGTGACGTCAGGCATCGACAGGCCACCCTCGGTGACCTGTGGCGCGGTCTTGGTGAAGAAGGAGGTCGAGCGCACGCCGGCTTGCGGCAGGCGCAGTCCGTGGCGACGGCAGAAAAGCGAACTCCAGGCGCCCCCGGCGCACAGCACCTTCTGCGCGCGGATACGGCCGCGTTCAGTGATCACGCCCACGACTTTCCCGGCTTCGATGTCGAGGCCGCGGGCGGCGCAGTTCTGGTGGATGGTGGCGCCGCGCATGCGGGCGGCTTCAGCGAGCGCAGGCCCAGCGAGCGACGGCTCGGCCCGGCCGTCGGTCGGCGAGTGGACGCCGCCAATCCAATCGCCCGTGCTGCCCGGCGTCATCGCCTTGGCCTCGTCCGGCGTCAGGATGCGGCTGTGCATCTGGTACTCGCGTGCCGCGAGGGTCCACCGCTCCCACTCGGCGAAATCGCCGGGGCGCGTCGTGACGTAGAGAAGACCCGTGCGGCGGAAGCCGGTCTCGACGCCAAGCTCCCGGTTGAGCTCGCCCCAGATCTCCAGGCTCTTCATGGCGAGCGGAAGTTCGCGCAGGTCGCGGTGCTGCTGGCGGCACCAGCCCCAATTCCGGCTCGTCTGCTCGCCGCCGACCAACCCCTTGTCGAGCAGCGCGACCGAATGGCCTTTCTTGGAGAGGAAGTAAGCCGCGGCGCTGCCGGCCATGCCGGCGCCGATCACGACGACGTCGACCGACTTGGCCAGCGTGTCGTCATTTGCGACGGATTGGACGGGTACAGGCATCACGCCTCGGCCGATGATTCGGGAGATGCTGGATTCGCATCAGTCATAGACCGCCGATTCACTGGCTCCTAGCGCCTTGAAATGAAACGGCCCGCCGAAGCGGGCCATCGTCGTGGCGGGCGCGGGCGCCTCAATCCGCCGGCTTGCGCGCCGCCGAAGCGCCGGCACCCGCGGCGCCAACGCCACCTTGGACGCTCTTGTTCAGCCGGTCGCGCAGATCCTTGCCGGTCTTGAAGTACGGCACGCGTTTTTGCGACACGGCGACGGTTTCGCCGGTACGCGGATTGCGGCCGGTGCGCGATTCGCGTTGTTTCACGGAGAATGCGCCGAAGCCGCGCAGCTCGACGCGGTCACCGCGCGCCAGCGCCACGGCGATCTCGTCGAAGATCGTCGCGACGATGCGCTCGACATCCCGCTGGTACAGGTGCGGGTTGAGCGCCGCCAGCTTGGCGATCAGTTCCGACTTGGTCATGCGCCGGGGTTGGTTCCGTTCGATGGACAATTCAACAGGTTGTCGCAGTATGCCGACGCGGCCCCCTAACGTCAACCCTAAGTCATTTGGAACATTGGCGTTTTCGCCGCCGGCCCGATACCGGGAGCGGAATCGGGTAGGGGGAGCCTCGCGGCTCCCCCTCCCACACCACCGGACGTACGGTTCCGTATCCGGCGGTTCGTCAAGCGTGTTTGAGGTGGCGGTGCAGTCCGAGGAGGGACGGCAGCCCGAGTCTGGCGAAGAAGGCGGCGCGACAGGCGTCGTTCATGTGGCTGGCCCCGGCATTCCACCATGGGCCGCGGCCGTTACAGGCCGATTGCCATGCCCGCGTCTCATCGAGCCCGCGCTGCATCAGTCGCTTGGCGCGCGTGGACGGACGTTTCCACTGACGCCACAGGAGGCAGCGCAGCTTGCGCCGTATCCACCCATCGAGTTCCTCGAATATCCCCTTTGCCTCGGCGAGCCGGAAGTATTGCAGCCAGCCACGTAGGATCGGGGTGAGGTCTTCGATGGTGCGCGCCAAGGCTCGCCCGCGACCCTGGCGAAGCGCCGTCCTGAGTTTGCTCCGTAGCCGGGCCACGCTCTTGGCCGCCACGCGAAGGCGAGGCTGCTTATGGGCCGTCACGGTGTATCCCAGGAAGGTTCGCTGCCAAGGCCGGTCAACGGCGCTTTTGGCGGCGTTGACCCTGAGCCGTAGCCGCTCGGCCAGGAACCGCGTGATCGAGGTCATCACCCGTTCGCCGGCGCGCCGCGTCCGCACATAGATGTTGCAGTCGTCGGCGTAGCGGCAGAAGGCGTGTCCCCGTCGCTCGAGTTCCTTGTCGAGGTCGTCGAGCAGGATGTTCGACAGCAGCGGCGACAAGGGGCCACCTTGCGGCGTCCCTTCGGTCCGTGCCGTCGTGAGCCCGCCCGTCATCAACCCAGCTTGCAGGTAGCGGCGGATCAGCCGTAGCACCCGCTTGTCCCCGACCCGGCGCGCCACCCGTGCCATCAGCACGTCGTGGTTCACCCGGTCGAAGAACTTCTCCAAGTCGAGGTCCACCACGAGGCGGCGGCCTTCGGCCATGTGCGCCCGCGCGGCAAGTACCGCATCGTGCGCGCCGCGCCCCGGACGGAAGCCGTACGAGGCGTCGGAGAAGCCTGGATCGAAGAGTGGCATCAGCACCTGATGCATCGCCTGCTGGATCAGCCGATCCAATACCGTCGGGATGCCCAATTGGCGCACCCCTCCGCCGGGCTTTGGAATCTCCACTCCGCGCACCGGCTTCGGCGTGTATCGGTCGTCCAGCAGTTCCTCTCTGATGCGCGGCCAGCGCTCCTTCAGATGCGGCTGCAATTGCTCCACGGTCATCCGGTCGATGCCCGCGGCGCCCTTGTTCGTCATCACCCGATGGTAGGCCGCCATCATGTTCTCTCGGCTGACGATCCTTTCCATCAGCCGCAGCTCCACCTCCGGATGGGAAGGCGTCGGTCCTGCCGTGGCGGTTGACGCACCCGTTCCCTGCTCTCGCGGCTTCCGGCCGCTGCCCTCGGGGCGGGTATGAAGCATCTCAGCTTCATCGCCTGCGTCTGCTGTCACCATCGAAAGACCGGCCTCCCTCCGGCGCTTCACGTTCAGCCCTTCGCCGTTTGGTCCGGCTACTACGGCCTCTGCTGACTTCTGCCGCCCCATCCCGCCGCCTCGCGGCGCCGGTAGCACACCTGTTGCCAGGGGCGGAGCGACAGACCTCCCAGGGTAATGCGCGTGACCTTCGTTCCATATACCTGGCGCATCTACGCCCGCACCTTCCGGGTGATCTCGGGCTTCGGAGATCGTTGCCTCCTCGCCCAGTTGCGGACGCCTCATATGCGCTGCCTGTTCGTCAGGCCGGCACTTTGCTTACAGCTTCCTTCAGACCCCGCCTCGCGACGACGACCTTGCTGTTCGGCTAGCGGTTCCCATCACCAGGGCCCGCAGAGGACTTGCACCTCCAAGTCATCGGCCGCTTACCACTTCGGCCAAACAGTGCTTGCGCACCTACGCGCCATGCCTGGCGCACAACGAAAACCGGCCCGTCCTGGAGGACGGGCCGGCGGAATGTCGCGACAGGGATGGCGACTACTTGGCGTCGCCGTCCTCGTTCGGCTTGCGGGCGCGGTTGAGCGCGGCGCCCAGGATGTCGCCCAGGCTGGCGCCGGAGTCGGACGAGCCGTAATCGGCCATCGCCTGCTTCTCCTCGTCGGCCTCGCGCGCCTTGACCGACAGCACCACGCGGCGCGCCGCGCGGTCGATGTTGGTCACCTTGGCGTCGATCTTGTCGCCCACGGCGTAGCGATCCGGGCGCTGCTCGGAGCGGTCGCGGCTGAGCTCGGTCTTGCGGATGAAGCCCGGGATGCCGTCGGCCACCGTGACGTCGAGGCCGCCTTCCTGGATGGCCGAGACCACCGCGGTGACAACCTCGCCCTTCTTGATGGCGTTGACCTTCTCGAAGGGGTCGTTGAGCAGCTGCTTGATGCCCAGCGAAATGCGCTCCTTGTCGGTGTCGACGTCGAGCACCTTGACCTTGACGACGTCGCCCTTCTTGAAGTTGCGGATCGCTTCCTCGCCCGGCAGGTCCCACGACAGATCGCTGAGATGGACCATGCCGTCGATGTCGCCGGGCAGGCCGACGAACAGGCCGAACTCGGTGATGT
>CAYTFW010000003.1:0-101821 GCA_964437145.1 uncultured Rhizobiaceae bacterium
CATGAAGATGCCGGCGGGACGCCGGCGCTCCCAAAGAGATCCCTCGCTGCGCTCGCGATGACAGGTGCGGCTGATCGATCGCGCGCGGGTCTATCGACATCCCTTGCCGTCCATCGACGCCTCGGCCAAGGTCGCGGTGATCGCCATGACCCAATCCCCCGCCTCCATCGCCGTCGTCGGCGCCGGCCCCTCGGGCTTCTACGCCGTCGATGCGCTCACCCGCGCGCGACCCGACGCGCGGATCGACATCATCGACCGTCTGCCGACGCCGTTCGGCCTGGCGCGCTTTGGCGTGGCGCCCGATCACCAGGGCACCAAGGGCGTGACGCGGCAGTTCGACCGGCTGCTGGCGAAGCCCGGCGTGCGGTTCGTCGGCGGCGTGGAGCTGGGCCGCGATGTGTCGCTTGAGGAGTTGGGAAGCCTCTATGACGCGATCGTCATCGCCACCGGTTGCGGCCGCGACCGCCGGCTGGGCATTCCCGGCGAGGACCTCGAGGGCGTGATGGGCTCGATGCGTTTCGTCGACTGGTTCAACGCGCATCCCGACGCCGCCGACCTCACCCAGACCATCGCGCAGACGCGCCACGTCGCGGTGATCGGCAACGGCAATGTCGCCATCGACGTGGCGCGCGTCTTTGCCAAGACCGCTGAGGAGATGGCCAAGTCCGACATCGATCCGCGCGCCCAGGCCGCGATCGCTGCCCTGAAGCTGGAAACGGTGACGCTCTACGGTCGGCGCGGACCAGCCGAGGCCAGCTTCACCATCAACGAGCTCAACGAGATGGGCCGGCTGGCGCGCGCCGTGGCGCTGGTCGACGCCGCCGATGTCGCGAACGCATCGCCGCCCGAAAGCGATCCGACGCCTGAACGCCTGCGCAAGCAGAAGAACATCGAGGCGTTGCGTGGCTTCTCGGCTAACGCACCCGGCGCCAAGCCCGTCAGTCTGGCGTTCCGGTTCCATCGCACGCCGCTGACCTTGAGCGGCGAGAATGGCCGCGTCGTCGGCGTCAACTTCGCCGACGGCTCCTACGCGCCGGCCGATCTGGTGATCACCTGTATCGGCTACGACGCGATCCTGCCCGATGGCCTGCCGGCCGAGCGGGGCCGCGTCGCCAACGACGAGGGGCGCGTGCGCGGGCTATCTGGCGTCTACGTCGTCGGCTGGGCCCGTCGCGGTCCGAGCGGCACCATCCCCACCAATCGCGCCGATTCCTTCGCCGTCGCCGAACGCCTGGTCGCCGATCTCGCGCCGTCGTCGAAGCCCGGGCCCGGCGGCCTCGATGCGCTGCTCGCGTCGCGCGGCGTCGCGCCAATCGACACCGCTGGCTGGCTGCGCATCGACAAGACCGAGAGCGAGGCCGGCGCACGCGAAGGCCGGCCGCGCGTCAAGCTCGCGAATTGGGCGGCGTTGCGCGCGGCTGCTAATCCAGCCTGACCGCCCAGCCCTTCAACGCCGCGCTCGAGGGTGGATAGCGGTCCATCACGCGGGCGTCGTGACCGGGCACGACCATGTCCTGGCGGCCGTCGGCGAGCTTCTTCAATTTGTCATAGCCGGCCAGCATGTCGGCGACATTGAAGACGATGGCGAACAGCTTGTCGTCCTCGATGCCCCAATAGTAGTGCGCCGCGTCCGAGGCCAGCACGAGCCAGCCGTTGCGCGTCCACACCCGCACCGACTGGATGCCCATGGTGTGGCCGCCGATGTGATGCACCGTCAGGCCGGGCGCGATCTCGCCGTCGCCGTCATGGAAGACGACGCGATCGCCGTAGAGATGGCGCACCATCGCCACCACTTCCTCGACCTCGTAGGCGTGGCGGAACGGTTTCTTGGTCATGTGCCTGGAGGTGGCGAATTGCATCTCCCGGTCCTGCACGTGGTAGCGCGCGTTGGGAAACATCGCCCAGCCGCCGACGTGATCGTAGTGCAGATGCGTGATGATGACGTCGCGCACGTCGTCGGGCTCGACGCCGAGGTCGCGCAGGGTCAGCGCTGGCGAGCGCAGCATCTTGCGACCGCGCTGGGCGCCCACCGTCTCGCTGAAGCCGGTGTCGATGACGATCGGCTGGCCGCCGACCAGACGCTTGCCGTCCTCGCCCAGCGGGATCGCCACCCAGACGAAATAGTCCATGGGGTGATCGCCGTCATGCGGATCGGCCATGATCTGCACCTCGTGTGCCTTGCGCGGCAGATGGGCGTACTTGCAGGCGTGCACTTCGTAGGTCGGCAGGTTGGGCATCTTGTCCTCGGGCGTTTTCCTCGCGGTGAGCACCCTCCCGCGCCGGGTAGGGGCGGGTCAACTGGCGCGCGACGCCGGGCTAGCCGACGACGCCCTTGGCCTTCATCGCCGCGATCTCGGCGTCGGCGTAGCCGGCTTCCTTCAGGATCGCCTCGCTGTGCTCGCCCACGGCGGGCGGCTTGCCGGCGCGGCGCGGTTGGGCGAAGCCCAGGCGGATCGGGTTGTTGAGGGTGCGCGAGATGCCCTCGCCATCGCAGGGTACGACGATGCCGGCGTGCTGGGCCTGCTCGTCGTCGGGCACGTCGATCACCCGGCCGATCTCGCCGAACGGCACGCCGATGCGGGTCAGCACGCCCGACCAATGCGCCCAGTCGTGCTGTGCGATCTCCGCTTCGATCAGCGCCAAGAGCTCGACGGCGTGGGTGCGCCGCGTGTGGCGGTCGACGAAGCGCGGATCCGTGATCCACTCCGCGTGGCCGAGCGCGCGGGCGATATTGGGCCAGTGCTTCTCCTCGGGGTTGGCGATCAGCAGGAACCAGCGGCCGTCCTTGGTCACGTATTGCTGGCCCAGCGCCGAGCGCGCGCGCTCGCGCGGCGGGCGCGGCGGCAGGGTGGCGCCCAGCATCGCCGCCTGGGTCAGCGTGCCGTTGGACCAGGCGCCGTTGGCGTACAGCGAGGTGCCGACCCAGCCGCCCTTGCCGGTACGCTCGCGGCGGAACAGACCGATCATGATCGCCGAGACGATGGTCATGGCGGTGGCGCGGTCGCCCTGCGCGGGTAGCGAGAAATGCGGCGGCTGGCCTTCATAGCGCGCCGCGTCGAGGATGCCGGAGCGGGCGAAGAAGGCGGTGACGTCGAAGCCCGGCCGATCGCGATCGGGGCCGCTCTCGCCATAGCCGGTGAGCGAGAAGTAGATCAGCCGCGGGTTGACCGGCTCGATATCCTCCCAGGAAAGCTCTAGCCGCTCGCGCACCGGCGGCGGGAAGTTGATGATCATCACGTCGGCCTGGGCGATCAGGCGCAGGAGCGCGGCGCGGCCCTCCGGCGCCTTCAGGTCGAGCGCCAGGGAGCGCTTGTTGCGGGCGTCGAGCTGCCAGGTGAAGTTGACGTTGGCCTGCGGATAGCTGGCGTTGCGCCAGCTCTGGCGATGCGGATCGCCGACGCCCGGCGGCTCGATCTTGATGACATCGGCGCCCCAGTCGCCCAGCACCACGGCCGCCGCCGGCGCGGCGATGAAGGAGCTGACGTCGAGCACCTTGATGCCCTGCAGCGGGAGCGCTTCATCGGTCACGGCGTTGGTCTCCCCGGCGATCGCCTTGTTGAGCGGCGACTGTAGCCAAGCCGGCGCCCGCCGTGCTCGGCGATCCTGTCACGGAAGCGATGCAGGAGACGCGGGATGCTATAGTCGCGCGTCGGCGGGTCCGACCGGAGGAGCTTATGGATCTCGGCGCGCTTCTGCTCACGATCGTTATCGGCTTCTTCGTCGGCCTGATCGCGAAATTCCTGCTGCCCGGCCGCGATGTCAGCGGCTTTCTCGCCACGACCGCCGTGGGTGTGGTCGGCTCGATCGTCGCCACCTATGGCGGCCAGGCGCTGGGCATTTACCAGCCCGGACAGACGGCGGGCCTCTTCGGCGCCGTGCTGGGCGCCATTCTGCTCCTGGTGCTGCTGCGGCTGATCCGGCGCTAGCCGGCGCGGTAGAGGAAGTAGCGGTCGCGCGGCACGCCGGGCGGCTCCGGCAGCCGCGTCCAGCGCGCGACGTCGAGCGGCTGGTTGGCCACGACATAGCCGCCGGGCGCCAGCAGCCGGTCGAGCGCCGGCCCCAGCCAGCGGCCGATCTCAGCGTTGGCGGCGTGGTCACCGGTGCCGAGATCGGAATGGATCAAGGCGGCCGCGCCCGCGAGCTGGTCACAGGCCTTGGCCGTCGTCTCGCGCGCATCGCCGAGAAACAGCAGCGCGTCGGGCGGCACGCAATCGGGATGCGCGCGCACCTCGCGCTCGAAAACGTGGATGGCGCGGCCGGGGAAGAGCTCGCGCAGATGGTCGTAGGTGCGGCCGTTGCCCAGGCCGACCTCGAGGATCGGACCCGGCATCGCGCGCACCAGCGGCGCCACGTGGTTGAGGCAATCGCGCTGCGCCTGCATGCGGCGGATGAAGGAGTCGAGACGGCTCATGAATTGAGCATCACGCGGCGCGGGCCCTCATCGCGCTGAGCTGGCGGTTGGTGTCGTCGAGGCGATGGGCGAGCTCGCGCATGATCTCGACCGCCATGGTCGGGAACTCGGTGACCATGCGGAAGAACAGCTCCTTGGTGATCTTCAGCGCCGTCAAGGTCTCGCGCACCGTGACCGTGGCGGTCCGCGGCACGTCGCACAGGATGGCGATCTCGCCGACGAAGCCGTTCTTCTTCAGCTCGGCCACCTTGAGCGGGCCCGACGGAGTCTCGATGATGATGTCGGCCGTGCCGCCGAGCACGACATACATCGCGTCGCCCAACTCGCCTTGCCGGAACAGATCCTGGCCGGCCGCGAAGGTCAGGCGCTCGCTGGTGAAGGCCAGCAGCTTCAGCTTGTTGGGCTCCAGCTTGGTGAACAGCGGCACGCCCTTCAGCAACTCGACTTCCTCGTGGATGCTCATGGTTGGTCCCCTGTGCGATCACCCGGCCGCCAATAGGTCGGTGTAGGTCTTGTCGCTCGACAGCTCCGACGGCGCGCCGCGCGCCGTCATCCGCCCGCCCTGCATGACGATCACCTCGTCGAAGCGCTCCGCCTGCGCGGTGCGGCTGAGCGTCCACAGCACGCCATGCGAGCCGCGCGCCGCGAGGATCTTGTCGAGCAGGCGCTGCTGCGTCGCCGCGTCGAGCACAGCGGTGGGCTCGTTGAGCACCAGCAGGTCGGGCCGCTTCAACAGGGCGCGGGCGATGCCGACCTTCTGGCGCTGGCCGGCCGACAGGCGCTTGCCGGCGACGCCGACATTGTAGTCGAGTCCGACCTGGACCGCGACGGCGCGCACGCCCAGGCCGTCGAGCACCTCGGCGATCAGGTCGCCCACCCGGTCGGCGCCCTGCGCCTGGCCGTAGACGAGACGGCCGAACAGGATGTTGTCCTGCAGGGTGGCGGCGCCGTTGTAGCGCGCCACGTCGTAGAACTCGATGTCGGCGGCGAACTCCGACGGCAGGCCCTGGGCGAAGGCTTTGCGGGCGACCAGCAGCCGCTGCTCCATCGCCTCGTCGATCAGGCCCAGGCGATGGCGCGCCTCGATGTAGCGGAAGGGCAGCGCCCGCAGGCGCGCGCGTTCCTCTGCCGACAGATCGGTGACGTTGCGGCCGCTCAGCCGGGTGATCAGGGCGCGGAACTCCGGCAGTTCCTCGGCGGTGATGAAGCTGAACTGCTCGAAGAACGGGTGGCCGGCGGGCAGGTCGGCGAACAGCTCGACCATGGTGCGGGCGATCTCGACGCCCATCTCGGCCAGCGGCGTGGCGAGGTCGAGCTCGTTGAGCACCTTCCGCATGTAGGGATTGGCGGTGATGTTCTCGGGGTCGAAGGTGCGGCCCACCGCGGTGCCGAACAGCACGTTCTCGGCCACCGACATGTTGCGGTTGTAGCGGTCTCGATCGAAGGGCTCGACGAGGCCGGCGAAGGCCGGATCGGCCAGCCGGCTGTGCAGTTCGGCGCGCGCCTTGAGGATCGACTCGGCCACCGCCGGCCGCTCGGCCGGGTCGATGGTGCCGCGCAGCCCGTAGCGGTAGACGTCGGCCTCGAGCTCGACGACGCGCAGCGCCTCGATGATGCGCTGATCGATGTCGTGCGGGCCGCTGGCGCCGGCGGCCTCGTAGTCGACCCAGTCGGCGGCGACGTCGAGCACCGGGTTGCCGGCGCGCCGCGCTTCGCGCTCCTCGGTCTCGCGTTGCCGCAGGGCGGCGCCCTCGTAGGCCGCCGGCCCGCGCGGCCGGAACTTCAGGCCGTAGAGGAGGTTCTCGCGAATCGTCACCGGCAGCAGGTAGACGTCCTGGCCGACATAGGACAGGCGCGCGCCGACCGTCGCTTCGGGCAGCTCCGCGAGATCCCTGCCGCCGATCGCCACGCCGCCGCCGGTCGGGTGTGCCACGCGGGCGACGATCTGCGCCAGCGCCTCCTTGCCGCCGCCGGCGCCGCCGACCACGGCGACCTTTCGGCTGATCGGGAAGCTCAGCGTGACGGCGTCGAGCACAGGCGCGCCGCCTTCCTCGGCCAGGGCCACGCCGTTGAGCTGGACCTCGCCGCTGAGCGCCGGCGCGGCGGCGTCGGGGATCGCCTGCAGCTCGGCCGCCAGCATGCCGTCGGGCTCGAACTGCTCGATCACCTGCTCATAGCGCTGCTGCATGTCCTGGCGCTGCTGGTCCCAGTCGATCAGCTCCTTCACCGGGCCGGGCAGGTCCTTGTAGGCCAGTAGCACGCCGACCACGGCGCCGACCTGCATGTCGCCGAACAGCACGAAATAGCCACCGATCAGGTAGATCAGGAACGGCGTGGTCTGCGCCAGCAGGTTGTTGAGGAACTTGGCCGTGAACTTGCGCTGAAACAGCTCGAAGCGGATGTGGAAGATGCGGCCCAACCGGCCGACGATGTCCGCGCGCTCGTAGTTCGAGGCGGCATGCACGTGCACTTCCTGCACGCCGTCGACCGTCTCGGCGACGCGGCCGGAGAACTGCCGGGCGGTGATCTGCCGCTGCTTGCCCAGCGCGACGATCTTGCGCCGCAGCTTCGGGATGATGAAGGCCTGCACCGCCAACACGGCGATCACGATCAGGCCCAGCCAGATATTCTGCAGCATGATGAACAGCAGCGCGGTGATCGCCTGGCCGCCGAGGAAGGCGGGCTGCACATAGGCGTCGCCGATGAAGCCGCCCAGCGGCTCGATCTCGTTGTTGATCATGCCCGCCAGCTCGGCCTGCTTGACCTTGCGGAAATGCGCCGGCGGAAACAGCAGGATGCGGTCGTAGAGCTGGTAGCGCAGGCGGCGCAGCATGCGCTCGCCCATACGGCCCTTCTGGGTGTTGATGGTCTTCTTGAACAACCCGTTGATGGTGACCATCACCAGGAACAGGCAGCTCATGCCCACCAGGTAGGGCCATTGCGCCAGCGACAGGCCGTCGAACAGGCGGATCGAGCCGACATCCGAGATGAAGGACGGAACCGGCAGGTCGATGCGCAGGAACGGCACCGTCTGGGCGCTCTTGAACGCCTTGCCCTCGATGCCGTCGTTGACGATGGTCTTGGGAATGTTCAGCGAGGCGAAATAGAACACCTGCGCCAGCACGACCAAGCCCAGGATGATGAGCTGCTCGGGCCTGCTGTTGCGCCAGACATACTTGAAGAGGTTTTTGTCCATACCCCGGCCGCGGTGACTCCTATCCCCTCGGCGGGCACCTTACCCTGAATCACCCTTGTCGGTGAAAGGGGATCGCGCCTTTACGAGGCCGCCGGCCGACGCTATCTCCGTGATCGGCCTCCAGGAGAGTTCCCGATGTCCCAAGTCCCCGTCACCGTGCTCACCGGCTATCTCGGCGCCGGCAAGACCACGCTGCTCAACCGCATCCTCACCGAGAACCACGGCCGCAAATACGCGGTCGTGATCAACGAGTTCGGCGAGCTGGGCATCGACAACGACATCGTCGTCGGTACCGACGAGGAAATCTTCGAGATGAACAACGGCTGCATCTGCTGCACCGTGCGTGGAGACCTGATCCGCGTCATCGGCGGGCTGATGAAGCGGCCGGGCACGCTCGACGGCATCATCGTCGAGACCACGGGCTTGGCCGATCCCGGCCCGGTGGCGCAGACCTTCTTCCAGGACGACGAGGTGCGCACGCGCACGCGGCTCGACGCCATCGTCACCGTGGTCGACGCGCGCCACTTCCTGCTGCATGTCGACGACGGCGTCGAGGCGCGCGAGCAGGCGGCCTTCGCCGACGTGATCCTGCTCAACAAGACCGACCTGGTGACACCGGAGGAGCTGGCCAAGGTCGAGGCGCGGCTGCGCCAGATCAATCCGTACGCCCGGCTGCACCGTACCCAGAAGAGCGCGGTGGCGCTGGCCGAGATCCTCGATCGCCACGCCTTCGACCTGAAGCGCATCCTCGAGATCGAGCCGGACTTCCTCGAGGAGGGTCACCACCATCTGCACGATCATGACCACGAGCATTGCGACGATCCCACACATGATCATCACCATGACCACCACCATCACCATCACCTCGAGAACATCGGGAGCATCTCGCTGACCAGCGACAAGCCGATAGACGATCAGAAGTTCCAGCGCTGGATCTCGACGATCCTGCGCGAGTTCGGCACCGACATCTTCCGCAGCAAGGGCATTCTCGATATCTCGGGCGCGCCGAAGAAATACGTCTTCCAGGGCGTGCACATGATGATGGACGGCGACTGGGGCAATCCCTGGAAGGACAGCGAGAAGCGCATGAGCAAGCTGGTCTTCATCGGCCGCAAGCTCGACGTCGAGCAGCTTCGGCGTGGCTTCGCGGCCTGCGCCACGCGATGAGTGAAGCGGGCTTCGCGCAGCGACTGCCGCCGCGCCGACGCGTCGAGACCGGCGCCTGGGTCAGCGGGCTGGCCTACGACCGGACTGGTCGAGTGCTCGGCGTGGCCAGCGGCGATGGCCGCGTCTGGCGCATCGACGCGACGAGCGACGCCGTGCCCGTGGCGCCGGAGCCGGCGCACAAGGGCGTGGCGCTCTCGATCGTCGCCGATCCGGCGGGCGAGGGCTTCGTCAGCGGCGGTGACGACGGCCGGCTGCTGCGCCACGGCGAGACGCCGCACGAGATCGAGACCTTCAAGGGACGCTGGCTCGAGCGAATGGCGGCGCATGCGAAGTCCGGCACCTTAGCCGTCGTCGCCGGCAAGGAGATCGTCGTGCACGGCCCGAGCGGTCGCCGCGTGCTGGGGCCACATCCCAGCACCGTCGCCGATATCGATTTCAGCCCCGATGGCTCCCGCCTCGTGGCGGCGCATTACGGCGGCGTCACCATCCATGTGCTGAAGCCGGCCGATGCGGCGGCGCGCACACTCGAATGGAAGGGCTCGCACGTCGCGGTCGCCTACAGCCCCGACTCGAAGTTCATCGCCACCGGCACCCAGGACAACGCGCTGCATGTCTGGCGCCTGGCGACGGGCAAGGACATGCAGATGTCCGGCTATCCGGTGAAGGTGAAGCAGCTCGCCTGGTCGCACGACGCGCGGTTTCTGTACGGCACCGCCACCAGCCTGTTCACCGGCTGGCCCTTCGCCGGCAAGGGGCCGGAGGGCAAGCCGCCGATCCAGTTCGGCGACGAGGGCGCGGGCATCATGACGGCGATCGCCGCCCATCCCGCCGATTCGTTCATCGCCGCCGGCTTCGACACCGGCGAGGTGCAGCTCGGCGACAGCAAGACCCGGCGCAGCGCGGTGGTCAAGCTGGCCGGCGACGGCCAGGTCAGCGCGCTGGCGTGGTCGCCCGGCGGCTGGAGCCTCGCGGTGGGTACCGATCAGGGCATCGTCGAGATGATTGATCTGAGGCGCTGATCGGTGGCTGGCGCCTTGGAGCTGCTCTTCGTGCTGGCGGTCGGACTGGTCGCTGGCACGGTGAGCGGCATCGTCGGTACCGGCGCCGCGATCATCCTGATCCCGATCCTGGTGGCGCAGTACGGCCCGCAACAGGCGGTGCCGATCATGGCCGTCGCCTCGCTGCTGGGAAACGGCGCCAAGGTCGTGGCGTGGTGGCGCGAGACCGACTGGAAAGCCACCGCTGTGTACGCGCTGACCGGCATTCCCGCCGCCGCGCTGGGCGCGCGCACCTTGCTGGCGCTACCGGCGCAAATTGTCGACGCGTCCCTGGGCGTCTTCTTCATCCTGATGATTCCCGGCCGGCGCTGGCTGGCATCGCGCGACCTGAAGCTGGGACTCTGGCATCTGGCGATCGTCGGCGCGGCGATCGGCTTCCTCACCGGCATCGTCGCCTCGACCGGCCCGCTCAACGTCGCGGCGATCTCCGCCTATGGCCTGGTCAAGGGCGCTTTCATCGCCACCGAGGCCGCGACCTCGATCTTCGTCTTCCTCAGCAAGTCCGTGACTTTCCGCGCCTCCGGCGCGCTGCCGATGGAGGCGATCGTCAACGGGCTGATCGTCGGTGCCTCGCTGATGGCCGGCGCCTTTGTCGCCAAGCGCTTTGTGCTGGGCATGAAGCCCGACACCTTCCGCCTGCTGATCGACGGCGTGATGCTGATCGCCGGCCTGGCGTTGTTGTGGATGGCGTTCCGCTGACGAAGCCTACGGTTTCCACTCGTGCCACGGCGGCACGCGCGGATCGCGCTGGCGCTGGACGTAGTAGGGGATGTAGGGGCGGTAGGCCTCGAAGACGCGACGCAGCTCGCCGACCGGCTCGTCGTGCTGATCGACGCGCAGATCGATGCGCGCGAAGCGGTCCTGGTCGTAGACAAGGATCGCCGCCGACACCTGGCTTCCTATCTGGCCGCCGGCGTCGCGGCCGGCTTCCAGCGCCAAAAGCAGGCGATCCTCGAATGGCTGATCCGTGGTCGCGAGGAAGCGCGCCTTCATCGCGTCGATGGTCTGGCGGCCGGGCAGCACATTGCCCAGCACGACGAGGTTGTCGCTGACGTCGTGGCCGGCCCAAGCGACCGCGTCGCCGCCGGTGCGCACGGCGATGGCGCCATCGTCGTCGATGACCGCGAGCTGGCGGTACTCCGGCCAGGAATCGTTGCGCACCACCGCGTCGAGCGTGGCTTGCGCCTTATGGCCGGCGGCGAGTTGGCTCATGGCGAAATGGCCGAGCCGCGCGTCGGCCTTGGCCATGATGGCGACCACGCCCAGCCGTGCCGCTGCAAAGGGCACACGGCTACCGACAGCGAAGGAGCGCGTCGCCGTGGCGATGCCCAGCATGCGCGTCCGCGGGCAGCGGGCGAGGATGGAGAAGGTCATGTGGTACTCCCGGTCGATCGCCGGGAGTATCACGCCCTCAGCCGCGTACGAGCAACCGATGCGCGGCGAAGCACAGCAGGCCGCCCAGGCCCATGAACAGCGCCATGGGCAGCACGCTGCCGTTCATCAGCAGGCCGACCAGCGCGCCAAACAGCGAGCCGCAGCCGAACTGCACCACGCCCAGCAGCGAGGCGGCGGCGCCGGCCATGTGCGGATAGCGCTGCAGGGCGCAGGCGGTGGCGTTGGGCGCGACGAAGGCCATGCCGGAGATCATGCACATCGACAGCAGCGGGATCGGCACCCAGCCCAGCGCGCCGGTGCGCGACTCGACCGCGCCGTAGATGATCAGCAGCACGCCGGCGATGGCCGGCAGCCAACAGGCGCGGCGCAGCGCAACGTCGGCACCGATGCGGCGCGTGATGCGGCTGTTGATGGTGGCCGCGATGGTCATCGCCAGCACCGAAGCGCCGAACACCAGCGCGTAGGTCGTTGGCCCCAGCTTGTATATCTCGATCAGCACGAAGGACGACACCGAGATGAACGAGAACATCGCGCCAAACAGGAATCCCGTCGTGAGCGCATAGCCCATGTAAGTGCGCGTGCTCAGCAGCTCGCCGAAGCGCTCCAGGATGCCACCGAAGTTCAACGGGCCGCGCAGCTCCGGACGCAGCGTCTCCTCGAGCTTCAGGCTGGCGGCGACGAGCGCCAGCGTCCCGAACAGCGCCAGCGTCAGGAAAATCGCGCGCCAGCCGAACAGATCCATCACCACGCTGCCGATCAGCGGCGCCAGCATCGGCGCCATGCTGACCGAGGCCATCAGGATCGACATCACCTGCGCCGCGCGATCGCGCTCGGCGAGGTCGCGCACCATGGTGCGGGCCATCACAGGGGCGGCGCCGGCGCTCAGGCCCTGGACGATGCGCAGCGCCACCAGCTGGTTGGCGTTGTCGGCCAGCGCGCACAAGGCGCTGGAGGCGATGTAGAGCACGACGCCGGCGATCAGCACCGGCTTGCGGCCGAAATAGTCGCCGAGCGGGCCGTAGAAGATCTGGCCGAAGCCGAAAGCCAGCATGAAGGCCGAGAGGCTGAGCTGGATCTGAGAGGCGCTGGCCTGGAAGTCGCCGCGGATGGTCGGGAACGCCGGCAGATACATGTCGATCGACATCGGCGTGAACGCCGTCAGCATCGCCAGCACGGCGATCAGCCCCGGAGTCAGCCGGCGGTCGACAGTCGTTGCGGAAGGCGCGGGCAAATCGCTGTCTCGCGGCATGACGGGGACCGGGGGTTTAGCGGCTTCGGGACGCGAATGACAGACGGACGCGCGGCGTCGCTGCCGCGCGTTCGACGGTGTTGGGTTGGACAGGGTCGGGCGTCATGCGCGCCAGAACGGCTTGTCCATTTCGTAGCGGATATCGGCTTCGGTCATGCCCATGTCGGCGATGTCGCGCTGGGTCATGCGCGCCAGCATCGCGCGCTCGATCGAGCGCTGACGCCACAGGCGCAAGGTGCCGATGATGCCGCTGAGCGGCGAAGCCGCGGCTCGCCGTGCGACGGCGGTGCCGAGGAATGAGTCGGTGGTGGCGGCCATTGTGCTGATCCTTTCTCGCTATCCGGTGTCAGCGCGTGGTCGGGCCGGGCGTCTTGGCGAAGGCCGTCGCGGCCGCCGCGAGGCGCGCGCCCAACCCGTTCAGCGCGCGGCCGATCAGCCGGCCCATCTCAACTGCCCGCATCGCGCGGGCATGGGCCTGGATGGCGCCGATCACCTCGGGCGAGTACCGCAGCGTGCCCTTGTCGATCTGGGCCTGGATCTCGGCGAAGGATTTGTCAGGGTGCATGCTAACCTCCTTAAGGGTTAGAGCGCCCCTCCCGGGTACTCCGGCGTCTTTGGCCGGTACAGTGCAGTATATGGGTCAGAATCATTGCCCGATTAGTGAAAATGCTGCATCGCAGCAATGCATTTATATCATGATGTATGTTTCGATTGCATGACTGAGCTTGGTTTGGGCATAGGTTGATCGCTTCGCGCGCGTCCTCGATCATGGCCGCCTGTTATGGGGAGGACATCATGGATCTCCGGCTGACGGGCAAATCGGTCCTGATCACGGGCGGGTCGAAGGGTATCGGCTACGCCTGCGCCGAATCCTTCGCCGCCGAGGGCTGCAACGTGCACCTGGCGGCGCGCAGTCAGCAGAATCTGGACGAGGCCCGGAACCGGCTGCGTCAGCGCTTCAACGTCTCGGTCGACCTGCACGCCGTCGACCTCGCCGACGGCGACGCGGCGCGCGGGCTGGTGAAGGCCTGCTCGAACGTCGACATCCTGGTCAACAACGCCGGCGCGATCCCACGTGGCGACGTCGAGACCATCGACGAGGCCAAGTGGCGCGAGGTCTGGAACCTCAAGGTCTTCGGCTACATCAACATGACACGCGCCATGCTGACCGAGATGAAGGCGCGCAAGCGCGGCGTGATCGTCAACATCATCGGCCTGGCCGGCGAGATGCCGAACTACGACTACGCCGCCGGCAGCATGGGCAACGCCTCGCTGATGATGTTCACCCGCACGGTGGGGTCGAAGAGCATCGAGAGCGGCGTGCGTGTGGTGGCGATCAACCCGCCAGCGACGCGTACCGATCGCCTGGTGACGCTGATGCGCTCGCAGGCGCAGAAGGAGCTCGGCAATCCCGACCGCTGGCCGGAACTCACCAAGCACCTGCCGATGGGCCGGCCCTGCGAGCCGCAGGAGATCGCCGACCTCGCGGTGTTCCTCGCCTCGGATCGCTCAGCCTATACCAGCGGCGTCGTCTTCACCGTCGATGGCGGGCTCGCCGCTCGGCACTGATCCGCCGAGCTCGAGCACGACGCGCACCAGGGTGGGATCGTCCGGCACGCCGGTGATGGCGAAGCCCAGGCGCCGGCTGAAATCCAGCATGGTCTCGTTCTCGCGCAGGACCAGACCCTCGACCCGCGCCAGCCCGCGCTGGCGCGCATAGGCGATGATGCGCGCCATCAGCAGGCGGCCGAGTCCGGCGCCTTTCAGATCGCTGCGCACGATGATCGCGAACTCGGCGCCGACATTGTCGGGATCGGCCGACAGACGCACCACGCCCCAGATCTCGCCGTTGCCGTCCAGCGCGACGAAGGCCATCTGCCTGTCGTAGTCGATCTGCGTCAAACGCGCGGCGAGCTCGTGCGTCAGATGCGCCAGCGGCGCGAAGAAGCGCATGCGGATGTCCTCGCGCTCCAGCCGTTCGCCCATGGCGCGCAACCCGTCCTCGTCCTCCGGCCTTATCGGCCGCAAGGTGAAGGTCCTTCCATCGCGCAAAGCCTCCTTGCGCTCCAGCCCGCGCGGATAGGGGCGGATGGCGAGCGTACGGACCGGCGCATCTTTGGCGCGCAGGCGGATGCGCGCGTCCAGCGCCATGACGCCCCGCGAATCGGCCAGCAAGGGATTGATCTCCAGCGCCGCGATTTCCGGCAGCTCGGCGGCGATCTGCGCCACCTTGATCAGGGTCAGCGCGATGACGTCAATCGCCGCGGCCGGCCGTCCATCATAGCCCTGCAGCAAGCGCCAGACGCGCGTGTCCTCGATCATGTCGCGCGCCAGCTTCATGTTGAGCGGTGGCAAGCCGAGCGCGCTATCCGCCAGGCGTTCGACCGCGGCGCCGCCATGGCCGAACAGAACCACCGGCCCGAAAGTACGATCCTCGGTCAGGCCGACGATCAGTTCCCAGGCGTCGCGCCGCTCGACCATACGCTGCACGGCGAAACCCTCGATGCGCGCCTCCGGCCGCAGGCGCGCGACGCGCGCGCGCATGTCCGACGCGGCGCGCAGCACCTCGCCCTCGTTGCGCAGGTCGAGCGCCACGCCGCCGACATCGGATCGACGTGCGATGTCCGGTGACAGGATCTTCAACGCGACCGGCGCGCCGATGCGCGCGGCCGCGTCGACCGCCTCCTCGGGGCCGCGCGCGACAAAAGTGTCGACCACCGGGATGGCGCAGGCGTCGAGCACCGCCTTGGCCTCGGCCTCGTTCAGCACGTCGCGTCCTTGCGCGCTTGCGGCGGCGATGACGGCGCGCGCCGCGGCGGTGTCGAGCGCGAATTCCTCGGGCTGCGAGGGTGGCGTCTCCATCAGCGCCACGCGGTTGCGTCGCCAGGTCACCAGATCCATGAAGCCGCGCACCGCCTGACGCGGCGTCTCGTAGCCCGGTAGATTGGCCGCGAGCAGCACCTTGCGCGCCTCGATCTGCGCCTCGGCGCCGACCCAGCTGGTCAGCACCGGCTTGCGCGTGCGCGACGCCGCGGCGACGGTCGCCCGCGCCGAATCCTCGCCCGGCGTCACCGCCGTCGGGCAGTTCAGCACCAGCGCGGCATCGACGCCGGGATCGGCCAACAGCGTCTCCAGCGCGTGCTCGTAACGCTCCGCCGGCGCGTCGCCCAGGACGTCGACGGGATTGCCGCGCGACCAGGTCGACGGCAGGCGCACATCGAGCTTCGCCAGCGTCTCCGGCGCAAGATCGGCGAGGCGGCCCTCGGCCTCGATCAGCGCGTCGGCCGCCAGCACGCCCAGGCCGCCGCCATTGGTGAGGATCGCCAGCCGGTCGCCGAACAGCGGTCGGCTCGAGGCCAGGCTGGCGGTGGCCTCGAACAGCCCGTCGAGATCCTCGACGCGCAACATGCCGGCGCGTCGGAAGGCGGCGTCGTAGACCGCGTCGGCGCCGGCCAGCGCGCCGACATGGGCATGCGCGGCGCGCGCCGCCGCTTCGCTGCGTCCGGCCTTCAGCACGATCACCGGCTTCGACCGCGCGGCGGCGCGCGCCGCCGACATGAACTTGCGCGCGTTGGTGATCGATTCGACGTGCAGCAGGATCGCCGTGGTGACCTGGTCGAGCGCCAGCCAGTCGAGCATGTCGCCGAAGTCGACGTCGCTCATCTCGCCCAGCGACACGACATGGCTGAAGCCGATGTTGCGCGCGCTCGCCCAGTCGATCGCCGCCGTGATCACTGCGCCGGATTGGCTGACGAAGCCCAAGCCGCCTCTGAGCGCCAGGCGATGGGCGAAGGTCGCGTTCAGGCCCAACGCCGGCATCATGATGCCCAGGCAGTTTGGCCCGACGATTCGCATGGTGTTCGACCGCGCGGCGCCGAGCACGACGGCGCGTTGCGCCGCGTCGAGGCCGTCGGTGATGACGACGGCGGCGCGCGTGCCGCGCTTGGCGAGCGCTGCGATCGAGGCGGCGACCTGATCGACGGGCACGCTGAGGATCGCGAGATCGGGCGTGGCCGGCAGGTTAGCGATGCTCCTGAGCGTCGGATGATCGCCGCACGGCCGACCGTTGCGGTTGACCAGCCAGATCGGACCGTTGAAGCCGCCAGCCTGCAGGTTGCGCGCGATCAAGGCGCCGACGGCGCCGGGCCGGGAACTGGCGCCGACCAGGGCGATGGATGCCGGGCGGAACAGAGCCTCGAAGTTGCGGATGGTCATCCCGCCGGTCCTGGCGTCGACATCGTGCGGCGCGCCAGCCAGATCGACAGGATCACGGCCGGCAGCCCGACCAGTGTCGTGTAGACGAAGAACACGACATAGCCCTCGTGCTTGGGCGTCACCGATAGCGTGATCAGCAGATCGCCGAGCAGCGGCAGCTTGCGGCTGTTGGCCTCCGCCCAGTCGACGATGGCACCCGACCAGCCGCCGAGGAACTTGCCGGGCAGCAGCATCAGCGAGGTGAACAGGGCGTACTGGGTGGCTGTGTAGGCGGTGTTGGTCAGACCGGAGAGATAGGCGATGAAGACAGAGCCGGAGATGCCGGTGACGAAATTGTCGGCGGAGATCGTCGCTGCCAGCAGCCACAGATCGGGCGCGCCGCGCGCGGCGAGCAGGGCGAAGAGCAGGTTGGTCAGCGGCAGCAGCAAGGCCATCCAGATCAGCGGCGAGCGCACGCCATAGCGCGCCACGATCACGCCGCCGGCCAGCGCGCCGCCCACCGACATCCAGAAGCCGTAGAGCTTGGTGACCGAGGCGATGTCGGACTTCGAGAAGCCCATGTCGATGTAAAACGGGTTGGCCATCACGCCCAAGGTGATGTCGCTGATGCGGAACAGCGCGATGAAGGCGAGGATCGCCAGGCCCAGCCAACCCATGCGCTGGAAATAGTCGACGATGGGGCCGACCACCGCCGACATCAGCCAGGCGCTGATGCGCGATAGCGGATCGCGCGGCGCGTCCGCTGCAGGGGCTTCCGCCTCCACCGCCGGCTGCGGCGACTCGCGGATCAGCAGGGTCGTGACGATGCCCACCATGCCGAGCGCGGCCATCACAAGATAGGCGGTGGTCCAGTCGTAGATCTCCGCGGCGTAGAGCGCCCCGGCGCCGGCCGAGAGGATGGCGATGCGATAGCCCAGCTGGTAGGCGCCGGCGGTCGGCCCCTGCAGCTCGGGGCCGGTGGCCTCGATACGCCAGGCGTCGACGGCGATGTCCTGCGTCGCCGAGGCGAAGGCCACGATCACCGCGGCGATGACCAGCGGCCGCAGATCGGTGCGGGGATCGAACTGCGCCATGGCGATCACGCCGCCGACGATGACGGCCTGCGCCAGCAGCATCCAGCCGCGCCGCCGGCCCAAGAGCGTGGTCAGCGGCGGCAGCGCCAGGCGATCGACCAGCGGCGCCCAGGCGAACTTGAAAGCGTAGGCCAGCGCCACCCAGGAGATGAAGCCGATCGTCGTGCGATCGACGCCGGTCTCGCGCAGCCGCGCCGACAGCGTGCCGAAGACCAGCAGCAGCGGCAGGCCGCTCGAGAAGCCGAGGAACAGCGCGGCGCGCACGCTGCCATGGCGATACGACAGGATCGCTTCGATCCACCCCGGCCGGCGCGCTGTCGCGGCTTCATCGGCCATCGGCGGGCCGTCAGATCAGGGTATTCAGCGGAACGAGCGGGCGGGCACCGACATGGCTGATCACCTCCCCGGCGGCGACGCCGCCGATGCGCGCACATTCCGCCAGCGGCTTGCCGCGCGTGTAGCCGTAGAGAAAGCCCGCGGCGTAGAGATCGCCGGCGCCGGTGGTATCGACCACCTTGGCGACCTTCGCCGCGTCGACCACGTGGATCTCGTCGCCCTTGACGATCACCGAACCCTTGGCGCTACGCGTCAGCGCCACGATCTTGCCGGTGGCGCGGGCGCGCTGCAGCGCCTCGTCGAAGGTCTTCACCTGGTAGAGCGAGAGGATCTCGCTTTCGTTGGCGAACAGGATATCGATCTGGTCGCGGATCAGCGCGTTGAACTCGTCGCGCCAGCGATCGACGCAGAAGGAGTCGGAGAGTGTGATCGATACCTCGCGGCCGGCGGCGTGCGCGGCGGCGAAAGCCTTGCGCACCGCCTCCTTGGCGCGCGGTGGATCCCACAGGTAACCCTCGACATAGGTGACCTTGGCCGAGGCCACGAGCGCCGCGTCGATGTCCTGCGGCCCCAAGGTGACGCAGGCACCGAGATAGGTGTTCATCGTGCGCTGTGCGTCTGGCGTGACGAAGATCAGGCAGCGCGCGGTGGGCGGGCCGTCGGTCGACGGCGGCGTGTCGAAGCTGACGCCCGCTTCGCGGATATCGTGGCGGAAGGTCCAGCCCAGCGCGTCGTCGCGCACCTTGCCGATGTACGTGGCCTTGCCGCCCAGCGAGGCAACGCCGGCGACGGTGTTGCCACAGGAGCCGCCGGAGATTTCGACGGCGTCGCGCATCGCGGCGTAGAGCGCCTCGGCGCGCGACGCATCGATCAGCGACATCGCGCCCTTGGCCAGCTTGTTGAGGTTCAGGAACTCATCGTCGGTTGTCGCGAGTACGTCGACGATGGCATTGCCGATGCCCAGCACGTCGTAGGCGGCGGAAGCTGTCATTGGATTGTCTTGTCCGTGGGGCAGAGGGGCGAAACGGTCTATTATACCGGCGGTGCTCCCGCCTCGCGAGCCTCAGTCGAGCGGCTTGGGCCGGTCGGGTACGGCGATACGATCGTCAATCACGATCAGGCCGGCCTTGGCGAGCAGCGAGAGCGTGCGGATGGCGCCATCGCGTCGGCCGCGCTCGACGGCGTCGAGCAGCTCGGCCACCGACACGCCCGGCGACGTCGCGATCGCCGCGCGCACGCGTTCGACCTCCGCCGCCAGCAGGAAATGCGTGCCGGCGCCCGACAGCAGCGGCGAGGCCAGGGTGCGGCGCCATGTCTCGGCGTCGGTCGTGGTGGCCCTGACGCGCGAGCGCGCGCCGAAGACATAGGTCGCGTAGTGCGCGAACAGGCTGAAGGGTTCGGGGTGCAGCGGGTGGGGGCCGCGCGCGGGCGCCGACGCCTTGGCGCGACGGTCGGCGAGCTCGCCCCACAGCGCGCGGTAGAGGCCGTAGATTCGCGACCAGCCGAAGGTCTCGTGCGCGCGGCGCCTTCCGTCCGCGCCCATGCGGCGGCGCAGATCGGCGTTCTCGATCAGCGCGACATAGGCCTCCTCGGCCTTGCCGGCGTCGACGGCGACATTGAGCGCGGCGGCGCCGATATAGGCGTCGTAGCTGTCGAGGCCGCCGAAATGGCGGTAGGCCATGGTGGCGCCGAAGCCTGGCGGCGTCATGGTCGTGGGCACGAGGACGCCGTCGACGCCATCGCGCACCGTCTCGCGATAGCCGTCCCAGTCGGCCACCACGACCGGCAAGCCCGCCGCCATCGCCTCGATCGGTGCCAGGCCGAAGGTCTCCTGGATGTTGTCGACCAGCGAGGTGAAGAAATCGCCCACCGCCCAGATGTCGGCGCGTACCTCAGGATCGCGGCCATCGACGAAGTGGCAGCGCACCGACGGGCACAGCGCCGCCGCGCCCTCCTTGAATCCGCGTTCGATGAAGTCGGTGCCGAACCAGCCGGCCTGCACCAGATGAACGCGCTTGCCGGTGCGCTTCGCCGCCAGCTCCAGCGCCTGGTACATCGGCAGCGGGTTGGCCTTGGCGTGGAACGCCAGCCGGCCGACGAACAGCGCGACGATGTCGTCGTCGCCGGCGCCGATCTCGCGTCGCCGCCGCGCGCGTGCTTCACGCATCGCCGGTGTCGTCGTGTCGAAGGCGTCGGTGTGCACGCCCAATGGAATCACCGGCAACTGCAGACGCGCATTGGCCGGCACCGTGACGCCGAAGCGCTCCGAGAGATAGGCGGCCTGCTCCTCGATGATGCGATCGACCACGCGGCGCACGGCGTGCGAGGTGCAGATCACCGCGTCCCATTCCTCGTAGGGCGCGGTGAGGTAATAGGCCAATGCGCGTTGCGCGCCGACCGACGATAGCGTGTGCGTCACGCCGCTCAGCGAATAGGCGCGCGGATCGCCGAAGCGGCGCGTCCAGGCCTCGTCGTGCAGTACCGGATCGGGCCGGAACAGGCAGCCGGCCTGGGCCAAGCCTTGCGCATCGCCGTGGCGTATCCAGTTGCAGGCGCGGTCAGCGCCGCCTGGCGCCTCCGCCTCGATCAGCTTGCGAAAGCCGTCAACGTCCTGCTGGCGCGCGGCGTAGATCGAGAACGATGGCGAGGGGTCGTGCCGCGCCAACGCGCGCAGGAAGGCGTCGCTCGCGACCTGGCGCCCCATCATCCGCTTGTAGGGATCGAACTCGTCGGCGCGGTAGTAGATCGCCGCGGTCGCCGTCATGCGCGCAGCATCAGCGAGGTCGGGCCGCGCAGCACGAAGTTGGTCTTCCACGCGACCGACTCATCGAGCAGCGCGAGATCGGGATAGCGCCGCAGCAGCGCGGGCAACGCGACCTCGACCTCGAGCCGTGCCAGCGGCGCGCCGAGGCAGAAATGGATGCCGTAGCCGAAGGCGATATGGCGCGAGGCGTCCTTGCGGCGAATGTCGAAGCGGTCCGGCTGGTCGAAGACGCGCGGATCGCGGTTGGCCGAGAGGTGATAGAGGAACACGCGCTGGCCCTTCTCGATCGAGCGGCCGTGCCATTCGAACGACTGCAGCGCCACGCGCATGCTCATGAACAGCGCGCCGTCGTGGCGTAGCATCTCCTCGACCGTGTTGCGCACCAGCGCCGGATCGTCGAGGTTGGCCCGCAGATCCTGGAGCACGGCCGGATTGCGCAGCAGGCTGCGCAGGCCGTTGGACAGCAGATTGGTCGTGGTCTCGTGGCCGGCGACGAGGAACAGGATCAGGTTGGCCACCAGCTCGTCGGTGCTCAGCCGGTCCTGATCGTCGCGCGCGTCGATCAGGGCGTCGATGATGGCGTCGCCAGGATTCTCCCGGCGGCGCGCGAGGAAGTCCCGGAGGTAGGCGCCCATCTCGCTGGTGGCCACGGCGGCGCGGCGGAACAGGTCCTCGCCGGTGCCGGCGGTCGAGGTCGCGAAGCCGTCGGACCAGCGCTTCAGATCGTCGAGTATGCTCTCGGGCACGCCGATCAGCTCGGCGATCACCCGCGCCGGCAGCGGATAGGCGAAGGCTGGCACGAAGTCGAAGGTGCCGGACCTGGGCATCGCCGCGAGCAGCGCCTCGACGAAGGCGGCGACGCGCGGACGCAGGCCCTCGATGGCGCTGGGCGTGAAGCCGCGATTGACCAGGCCGCGCAGCCGCGTGTGATCGGGCGGGTCGCGGAACAGCATGAAGGGGTCGAGCAGGCGGCGGTAATCCGCGAAGACCTCGCGGAAGCCCGGCTCGAACACCTGGGGATCGGGCATGGCGCGGCCCGGCGTCATCCGTGGGTCGTTCAGTCCGGCGCGCACGTCGTCGTAGCGCGTTACCAGCCAGGCCTTGTAGCGCGGCGACCAGTGCACCGGGTCGCGCTCCTGCAGGTCGCGCAGCGCCGGCAGCGGATCGGGCAGGCGCGACACGGCGCCGGGATCGAAGGTCGTGCTCACCATCGCCATCGCGTCACCCTACACGAACGTCAGCAGCCGTCGCGGATTGCCGACCAGGATCGCGTCGATCTCGGCGTCGGCATAGCCGCGTTTGCGCATCATCGGCACGACGTTGCGGAAGATGTGGCCGTAGCCGTGGCCGCCGAAGGCGGTGAGCCGCGTGCGGTAGCAGATGTCGTGGCTGATCACGACGCGCTCCAGATGGCCGCGCTCGATCAGGGCGCGAATCAGCTTCAGGCGCGTGGCGTCGTTGGGCATGTCGATGTCCGACAGGCCGTAATACGAGGCCTCCTGGCCGAACAGGTCGAACTCGATGGTGACGCCGGTATCGGCCAGCTTCAGCAGGCGCTCGACATCGAACACCGTGCGGTCGATATGGCTGATGACGATGCGTGTCGGATCACCGCCATTGGCGACGACGAAGTCCGCGACCTCCTGCGGCTGATCCTCGTGGCGGCCGGGATGCACGTTGATCGACGCGCCGGTCTCCTTCTGCGCGATCAGCGCCGCCGTCATCACGCGCTTCTCCAGGTCGGTCCACGGCGACTGGCAGCCGATCTCGCCGATCATGCCGGCACGCACCTCGGTGCCCCAGGCGCCGACCTGCACCTGGTCGACGATCTCGCGCGCGAAATCGTCGACCGCGCGGCCGTGATTGCGCGGGTCCTGGTAGTCGTTCACGTAGTAGCCGCAGCCCATGACGATGGTGACGCCGGTGCCCGCGGCGATGCGTGCGAGGCCCTTGGGATCGGGGCTCAACCCGCCGCAGGTCAGCTCGACGATGGCGTCGCCGCCCTCGCGCTTCATCGCCTCGACCTCGCGCACCGCGACATCCTCGAGATCGAGCATGTACTTGCGGCCGGCGCGCGCGATGCCGTGGCCGTGGTTGATCTGCCAGACGTTCTCCAGCGTGATCTCCGGCCCGAGATCGTTCTCGGTGCGCGTCTCGGGCGGGCGGATGTCACACAGCACGTGCTCGTGCATCAAGGTGCGGCCGAGCTTGTCGGGCGCGATCGGTCCCAGCACGGTCTGGACCTTGCCGCGCAGATCGGAACGGGTCAGGCGGGTCATGAACGCTCCTTCATGCCGCCATCATGCCTCATCAATTCGACGCCGCGACACGGATATCGTGCGGTCGCGACAAGCCCCATGTTCGCCGCATCGACCATGAGGTGACACCATGAGCTTCCGCATCCAGGGCCTGCCGGCCGAGACTTTCACCCACCTGTTCACCATGTCTGATGCCGAGTTGGCGCAAGCCGGCGCCGTGCGCCGTGTCGCCGACGACGCCAGCCCGTGCCGCGTCAGCCTGACCGACGCGACGCCGGGCGAGGAGGTGATCCTCGTCAACCACGAGCATCACGCCGTCGACTCACCCTATCGCATGCGCTTCGCGATCTTCGTACGCGCCGGCGAGACGACGTTCGACCAGGTCGACACGGTGCCCGAGCAGCTGCGCGGCCGCATGCTCGCCGTTCGCGCCTTCGACGCCCAGGGCATGATGGTCGCCTTCGAGCTGGCGAAGGGCGCGCTCGTTGAGCAATCGATCGAACGGCTGCTGGCCGATGAACGCGCGGCCTACCTGCATATCCACTTCGCCGCGCCCGGCTGCTACGCCGCCAAGGTCTTGCGCGCCTAGGCGCGGTGCCAGGCGACGAAGTCCTCCAGTGGGGCGCGCTCGGTGATCAGATTGTTGGGCACGTCGTTTTCGTCGGCGTGGCCGATCGCCAGACCGCAGATGACGATCTCGTTGTCGGGGATCTTCAGCTCGCGGCGGATCGCCGGATGATGATTGGCGAAAGCCGCCTGCGGGCAGGTATGCAGGCCCTCCTCGCGCGCCATCAGCATCAGGTTGGCGAGGAAGGCGCCGCAATCGAGCCACTGGCCATGACCATGCGCGCGATCGACCGTCATGATCAGGCCGACCGGCGCGTCGAAGAACACGTAGTTGCGCTCGTGCTGGCGCGACATGCCCTCGGCGTCGCCCTTGGGAATGTTGAGCATGCCGTACAGCGCCTTGCCGACCGCGACCTGGCGACTGCGATAGGGCTCGGGGACTGGTCGCTTGTAGACGCTGTACTCCGGCCCCGGCGATTCGCCCGTCTCGACCGAGGCCAGCACCGCCGCGCTCAGCCGCTTGCGCGCCTCGCCCATGGTCACGTAGAGCCGCCATGGCTGCAGGTTGACGTTCGACGCCGCGCGCTTGGACACCTCGATGATGCGGCGGATTTTCTCCTCCGGCACCGGGTCCGATTTGAAGACGCGCATCGAGCGGCGCGAGAGGATGGCGTCGGAGACCTTCATGACGTGATGTCCTGGAACGTATGGCGACGAATGAACCGCATCTTGCCCGCCAACGCTTGAGCGGCAAGCATTGGCACCGCGTCGTTCCGGGATGCGGAGCAGGGGCGGTGCGGCTGATTCACGACGTCGATGTCGTGACGCGGTAGGCATCAGGCGGTTGATCAGACGCACCTGTCATCCCGAGCGCAGCGAGGGATCTAGGAAAGCTGCGTAGATCCCTCGCTGCGCTCGGGATGACAGTATAGTGCCGATTTCGGGCACATCGCGTTCAAGTCGGCTTGATGTTGCCCTTCACGATGACGTCGGCCCAGCGCTTCATCTCGGCCGACATCTTCGCGAGCACCTCGGCCTGCGGTCCGCCGGCGATCACGATGCCCATCTTCAGCATGCGCTCGCGGAGTTCGGCCTCGGCGATCACCTCGTTGCCGACTTGGTTCAACCTACCGACGATCTCCGGCGACACGCCCTTGGGCGCGAACAGCGTATAGTTGGTCGCCGATTCGAAGCCCGGCAGGCCGGCCTCCGCCATTGTCGGCGCATCGGGCAGCAGGGGTGAGCGCGTCTTGCTGGTGACCGCGAGGCAGCGCACCTTGCCCGAGGCGATGTGGGGCAAATGGGCCAGCACATTGTCGATCGAGACCTGAACGCGGTTCTCGTAGAGATCGGCCTGGAAAAAGCTGGTGCCCTTGTAGGGCACGTGCGTCATCTCCGCGCCCGTCATCTGCTTCAGCATCTCGTAGTTGAGATGGACCAGGCCACCGAAGCCCGACGAGGCGTAGGAGAGCTGGCCGGGCTTGGACTTGGCCAGGGCGACCAGCTCCTTGACGCTGGTCGCCGGCAGGCTCGGTGTCACCAGCACGGCCATCGTGCCGTTGGCGATCTCGAGGATCGGCACGAAGTCCTTGGCCATGTCGAAGCTGAGGTTTTGATGAAAGTACGGCGCGATCGAGTAGTCGACCATGCTGCCGATCATGAACGTGTGGCCATCCGGCGCGCTGCGCGCCAGCGCGGCACCGCCAATCGTGCCGCCAGCGCCGGGCTGGTTGTCGACCACGATCGGCTGGCCGATCTTCGCCGAGACCTTCTCGGAGAAGGCGCGCGTCACCGTATCGACGCCGCCGCCGGGCGGGTAGGGCGCGATCATGCGGATCTGCTTGGCCGGCCAGGCCTGCGCCCTGGTCGTCGCGGGCAGCGCGACCGTGAAAGCCGATGCCGCCATCAACCGGCGGCGTGAGAGCGTAGTCGTGCTCATGGCGTTTCCTTACTTCGAATCTGTTCTTCTATAGACGGCGGCGGACGGCGCTCCAAGACGGAGTCAGCGCCGCACGAGACTCTGCCGCAGGAACGCGAACAGCCGCTGCCGCGCGATGGTGTTCTCGCGCATCGAGAAGAAGTGGCTGGCGCCGGAGACGATCAGCAGCTCGGCTTCCTTGCCCAGGCCGCGTAGGGTCTCGGTCATGCGCAGGCTTTGGTCGAGCGGCACGTTCTCGTCCTTGTCGCCGTGCATCATCAGCACCGGCACGTCGATCTCCTGCGCGTGGTTGATCGGCGATCGCGCGGCGAGGCCCTGGGCGTCGGCGAGGTCGTCGAGATAGGGTCGCACGAAGGGATTGGCTTCGTACCAGCCCGGCAGGTCGGTGGGCGGGAAGAGGGCCGCGACGCAGCGGATCGCCGGCCGGCGCGCCGCCGCCAGTAGCGCCACCTGGCCGCCCATCGAGGCGCCGATCAGGCCGATGCGACCGGGATCGACCGAGGGCAGGCGGCGCAGCCAGTCGATCGCGGCGATCACGTCGTCGACCTGCTTGCCGCCCTGGTCGTTGTCGCCGTCCGAGCCCAGCCATCCCCGCAGCGACAGCGACAGCACCTTGTAGCCGGAGTTCGCCGCCAGCTCGGCGAGATGCCGGTCGGTCCAGGCGTTGCGGCCGAAGCCGTGCAGCAGCAGCAGCGCCGGATGCGGCGCCACGCCGGCCTCGGGCTTGTAGAGATAGCCGCCCAAGGTCACGCCGTCGCCGGGCAGGCGCACATGCTCGACACCTTCGATCTGCGGCAGATCCTCCCAGCGACAGGCGATCTCGAAGCGCGTGCCGTCGGGGCAGCGGAAGGCGAAGCCGTAATGGCCCGGCGCCGTGTAAGGCTCCTCGACCGGTGCCTGGGTGGTCTCCGCGCCGATGCCCCGGAGATGGGCGTGCAGCGCATCGACCTGCGCGCGGTCCTTCGCGGCCAGGGCCAGGATCGCGCCGCCGGTGGCGGCATCGACCGCGGCCTCGCGCAGCATCAGATGCTGGTCGCGCCGCGCCCACAGCACGCGATCGGCGTCGGCGCCGATGCGCGTGAAGCCGAGCAGCGGCAGCCAGCGGCGATGGAATGCCGTCGAGGCTGCAAGGTCGGCGACCTCGATGGTGGCGCCGATGAACGACGCCGGCGGCCGCGCGAAGGGAGGAGACGTCGGGTTGGCCATGTCAGCCCAGTCACCGGCGGGGGCACCGATGGCGGCCGGTCGGCCGCGTCTTCAGTGAATCACCCCACGAAGATGGCGTCAAATCGGCCGGCCGCAAGGTCGCGCGGCGCCATTAGAAGAGCTCGGACTGCCACAGAGCGGCGGTGTACTGGTACTTCCCGCCGCACGAATACTTCACGTACTTTGGATTCGGCTCGTGCTGCCGGACCTCCAGCAGGTTGTTGTTGCCCAAGTTCGCGACGACGATGTCCGCCGGCTCGAGATGTCGGGATACCAGGCACCGCAGCGTCGCAATGACGCCGGCGTCGGTGAGCTTCTCCTGCTCGACGGCGCATTGGAAGATGATCTGGCCATCTTCATAGCCGTCGATACCCCAGAACCACACCTTCTTCGCCATCGCCTACACCCGCACCAGCAGCTTGCCGCGATTGCGGCCCTGGAACAGCTCGGCCAGCGCGCGGGGCGCATTCTCGAAGCCCTCGACGATGTCCTCGGCCGCCTTGATCTTGCCGGCGGCCAGCCAGCCCGCGAGCTCGGCCACGGCCTTTGCTTGCTGGTCGGCGAAGTCCATGACGATGAAGCCTTCCATGCGCAGGCGCTTCACGACCAGCAGGCCGGGTACCGCCGCCGGCCCCGGCTCGGGCTTCTCGGCGTTGTACTGCGAGAGGTTGCCGCAGCAGACGACGCGGCCCCTGAGGTTCATCAGGAACAGCGCGACGTTCAGCACCTCGCCGCCGGTGTTGTCGAAATAGACATCGACACCGTTGGGACAGGCTTCGCGCAGCGCGCGCCGCACGTTGCCGGCCTTGTAGTCGACCGCCGCGTCGAAGCCGAGCTCGCGCGTCAGCCAGGCGCATTTCTCCGGTCCGCCGGCGGTGCCGACCACGCGACAGCCCTTGATCTTGGCGATCTGGCCGACGATCGAGCCCACCGCGCCGGCCGCCGCCGAAACCAGCACGGTCTCGCCCGCCTTGGGCTGCCCGACATCGAGCAGGCCGTGATAGGCGGTCAGCCCGGTGACGCCGAGCACGCCCATCAGATGCTCCGGCTTGTGCCGGCGGTCGCGCTTGGTGAGATCACGCGCCTTCAGCACCGCATGGTCCTGCCAGCCGATCATGCCGTCGACCAGATCGCCCTTGGCGAAGCCTTCGGCTTTCGACTCGACGACCTCGCCCATGGCGAAGCCGTGCATCAGCTCGCCCGGCAGCACCGGCGCCTTGTAGGTCGGGCTCGGCGCCATCCACGCACGGTTGGCGGGATCGAGCGACAGCAAAGTCGTGCGCACCAGCACCTCGCCCGCGGCGGGGGTGCCGACCGGCGCCGTGCGCAACTCGAAATGCTGCGGCCCGACCATGCCCAGGGGCCGTTCCTTCAGGATCCATTGGCGATTCATCACGATGATTACTCCAGTGGCTTGAAGCCGGTCGACTGGATGCGCGGTCCCCACGTGTCGGCCTCGGTCTTCATCATCGCCGCGAGCTGCGCCGGTGTGGAAGGCGTCGGCAGCATGCCCGATTTGGCGAAGGCTTCCTTGACCTCGGCGGTGCTCAGCACCTTGGCGACGGCTTCCGACGCGCGCGCGACGATCGGCGCCGGCGCGTTGGGCGGCATGAACAGCCCGAACCACTCGGTGACCACAACCTCCTTCACGCCTTGCTCGGCGAATGTCGGAACCTCGGGATAGAAGGGCGAGCGCGCCGAGCCGGAGGTGGCGATCACGCGGGCACGACCATCGACCTTGAACGGCAGGAAGCTGCCCTCGGGCAGCATCAGCGCGGCGAGCTGGCCGCCGGTGAGATCGGCGATCGCCGGCGCGCCGCCGCGATAAGGCACGGCCTGGATCGGCGCGCCGGTGGCGCGCGCCAGCAGCATGGTGAGGAAGTGCGGGAAGGAGCCTTCGCCGGGGTTGCCGCAATTGGCCTTGCCGGGATTGGCCTTCGCCCAGTCGGCGAACTGCGCCAGCGTCCTGACCTCCGTCGGCACCATGGGACCGACGGCGATGCCATGGACGAATGTCGCGGCGAGCGAAACCGGCGTCACATCCTTCGTCGGATCGTAGCTGAGCTGGCGGTAGATGGTGGGATAGACGGTCACGGTCGAGGCCGGCGTGATCAGCATGGTGCGACCGTCGGGCGGCGCGTTCTTCAGCAGATCGATGGCGATGCGGCCGGCGGCGCCGGGCTTGTTGTCGACGATGGCGTTCTTCGCATAGGCCGGCGCCAGCTTGTCGGCCAGCCAGCGCGCGGTGACGTCGGCGGTACCGCCGGCGGGGAAGCCGACCAGGATCTTCAGGTTGTCGAGCGCGTCCTGCGCCCGCGCCGCGGTGACTGAAAACGCCAACACGGCGCCCGCCATGTGCAGGGCGCCGCGTCGCGTGATGATGCTGACCATGGATCCCTCCCCGGGTGCTTTCGGAGAGGGTGATCGGTTGCGCGGACCGAGTCCAGCGATCCGCGCGTCATCCCGAGCGCAGCGAGGGATCTCCTCGAAACGGAGTCCCGCTGGCGGGAGATCCCTCGCTGCGCTCGGGATGACGGAGGTTACGCCGCCTTCTGATCGCCGGCGAGGTTGCGCAGCACGTAGTGCAGCACGCCGCCGTTCTTGAAGTACTCGATCTCCTCGAGCGTATCGATGCGGCAGGTGACGACGATCTGCTCGCTGGCGCCGTCGCGGCGATGGATGGTGACCGGGATATCCATGCGCGGCTTCAGCCCGCCCTCGATGCCGCCGACATCGAAGGTCTCGCTGCCGTCGAGCTTCAGCGACTTGCGCGTCATGCCGTCCTTGAACTGCAGCGGCAGCACGCCCATGCCCACGAGGTTCGAGCGGTGGATGCGCTCGAAGGTCTCGGAGATCACCGCCTTGACGCCCAGCAGGTTGACGCCCTTGGCCGCCCAGTCGCGCGACGAGCCGGTGCCGTATTCCTTGCCGGCGACCAGGATCTGCGGCGTGTTCTCCTGCTTGTAGCGCATGGCGACGTCGAAGATCGGCAGCGCTTCGTCGGACTGGTAGTGCTTGCTGAAGCCGCCCTCGATACCAGGCACCATCTCATTCTTCAGGCGGATATTGGCGAAGGTGCCGCGCATCATCACCTCGTGATTGCCGCGGCGCGTGCCGTACTGGTTGAAGTCGGCCGGCGACACACCGCGATCGAGCAGGTACTGGCCCGCCGGGCTGTCCTTCTTGATCGAGCCGGCCGGCGAGATGTGGTCGGTCGTGATCGAGTCGGCGAACAGGCCGATCGGGCGGGCGCCCTTGATGTCGCCGAGCTTGGCCGGCGTCTTGCCCATGCCCTCGAAATAGGGCGGGTTCTGCACGTAGGTCGAGTCCTTGTCCCAGCCATAGGTCAGGCTGGGCTTGGTCTTGATTGAGCGCCAGAACTTGTCGCCGGCGAACACGTCGGCGTAGCGCTTCTTGAACGCCTTGGCGGTCACGCACTTGTCGACGACCTTGGCCACTTCCATGTTCGAGGGCCACAGATCCTTGAGGTAGACCGGCTTGCCCTTCTTGTCGTGGCCGATCGGATCCTTGGTGATGTCGATCTTCATCGAGCCGGCCAGCGCGTAGATGACGACCAGCATCGGCGAGGCGAGGTAGTTGGCCCGCGTCTGCGGATTGACGCGGCCCTCGAAGTTGCGGTTGCCCGAGAGCACCGAGCAGACCACGAGGTCGGCGTCGGTGATCGCCTTCGACACCGGCTCGGGCAGCGGGCCCGAATTGCCGATGCAGGTGGTGCAGCCATAGCCCACCAGGTTGAAGCCGATCTTGTTGAGGTCCTTCTGGACGCCCGCGGCTTCGAGATACTCGGTGACGACCTGCGAGCCCGGCGCCAGCGACGTCTTGACCCACGGCTTGACCTTCAGCCCGTGCTTCACCGCGTTGCGCGCGATCAGACCGGCGCCCAGCATGACGTAGGGGTTCGAGGTGTTGGTGCACGACGTGATCGCGGCGATCACCACGTCGCCGTGGCCGAGGTCGTAGTCGGCGCCCGCGCAGGGCACGCGCTTGCCGTCATCCTTGCGGCCGAACTCCTTCTCCATGTTGGCCTTGAACTCCGCCGCCGCGGCGGCCAGCGGCACGCGGTCCTGCGGACGCTTCGGGCCGGCGAGGCTGGGCTCGACATTGGCGAGATCGAGCTCGAGCGTGTCGGTGAAGATCGGATCGGGCGACTTCTTGGAGCGCCACAGCCCCTGCTTCTTGGCGTAAGCCTCGACCAGCTTCGCGGTCTGGCCGCGATTGGTGATCCGGAGGTAGTTCAGCGTCTCCTCGTCGATCGGGAAGAAGCCGCAGGTGGCGCCGTACTCGGGCGCCATGTTGGCGATGGTCGCGCGGTTGGCGAGCGGCAGGTCGTCGAGGCCCTCGCCGTAGAACTCGACGAACTTGTTGACCACGCCCTTCTTGCGCAGCATCTGCGTCACGGTCAGCACGAGGTCGGTGGCGGTGGCGCCCTCCGGCAGCTTGCCGGTGAGCTTGAAGCCCACGACGTCGGGGATCACCATCGGCTGCGGCTGGCCCAGCATGGCCGCCTCGGCCTCGATGCCGCCGACGCCCCAGCCCAGCACGCCGAGACCATTGACCATGGTGGTATGGCTGTCGGTGCCGAATAGCGTGTCGGGATAGGCGACCGTCTCCTTGCCTTCCTTGCGAGTCCACACGACCTGCGCCAGGTATTCCAGGTTCACTTGGTGGCAGATGCCGGTGCCCGGCGGCACGACGCGGAAATTGTCGAAGGACTGCTGGCCCCAGCGCAGGAAGCGATAGCGCTCGCCGTTGCGCTCGTACTCGAGCTTGACGTTCTCGCCAAAGGCTTTGGTGTTGCCAAAATTGTCGACGATCACCGAGTGATCGATGACCAGATCGACCGGCACCAGCGGATTGATCTTCTTCGGGTCGCCGCCGAGCTTGGCCATGCCGTCACGCATCGCCGCGAGATCGACGACGGCGGGCACGCCGGTGAAATCCTGCATCAGCACGCGCGCCGGGCGGAAGTTGATCTCGTGCGCCGACTTGCCGGCCTTAAGCCAGCCGGCGAAGGCCTCGATGTCGGCGGCGCGCACCGAGGTTCCGTCCTCGTGCCGCAGCAGGTTTTCCATCAAAACCTTGAGTGAGTAGGGTAGGCGGCTCAGATCGCCCACCTTCTTTTCCGCCGCAGCCAGACTGAAATATGTGTAGCTCTTGCTGCCCACCTTGAGGGTCTTGCGGGCCTTGAAGCTGTTGGGATGAGCGGCCATGTCGAGATGCTCCGGCGTGCGCGCGGGAGGCGCGGGAAAGATCGGCCGGAACATAGGCCGCGACCCGTGCGAAGGCAACGCGAGGCACGCTGTGTCGCCTTCCAATTCGTAATCGGGGCGCGATAAGGTGCGCCCCGGGGCGAAGGGTGGACCGGAGAGATATCGATGCGATCTGTCTTCGCAGCTCTGCTGGCCGCGCTAACGCTGTCCGCTGGAACGGCCTCGGCCCAGGCGGTGAGCGACAGTTTCGACTGGGACCCGGCACGGCGCGACTTCAGCCGGCCCGGCGTCGCGCCGCCGGCGGCCAACGCAGGGTCGGGCGCGATGGCCGGACTCGACAAGGAACTGGCGCGGACCGATCTGACACCGCAAAGGCGCGCCGACTTGCTGGTGCTGCGCTCGATGCTGTTCCGCTCGATGGGCCGCGAGTCCGATTCGCGTCGCGACTTCCAGGAGGCGTTGCGGATCTGGCCGGATACCCGTTTCGATATCCTGGCCGCCGCGGCGATGGCCGACGCCAGCGCCGGGCGGACCCAGCCGGCGCTCGACACGCTGGACAAGGCGCTGCGCGAGCGGCCCGGGTCGCCGACCCTGCTGACCGCGCGTGGCCAGGTGCGGCTGATACTGGGCGACAACGACCTGGCGATCGCCGATCTGTCGCCGCTGGTCGACAGCAGCCCGCGCGCGCGCTGGCTGCGGGTGCAGGCCTATTACAACAAGGGCAGCCACCGCGAATCCTCTGATGACGTGGACGTGCTGCTGCGCGGCTGGAGCGGCACGGCGCCGGTCCTGCCCATGCTGTGGCGCTACGCCAACAATGTGAAACTTCGGCGCGACGCGCGCGGCGCGCTGGCGGCGGATTTCCGCACCTATGGCGAGCCGACGGAGTGGCCGGCGCCGATCGTGCGTCATCTGCTGGGCCGCATGACGGCGGGCGACCTCGACGTCGCGGCCGAGACCGACGCCGGCGCCAAGCGCAGCAACGGCCGCTGCCTGACGGCGCTGTTCCAGGGTCTGGACTCGCTGCGCGCCGGCAACCGCAACCGCGCCCGCGAGCTGTTCCAGCTCAGCCAGGCGCGCTGCGGCCCCAACACCTCCGCCAACCTCGCCGCCTCGGCGGAATTGCGACGGATGTGACGCGCTGCCGTCAGCCATCCCCCAACGTCGCGAACGGGCCGATGAAGCGGGCGATTTCCGCCAGGGTGCGTTGCGGCTGCTGTAGATGGGGGGAATGCCCGCAGGCCGGGATCAGCCGCGTTTCGCTGTAGCCCGAGACCTTGCCGGCGATCAGGCCGAGCTGCAGCTCGCTGCCGTACTCGTCGTCCTCGCCCTGGATCGCCTGCACCGGCACCTGCACGCCGGGCAGCCGATCCTCGATCGACCAGTCCATGAAGGCGGGGTCGAGCCAGGCGTCGGCCCATAGGTTGAAGGCGCCGTCGACATCGCGGTGATACTTCGCCAGCCGCGTACGCAGGTCGCCGCCGTCGAACGCCGCCCGCGCCTTGCGGATCGAGGCGACGCCATCCGCCTCGCAGACCACATGCGCCGCCAACGTCACCACAGCCTGGAGTGTTTCAGGATCATGACCGGCGCTGATCAGCGCGACGCTGCCACCGTCGCTGTGGCCGATCAGGATGTGCTCGCCGATGCCGGCCGCCTCGAGTACGCGCGGCAGCACCTGCTCAGCCTCGATGTGCATGTAGGCCGTGCCCGGCGATCTGGGCCACGGCGAGGATCGCCCGTATCCCGTTCGGTCGTAAGCGAAGCCGGCGAAGCCCGTCGCGGCGCAGAGCGCCGCTGGGAAGTCGCGCCACATCTCGACGCAGCCCAGGCCTTCGTGCAGGAACACCAGCGTCGGTCGCGCATAGCCATCGTCGCGACCGGCGCGCGCGATCCAGCGCCCGCGGATGCGGCGGTCCGCCAGATCGAGGAAGAGTTCATCGGCGTCCATCGTGCCGATGTAGCGTCTCCCCCCGCCGATCGCCAGCGCGCCTGCCGGGTCGGCGGATCACTTGAGCAGGTGCTTCGAGCTCTGCTTGACCGTCGTGATCAGGTTCTTGGCCATCAACGAGGCGTTCTTGGCGGTGAGGCTGCCGTAGCCGGTGGTCGGCGTCGCCGCCAGCCCGCCGCCGCCCAAGGCGACGTCATGGATACCCGCCTTGGAAGCGTCCTTGCTGTTGTTGATGGGAACCACCGTGGCGCCCACATCGAGCCGGTTGTGCATCAGCTCGTGGAAGGCGATATGCGCCAGCTTGTCGGCCGGCATGTTGTCCTCGACATAAATCTCCGACAGCACGCCGTCATCGAGCGTGGCTGTCCGGCCGGCGGCGTCGCCGCCGCTCGACTTGGTGATCGAGCTGGGGATCAGGCTGTTGGAGGGGCTACGCAGCACGTGGATCACCGAGGAGCCTTTGTCCTGCCAGCTCTTTTTCCGCTCGTCGGCGGTCTGGTCCCAAGCGATCGACCAGGTCAGCTTGGTATTGGCCAGCTTGTTGACCTCGCCGAACAGCTTCTCCATCGTTTTGTTGATGGTCTCGATCGAGCTCTTCTTGAAGTAATCAAGCTTGTGCGGATCGGCCGAGCCCGTGCCGCGCTGAAAGTAGATCCTGAAGTCGACAGATCCCTCCGCCATTGAAAGCCTCCCCCCTCGATGCTCGACACAAGTAGTCGAACGCACCGTCAGTAGGCCACGAATCCGATAGCCCTGCCAGCGCCGACGATCACGGCGCATCGCACCGACGGCGTGTACGCCGACGGTCAGATGCGTGATGTGCTGATGAAGGGGTTGGGAGGGCGGCTATGGCGTGGCGAACCACGCTGCCAGCACACCCACGACCGAGCGGCTAGCGGATGGGAAAGTAGATCTCCATCCGGTCGTCGGCGACGTAGACTTCCCACGGCGCGCCAGCCGGTTGCTTGCCGTTGGCCGACATCCACGCGTGGATGGCCTCGTAGGCTTTCTCGCTCGTGGCTTGATCGCCGGTGTGGACGGTCGTCGCGACCGTGGCTTTCGGGAGTTCCGTCGCGATGAATTTGCCCTGGGACTTCACCGAGTGCGCGAGCGGAAAGCCCGATTCGCAATCGAGGACGCCGTCGGCGAACTCGAAAGTGCGCGTGAAGGGCGCACCGGCCGGCTGCACGCCGGCCTTTTCGAGATAGCCGCCGACGGCGCCGATATTGCCGCCGATGACGTCTCCCGCCTGCTCGATCTTGACCTTGCCCTTGATGACAAGCGCGGGCCGGGCGGCGTGTTCCTTGACCTTGATGTCGTACTTCACGGAGTCGTTTCCTGTCGCGAACATAGGTGGACCGACCCTACGCAACGGCCCCGCGACACGATTGTAAAATTCCGACCTCGGCCACTACTTCTCGGCGGGAGGCGGCGGTTCGGTCGGCGTGATGAGATGGTCGGACATCACGTGATTGCCGCTCAAGTACTTCATCGGGCTCACGCCAGAGAACTTCGTGAAGTCCCGGATGAAGTGCGATTGATCGTAGTACCCGCAGGCGGCCGCCGCGTCGGCGAGGGTCAGCGTGTTGGTCTCTTTGGTCAGCGCCAGGAACTTCTGGAAACGTGCGATGCGCGACAGGACCTTCGGTGTGATGCCCACCTGCTTCTTGAACTTGCGCTCGAGCTGGCGCTCGCTGTAGCCGATGAGCTTGACGAGCTCTTGCGCCGAGTAGGCGCCCTCCGACCGGGCGATGTACTGGCACGCCTGGCGAACGAAGATGTCTTCCCGCGACTCCTGCGTCAGACGCTCCTCGAGCACGGCGGTCATCGCCGTCAGGCGCTCGTCATGCGAGTCGCAGCGCGCGATCCGTTCATGGATCGCCGCCGAGAACGCGGGCTCGAAGTCGGCGAAATCGACCACGCGGTCGACGAGCTTCTCGTAGGGAACGTCGAAAAAGCGCGCGGCGCCCGCCGCCTTGAACCGGATGGACACGACGCCGATCTCGCCGGTCGGCTTGAGCATGATGCGCTCGGTGAGCTGACCCGACATCAGGACCCGGGCCTGGCGTTCGTACGCGTCGCCTTCGAGCTTCAGGAACGCGTCGCCGAAATGGACGATCAGCTCCGTCTTGCCGTCGGGCAAGACGATCTCGGGTTCCGGATCGTCGCCACCTTTGGGTGCCGCCAGAAGCCAGATGCAGTCGACAAACGGTTCGAGATGGGCGGGCGGTGGCTCGGTTCTGTACTGCATCCGAGGGCATCTTGCGGTCTAAACCGGCCGCTCGCCCTTCACAGTGACGCGGTTGCCGCTGCGCGTGTGCGGCCAGTAGTCCCACATCGCGCGGTGCTGGACGCAGCGGTTGTCCCAGAAGGCGATGGAGTTGGCGCGCCAGCGGAAGCGGCACTGGAACAGCGGGTTCTCCATGTGCTCGTAGAGATAGCGCAGGATGCCGTCGCCCTCGTCGCGCGGCACGCCGACCAAGCCGCGGGTGAAGCCGCGATTGACGTAGAGCGCCTTCTTGCCGGTCACGGGGTGTGTGCGAATCACCGGGTGCTCGGCGCGCGGGTACTCCGCCTTGTCCGCCACACCGAAATTCTTGTAGAGGCCGCGATAGACAGACTCGCCGTCGTGGATCGCGGTCATGCCCTCGAGATACCGCTTCATGCGGTCGCTGAGCGCTTCGTAGGCGGCGTACATGCTGGCGAACAGCGTGTCGCCGCCTTTGGGCGGGCAGGTCTTGATGTAGAGGATGCTGCCCATCGGCGGCTCGACATCGCAGGAGACGTCGGTGTGCCAACCCTCGCCATTGGCGCGCGGGCTGTCCTTGTCGGCGTGGATGATCATCAGCTCGGGCTTGCCCGGCTCGTGCGGCGCGGCGGGATGCAGGTGCAGGTCGCCCCACAGCCGGCCGAAGGCGAGGTGCTGGTCGGGCGTGATGGTCTGGTCGCGGAAGAAAATCACCGAGTTCTCGGCCAGCGCGCGGTGCAGCTCGTCGATGGTCTGGTTGCTGAGCGGCCGGCTGAGGTCGACGCCACCCACCTCCGCGCCGAGGATCGGCGTGAGTTTGTCGACGGTGATGCTCTCGTAGGGAAGCTCATCGCCCGCGACGTGCTTGTAGCGGGGGCCGGCATTGCCTCGCATTTGCGTGCTCGACATAGTCACCTCCGTCATTCGGCCTTCAGGCCGGCGGCGCGGATCACCTTACCCCAGCTTTCGATCTCGCTGGCGGTGAAAGCGGCGAACTCCTCGACTTTCGTAGGGGGCGGCGCGCAGTATGACGGCTTGACCGGCTTTTCCCGAGTCGTTACCTAGCGCCGTCCCGCGGCAAGGCAGCCTTGCAAAAACGGCACGCTCGAAGAGGCGAGCCCCGGGATCCCGCGCCGGATCGATTCGCCGCGGACTGGGAGGGGTTCAGGGATGCCGCAGGCCGCCGCCACGCGCGACGACACGTTTCCCAAGTTGCTGGCGCGCAATGCCCGCGAGCGGGGTGACAAGCCCGCCTATCGCGAGAAGGAATACGGCATCTGGCAGAGCCACAGCTGGGCGCAGAGCGACGCCCAGGCGCGCGATTTCGCCGCCGGCCTGGCGGCTTTGGGCTTCAAGCGCGGCGACAAGCTGATCATCGTCGGCGACAACCGCCCCCGGCTCTACTGGGCGATCTGCGCGGCGCAAATGCTGGGCGGCATTCCGGTGCCGGTCTACCAGGACGCCGTGGCCTCGGAGATGGCCTATGTGGTCGACAACGCCGAGGCGCAGTTCGCGCTGGGCGAGGACCAGGAACAGGTCGACAAGCTTTTGGAGATCCGCGCCACGGTGCCGGCGCTGAAGACCATCATCTACGACGACCCGCGCGGCCTGCGCGAGTACACCGATCTCGTCTCCTACGCCGACACCCAGGCCAAGGGCCGCGCGCTCAGGCAGGAGAAGCCGGGCTTCCTCGACGCCGAGATCGCCCTGGGCAAAGGTTCGGACGCCTCGATCATGCTCTACACCTCGGGCACCACGGGGCGGCCCAAGGGTGTGGTGCTGAGCTACGACAATCTGCGCATCACGGCGCAGAACGCCGCCGATTTCGACGGGTTGGTCGAGGGTGACGAGCTCCTGAGCTACCTGCCGATGGCCTGGGTCGGCGACCACATCTTCAGCTACGCCCAGGCCCTGTCGGTCGGGCTGACGGTGAACTGCCCGGAATCGGCGGCCACCGTCATGACCGACCTGCGCGAGATCGGCCCGACCTACTACTTCGCGCCGCCGCGCATCCTCGAGAACCTGATCACGACCGTCATGATCCGCATGGAGGATGCCGGGCGGGCCAAGCGCGCGATCTTCCGCTATTTCATGGCGCTGTCGCAGCGCGTCGGCGGCGCCCTGCTCGACGGCAAGCCGGTGAGCATCGGCGAGCGGCTGCTCTATCGCCTGGGCGAGTTGCTGGTGATCGGGCCGCTGAAGAACACGCTGGGCCTGTCGCGCGTGCGCGTGGCCTATACGGCCGGCGAGGCGGTGGGGCCGGACATCTTCAATTTCTACCGCTCGCTCGGCATCAACATGAAGCAGCTCTACGGCCAGACCGAGGCCAGCGTCTTCGTCACCATGCACCCCAACGGCGACGTGCGGCTGGAGACCGTGGGCAAGCCGGCGCCGCAGGTCGAGATCAAGGTCAACGACAACGGCGAGATCATGTTCCGCGGTCCCGGCGTGTTCCTGGAGTACTTCAAGAACCCGGCGGCGACGGCCGAGACCAAGACGCCCGATGGCTGGGTGCATTCCGGCGACGCGGGCTATCTCGACGCGGATGGCCACCTGCGCATCATCGATCGGGCCAAGGATGTCGGGAAGTTGCGCGACGGCACGCTGTTCGCGCCCAAGTTCATCGAGAACAAGCTGAAGTTCTTCCCGCACATCAACGAGGCGGTGGCCTTCGGCGACAATCGCGGCTTCGTCTCGGCTTTCATCAACATCGATCTTGTGGCGGTCGGCAACTGGGCGGAGAAGCAGGACATCGCCTATGCCAGCTACCAGGAGCTGGCGAGCCACCCCCGGGTGCACGGGCTGATCGCCGAGGAGGTGGCGCAGGTCAACCGCGACCTCGCCGCCGACCCGAAGATGGCCGGCGCGCAGATCAGGCGCTTCCTGGTGCTGCCCAAGCTGCTCGACGCCGACGACGGCGAGCTGACGCGCACGCGCAAGGTGCGTCGCGGCTTCATCGCCGAACGCTACGGCGCGCTGCTCAAGGCGCTCTACGACGGTTCGAAAGCCGCCCATATCCGCACCGAAGTGACCTTCGAGGATGGCCGCAAGGGCGTGGTCGAGGGCGATGTGGCGATCCTCGACCTGGCGGCGGCCGAGCCGCTGCGCAAGGCGGGCTGAGCCGCATGCGCAACAGGCAATTCACCGAGACCCTGCTGACGGTCGAGAACATCTCGCTGAGCTTCGGCGGCGTGCGCGCGCTTTCCGACATCAGCTTCGACATCCTGAAAGGCGAGGTGCGGGCCATCATCGGACCCAACGGCGCCGGCAAGTCCTCGATGCTGAACTGCATCAACGGCTTCTACCACCCGCAGCAGGGCGCCATCACCTACAAGGGCGTGCGGCGTGAGCAGATGCGCCCGCACGAGGCGGCCGAGCAGGGCATCGCGCGCACCTTCCAGAACATCGCGCTGTTCAAGGGCATGTCGACCCTCGACAACATCATGACCGGGCGGAACCTCAAGATGCGCAGCGGCATCTTCGCCCAGGCGCTGCGCTGGGGTCCGGCGTTGCGCGAGGAGATCGCCCATCGCGAATACGTCGAGCGGGTGATCGACTTCCTCGAGATCCAGCACGTGCGCAAGGTCCCGGTGGGCCAGCTGCCCTATGGCCTGCAGAAGCGCGTCGAGCTGGGTCGGGCGCTCGCCGCCGAGCCCGAGCTGCTGCTGCTCGACGAGCCGATGGCCGGCATGAACATCGAGGAGAAGCAGGACATGTGCCGCTTCGTGCTCGAGGTCAACGAGGAGTTCGGCACGACGATCTGCCTGATCGAGCACGACATGGGCGTGGTGATGGACATCTCCGATCGCGTCGTGGTGCTCGACTACGGCCGCAAGATCGGCGACGGCACGCCCGACGAGGTCAAGGCGAACCCCGAGGTGATCGCCGCCTATCTCGGCACGGCGCACTGAGCATGTCGCGGTCACTTGAACCCACGGTGTCATCCCGAGCGCAGCGAGGGATCCAGGCATTTTCTGGATCCCTCGCTGCGCTCGGGATGACAGTCGAGTCCTAGGAGACACCGCGATGGCATTCTTCCTCGAGGTGCTGATCGGCGGGCTGCTGGTGGGTGTGCTGTACTCGCTGGTGGCGCTGGGCTTCGTGCTGATCTTCAAGGCGTCGGGCGTGTTCAACTTCGCCCAGGGCGCGATGGTGCTGATGGCCGGCCTGGTGCTGGTGCAGCTGCTCGACCCGACCTACATCGGCAAATGGCATTTCGCCGGCGTCGCCGCGCTGGTCGCGGGCACGATCGGCGTGCTGGCGCTGCGCGCGTTGAAGCCCGTGGCGGTGACGGGCGGCGGGACCGCGGCGCGGCGGTTGCCGCTGCTGGTCGGCGCCGGCACCGGCGTGCTGGGCGGCATCCTGGCGCTGAGCGCCGGCGGCAAGGGCTGGCCGGTGTGGCTGGCGGTACCGGCCTCGGCCATCGTCATGGTGGCGATCGCCTACGCCATCGAGCGCGTGGTGCTGCGCCGGCTGGTGAACCAGGAGGGCATCATCCTGTTCATGGCGACGCTCGGCATCACCTTCTTCATCGACGGCTTCGGCCAGACGATCTTCGGCTCCAACGTCTACAAGCTCGATCCCAAGATCTATTTCGGCATCCCCAACGAGCCGGTGTTCCTCCTCGAGGGCGTGTTCGCGGGCGGCATCCTGGTCAACAACCTCGACATCTGGGGCGGGATCGTCGCGGCCTTGCTGGTCGGCGCGCTGGCCTTGTTCTTCCAGTACACGCGCACCGGCCGCGCGCTGCGCGCCGTGGCCGACGACCATGCAGCGGCGCAGTCGGTCGGCATCCCGCTGAACTGGATCTGGTTCATCGTCTGGTCGGTGGCGGGCATTGTGGCGCTGGTGGCCGCGATGGTCTGGGGCTCCAAGCTCGGCATCCAGTTCTCGATCACCTTCCTGGCGCTCAAGGCGCTGCCGGTGCTGATCCTCGGCGGCTTCACCTCGGTGCCGGGCGCGATCGTCGGCGGGCTGCTGATCGGTGCCGGCGAGAAGCTGGCCGAGGTCTATCTGCCGCAGCTCGCCAAGGATCTGCTCGGCGTGCCGATGTCGGGTGGCATCGAATACTGGTTCGCCTATGTCCTGGCGCTCGCCTTCCTGCTGTTCCGGCCGCAGGGCCTGTTCGGCGAGCGCATCATCGAGCGGGTCTGAGGAGGGCGCCGACGATGTTTTACCGCGAGGCCGGCCAGTACAAGACGAGCTACCGCGCCGACATGGCGGTGTTCCCGATCGCGCAGGACCGGCTCGCGGTCGGCGTCATCCTGGCGATCGCCTTCCTCGTGCTGCCGTTCATCGGCACCGAGTACTTCTTCAGCTCGATCATGGTGCCGACCCTGATCCTGGCGCTGGCGGCGATCGGCTTGAACATCCTCGTCGGCTATTGCGGGCAGGTGTCGCTGGGTTCCGGCGCCTTCATGGCGATCGGCGCCTACGCCGCGTACAACTTCGCGATCCGGGTGCCGGAGCTGCCGCTGCTGGTGGTCATGCTGCTGGGCGGCGGCGTGTCGGCGATGGTCGGCATCGTCTTTGGCGTGCCATCGCTGCGCATCAAGGGCTTTTACCTCGCGGTCGCGACCTTGGCGGCGCAGTTCTTCTTCGACTGGCTGTTCGCGCGCGTCGGCTGGTTCACCAACTACACGCCCTCCGGCGCCGTCTTCGCGCCCAAGCTCGACGTCTTCGGCTGGACGGTCAACGCACCGGTCGAGCGTTACCTTTTCGTGCTCGCCGTGGTCGTTGTGTTCGCGCTGCTGGCCAAGAACCTTGTCCGCGGCCATGTCGGTCGGCAGTGGATGGCGATCCGCGACATGGACATCGCCGCCGAGATCATCGGCATCCGGCCGATGTACGCCAAGCTGACGGCCTTCGCCGTGTCGTCCTTCATCATCGGTGTCGCGGGCGTGCTGTGGGCCTTCGTCCACCTCGGATCGTGGGAGCCGCTGGCCTTCAACATCGACCGCAGCTTCCAGCTGCTGTTCGCCATCATCATCGGCGGGCTGGGTTCGATCGCCGGGTGCTTCCTCGGCGCCGCTTTCATGTGGATCCTGCCGATCTTCCTCGACATCGCCCTGCCACCCTTGGGCCAATTGGTGGGCTGGACCATCGACAAGGCGACCGTGGCGCATTTCTCGCTGATGATCTTCGGCGCGCTGATCGTCTTCTTCCTGATCGTCGAGCCGCACGGGCTGGCGCGGCTGTGGAGCATCGCCAAGGAGAAGCTGCGGCTATGGCCGTTCCCGCATTGAGAGGGGATTGGCACGACCACCGCCGCGATGTTGCGGCGCAACAAGAAAATACTTCCGCTCCGGCACGCTCGCGTACTGGTTCCGGCGACGGGGGCTCCATAGATTGACACCAAGCCGGCGAACCCGCCGGGAGGAACCAAAGGAGGCGAGGACCATGGGTGTGATGGGCAGATGGGCCGCGGCGGCGCTGGTCGCGGCGGTCGGGGGCGCGGCGGCCGCGCCGGCGCTGGCACAGAACGAGCAGTTCATTCCGATCCTGAGCTACCGCACCGGCGCCTACGCGCCGAACGGCATTCCGTTCGCCAACGGCATGAGCGACTACTACCGCCTGATCAACGCCCGCGACGGCGGCATCAACGGCGTGAAGATCGTGTTCGAGGAATGCGAGACCGGCTACGCCACGGACAAGGGCGTGGAGTGCTACGAGCGTCTGAAGGCCAAGGGCCCGACCGGCGCGGCATTCTTCAACCCGCTGTCGACGGGCATTACCTTCGCGCTGACCGAGAAGGCGCCGGTCGACAAGATCCCGATCATCACCATGGGCTACGGCCGGTCGGAGTCGCGCAACGGCGCGGTCTTCACCTGGAACTTCCCGCTGCTCGGCACCTACTGGTCGGCGGCCAACATCGCCATGCAGCACGTCGCCAAGGAGATGGGCGGCATGGACAAGCTCAAGGGCAAGAAGATCGCCCTGGTGTTCCACGATTCGCCCTACGGCAAGGAGCCGATCCCGGTGCTGACCGAGATGGCCAAGCGCCACGGCTTCGAGTTCATCCAGCTGCCGGTCACGCATCCCGGCGTCGAGCAGAAGTCGCAGTGGCTGCAGATCCGCCAGCAGCGGCCGGACTACGTGCTGCTGTGGGGCTGGGGCGTGATGAACTCGACCTCGGTCAAGGAGGCCGCGGCCGTCAACTTCCCGCGCGACAAGATGCTGGGCGTGTGGTGGTCGGGCGCCGAGCCCGACGTGCTGCCGGCCGGCGATCAGTCCAAGGGCTACAAGGCGCTGATGCTGCAGCACGGCTCCGGCAAGTACCCGGTGCACGCCGACGTGCTCAAGCACGCCGTCGGCAAGGATGGCTCGCAGTCGAAACCCGAGGACATCGGCGACGTCCTGTACAACCGCGGCCTGGTCAACGCGATGCTCGGTGTCGAGGCGATCCGCACGGCGATGGCCAAGTTCGGCAACAAGCCGCTGACCGGCGAACAGGTGCGCTGGGGCCTCGAGAACCTCAACCTCACCGAGGAACGGCTAAAGGCGCTGGGTTTCGAAGGCGCGCTCAAGCCGCTCAAGATCACCTGCGCCGACCACGAGGGCGCCCGCACCGCGCGCGTCCATCAATGGGACGGCGCGAAGTGGACCGTGATCTCCGACTGGTACACTTCCGATGACGCGCTGATCGGCCCGATGGTGCGCGATACCTCGGACAAGTACGCCAAGGAGAAGAACATCGCGCCGCGCGATTGCTCCAAGGAGAGCTGAGCCACCAATACCTTCCCCCGGAGGGGGAAGGTGCCCGAAGGGCGGATGGGGGATGTCGAAGACGGACGTCGATGTTGTTGAAGCATCCCCCATCCGTCACGCCGCTCCGCGGCGCGCCACCTTCCCCCTCCGGGGGAAGGTAGGCTTCTGAGAGAGTATCTCGTGATGTCCGTCGCCGCCCCGGCGCCAGCCGCCGCCCCGCCGATCCTCACCGTCAGCAACGTCGAGGTGATCTACAACCACGTCATCCTCGTGCTGAAGGGCGTGTCGCTGGCGCTGCCCGAGAAGGGCATCGTGGCCCTGCTGGGCGCCAACGGCGCCGGCAAGTCGACGACGCTCAAGACGATCTCATGCCTGCTGCGCACCGAGCGCGGCGAGGTCACCAAGGGCACCGTCAGCTATCGCGGCGAGCGCGTCGATCAGATGACGTCCAACGAGCTGGTGCGTCGCGGCGTGATCCAGGTGATGGAGGGCCGCCACTGCTTCGGCCACCTCACCATCGAGGAGAATTTGCTGACCGGAGCCTTTATCCATGGCGGCAAGAAGAAGCAGATCGCCGAGGACCTGGAGAAGGTCTACCACTACTTCCCGCGCCTCAAGACGCGCCGCACCAGCCAGGCCGGCTATACTTCGGGCGGCGAGCAGCAGATGACGGCGATCGGCCGCGCGCTGATGAGCCGGCCCAACACCATCCTGCTCGACGAGCCGTCGATGGGCCTGGCGCCGCAGCTGGTCGAGGAGATCTTCGAGATCGTGCGCCGGCTCAACGAGGAGCAGAGCGTGTCGATCCTGCTGGCGGAGCAGAACACCAACATCGCCCTGCGCTACGCGCATTACGGCTACATCCTCGAGAACGGCCGCGTGGTGCTCGACGGCGACGCGGCGTCCTTGCGCGAGAACGAGGATGTGAAGGAATTCTACCTCGGCATGTCGGGCGAGGGCCGCAAGAGCTTCCGCGACATCAAGCACTACCGCCGGCGCAAGCGCTGGCTCTAGGCGCGCCGCCGCTCGCGACTTCGTGTCTGCCACCCCCTGGAATAGACCGCGCCGCGTGATGTACCTCCCGTGTTGGGCCGGTGAACGGCCCCATTAGGGAGGGACAATTCATGACAATTCGATCGATGGTGGCGGCCGCGCTGGCCGCCGCCCTGGCTATGGCATTGGCGTTGCCGGCGTCCGCCCAGCTCGCCGACCGCAAAGCGCTGACCCTGGAGGCGGCGAAGAAGATCATGGCCGCGGCCGAGGCTGAGGCGATGAAGAACAAATGGACGGTGGCGATCGCCATCGTCGACGAGGCCGGCGAGCTGCTGATGATGGCCAAGCTCGACGGCACGCAGCCCGCCAGCATCGACATCGCCATCGGCAAGGCGCGCACCGCCGCCCGCCTGAAGCGCGAGACCAAGGTGCTCGAGGAGGCGGTGACCAAGACCGGCCGCACCGTGATCCTGGCGTTGCCGGGTGTCACGCCGCTGGAAGGTGGCGTGCCGATCAAGGTCGGCGATCAGGTGGTGGGCGCGGTCGGCGTCAGCGGCGTGACCTCGGCGCAGGACGCCCAGGTGGCCATGGCCGGAGTCGCCGTCGTCAAGTAGCGCGGGTCAAGCGCCGGTCGTGAGTTGGGGCGCGGCCGGCGGCTTGGATCGATGCGCATTCACGCCAGGCGCGGCCGCGACTAAGGTCGGCGCATGATCTTCGTCATTCTCGGCCTGATGCTGGTGCTGCTGATCGTGGCGCCGCAATGGTGGGTCCGGCACACGCTGCGCCGTCACGGCGACGAGCGCGCCGACTTTCCCGGCACCGGCGGCGAGCTGGCGCGCCACCTGCTCGATCGCGCCGGACTGAGCGACGTGACGGTCGAGGTCACGCCGGAGGGTGATCACTACGACGGCGCGGCGCGTGCCGTGCGCCTGACGCCCGGCGTGCATGACGGCCGCTCGGTGACATCGGTCGCGGTGGCGGTGCACGAGGTCGGCCACGCCCTGCAGCACGCCGAGGACATGCCGATCTTCCACTGGCGCACGCGGCTCGCGCGTGTCGGCATGGTGGTCGAAAAGGTGGGCAGCGTGGTCCTGCTGCTGACGCCGGTGCTGGGCCTGGTCACGCGCGCGCCGGGGGTGATCTTCCTCGAGCTCGGCATCGGGCTGGCGCTGCTGGGCAGCCGCGTCGTGGTGCACCTGGTCACCCTGCCGGTCGAGCTCGACGCCAGCTTCCGCCGCGCCTTGCCGATGATCCGAGACGAAGGCTACCTGCCGGCGGCCGACGTGCCGGCGGCGGCTTCGGTGCTGAAAGCCGCCGCTTGGACCTACGTCGCCGGCGCGCTGATCAGCCTGATCGACATCACGCGCTGGATTCGCGTGCTGCGCTGAGCGGGCAGGGTGCCATGGCGCCTCCCCACACTGTCATTCCGAGCGCAGCGAGGAATCCAGGCGGACGCACTGGATTCCTCGCTGCGCTCGGAATGACAGTGGAGAAATGCGAGCGGACTCTGCTCTAGTATCGACGCATCTGGAAGAGAGGCCTGAGATGTCGAAACACTACGACACGCTGGAAACCCGCGACCCGGCTGAGCGCGAGAAGGCGCAGATGGCGGCGCTGCCGGCGCAGATCGCGCATGCCAAGGCCAATTCGCCGTTCTTCGCCGAAAGCCTCAAGGGTGTCGATCCTGCCGGCGTCACCAGCCGCGCCGCCTTGGCCAAGCTGCCGGTGCTGCGTAAGTCGACCCTGGGTGCGTTGCAGAAGGCCAAGCCGCCGATGGGCGGGCTGCTGGGCGTGCCGATGAGCCAGATCAGGCACATCTTCATGTCGCCGGGGCCGATCTTCGAGGTCGACACCGACGAGAAGGATTTCTTCCGCGGCGCGCGCGGCATGTACGCCGCCGGCTTCCGCGCCAGCGACATCGTGCACAACACCTACTCGTACCATCTGACACCCGCCGGCATGATGATGGAGTCCTCGATCCGCGCCATCGGCTGCGCCGTGATCCCCGCCGGGATCGGCAACACTGAGCTGCAGCTCGACGCCATCGAGCTGATCAAGCCCACCGCCTATGTCGGCACGCCGTCCTTCCTGCGCATCCTCTTGGAGAAGGCCAAGGAGCTGGGCCGCGACGTGTCGTCGATCAAGAAGGCGGTGGTCGGCGCCGAGGCCTTCCCGCCGGCGCTGCGCAAGGAATTCAACGAGCGCGGCATCTTCGCGCTGCAGGGCTACGGCACCGCCGATCTCGGCAGCATCGCCTACGAGAGCGAGGCGATCGAGGGCATGATCCTCGACGAGGGCGTGATCGTGGAGATCGTGCGCCCCGGTACGGGCGACCCGGTGCCCGAGGGCGAGGTCGGCGAGGTCGTGGTCACGACCTTCAACAAGGCCTATCCGCTGGTGCGCTTCGGCACGGGTGATCTCTCCGCGGTACTGCCGGGCATCAGCCCCTGCGGGCGCACCAACACCCGCATCAAGGGCTGGATGGGCCGCGCCGACCAGCGCACCAAGGTCAAGGGCATGTTCGTCGATCCCGAGCAGGTGATCGCCGTGCAGAAGCGCCATCCCGAGCTGGCCAAGGTCCGGCTGGTGGTCGACTGGGTCGACAAGCAGGACGTCATGACCCTGCACGCCGAGATCGCCGGCGGCGGCTCGGCCGATCTGGCCAAGGCGGTCGAGGCCAGCATCCAGACCCTGTGCAAGGTGCGCGGCGGGGTGAGCTTCGTCGCGCCGGCCAGCCTGCCCAACGACGGCAAGGTGATCGCCGACGTGCGCAAGTACGATTGAGGCCAGGGCACCGACCGGCGAGGGGTGAGGGATTGTGACCCTTTGTCGGGTTATCGGCGTCACGCGCGCGGACGGTCGATAACGGAAAATCCCTCACCATCCCTCACCCCACCCCGGATCAGCCGCCCGGTGTGAAGGATGGTGAACCTTTGTCGGGTTATGGGCGTCACGCGCGCGGACGGTCGATAAGGGAAAATCCTTCACCATCCTTCACACCCCCCTCTGGGGGCCGGGTCAGTTGACGTCGAGCTGCAGGCCTTCCTTCTCGATCACGCCCTTCCAGCGGGCGATCTGCTGCTCGACGAAGGCGGCGAACTGCTCGGGTGGGCTCCAGGCGGCGTAGCCGGCCATCTGGGCGAAACGTTCCTTGGTGGCCGGCAGTTCGATCCATTCCTTGATCTGGGCGTTGAGCGCGTCGATGGCCGGGCGCGGCACGCCGGCGGGGTAGAACACCCCGAACCAGGCCGAGACGTCGAAGCTGGCCAGCTCGGGCATGGTCTCGCGGATCGGCGGCAGGTCGGGGACCATGGGATTGCGCTGGGCCGAGCTGATCGCCAGCGCCCTGAGCTTGCCGGCGCGGACGAACTCGATCGCCGTGGTGAGGTTGTCGAAGAAATACTGGGTCTGGCCGGCGATCAGGTCCTGCAAGGCCGGAGCTGCGCCGCGATAGGGCACGTGGGTCGCCTTGGCGCCGGTAAGCTGCAGGAACAGCGCGCCGGAGAGATGCGGCGACTGGCCGGTGCCGGAGGAGGCGTAGGACACCTTGCCGTCCTGCGCCTTCAGCCAGGCGACGAGCTCCGGCACGGTCTTGGCCGGCACCGAGGGGTGAACCACCAGGCAGTTGGGCGTCGCCAGCACATTGGTGACCGGGATCAGGCTGGACGGCTTGTATTGGAGATTGCGGTACAGCGAATAGGCGATCGACTGCGGGCCGATATTGCCCATCAGGAATGTGTGGCCATCCGGCGCGGCGCGCACGACCTCCATCGTGCCCAGGACGCCACCTGCACCCGATTTGTTGTCGATCACCACCGATACGCCCCATTTCTGTTGAAGATGGTTGCCGATCATGCGCGCCAGGATGTCGGTGCCGCCGCCTGGCGCCGCCGGCACGACGATGCGCATCGCCTGGGTCGGCTTCCACGCCGCCTGGCCGCGCGCGATCCCCGGCAGGGCGAGCAAGGGCGCCGCGGCCAGCAGGTGGCGCCGGACGAGAGGGAAACGACGGGGCATGACAACGACCTCCACAGGACTCCAGGCCGGCGAGTTATACGGGTTGGCGCTGTCGAATGACGACGACGTCCAGGGCATCGGTGCCCGTCCTTCAAATCATGGCTATGCGACCGCAAATCCGCTGGCGGATCGGCCGCGTCTGCCTTACATCGGGGGTCGCTGGCGGGTCGCGATCAGCGACGCAATCGCACGGTCGGTCCGCTGGTTACTCCTCCTTCCTCAACAGGAGCCTCGGCCCATGTGGCGCTCCCTCAAGACAATCGCGGTGGCGCTGGTCGCGCTCACCGTTTCTGGCGCCGCCATGGCGCAGCAGATCAAGCCGATCACCCCGGCGCAGATGCCGAACCCCGATACGCTCAATCGCCAGAGCTACATCGACTGGATGAAGGCGAACCGCGGCGAGAGCGAGAAGTGGCTCGGCCAGCGCTGGGATCGCTACGTGGCGGCGGTGCGCGTCGGTGATATCAAGACCGAGAAGGTCAAGCGCGCCTTCCTGATGACGCCGCGCGAGATCTTCGCCGCCGGCAACCCGCCGGTGAAGGAGCGCGGTTACGAGCACGCCTTCCTCGACATGGGCTACGGCGTGACCATGTCCGGCCCGCATCTGCAGAGCCGCATGACCGACGTGCTCGACGTCAAGCCGGGCGAGAAGGTGCTGGAGATCGGCACCGGCTCGGGCACCCAGGCCGGCTATCTGTCCTATCTCACCGACAAGGTGTTCTCGATCGAGATCATCGCGCCGCTGGCGACCCGCACCCAGGGCGTCTACGACCGCGCCATCGCCCAGGGCTACGCCGAGTTCAAGAACATCAAGGTCAAGCAGGCCGACGGCTACTACGGCTGGCAGGAGAATGGCCCGTTCGACAAGATCATCGTCACCTGCGGCATCGACCACGTGCCGCCGCCGCTGCTCAACCAGCTCAAGCCGGGCGGCATCATCGTCATCCCGGTCGGCCCGCCGGGCGCGCAGCGCGTGATCAAGATGATCAAGCAGCAGGCCGCCGATGGCACCACGACGATGACCCGCGAGGACATCTACGGCGGCAAGATCGTGCCCTTCGTGCCCTTCACCAAGCTGGTCGACGGCCAGATCAAGGGCTCGCACAACCGCTAGGTCGCGAACGCGTGCCAAGAGCCCCCGCGCCGTTCCGAACGGTCGCGGGGGCTTTCACGTTGTAGTCCCCCTCGAGCCGGCACCTAAGCCGGCCAACCAAAAAGCTTCAGGTTGCCCACGATGGCCAGCGCCGCCCGTTCGTATGCCGAGGTTGATTTCGACAACCGGCCCACGCTCAGCTTCTATCTCTCCGTCGGCCTGGTCGCCGGCGCGATCATCGCCCTGCAGATCGGCATCATGCGGCTGTTCTCGGTCGGCAGCTGGGCGCATTTCGGCTCGCTGGTGGTCAGCCTGGCGATGTTCGGCTTCGGCCTCACCAGCGCCATCATGTGCGTCGGCAAGACCTGGTTCGAGCGCCACTGGCGCGGCACGGTGAAGATCGCGCTGCTGCTGTTTGGGCCGATGATGGTGGCCTCGAGCCTGGTGGCGCAGCAGGTGCCGTTCAACGCCATCTTCCTGGTCTCCGACCCGATGCAGAAGTGGCGGCTGTTCGCCAACTTCATCCTCTACTTCCTGCCTTTCCTGTGCGGCGCCTTCTATCTCGGCGTTGTCTTCCTCAAGGCGCAGAAGACCTTCAACCGCGTCTACTTCGCCGACCTCGCCGGCTCCGGCGGTTGCGGCCTGATGTTCCTGCTGGCGATGTATGTCTTCACGCCAGAGGACCTCGTCGTGGCGCCGCTGGCGCTGTGGCTGGTCGGCACCGTGCTGTGGTTCGTCGCCGTCGGCGATCGCCGCGGCGTCGTGCAGTCGCTGGTCGCCGCCGTGCTGGCGGTCGGCGCGCATTTCCTGCTGCCCGGCGCGCTGGGTATCCCGAAGCTGTTCGTGTCCGAGTACAAGGGCGTGTCCTACGCGCGCAACTTCCCCGACGCGCAGCGCGTCTACAAGACGACGTCGCCGTTCGGCTTCATGGAGGTCTATTCCTCCTCCTACCTGCATTTCGCGCCCGGGCTGAGCGACAACGCCGGCTTCAACCTGCCGAAGATGCCGTCCAACGCCTATCTCGGCCTCTACCTCGACAGCGAGGGGCCGATGGGCGTGATGAAGGATCTGCCGCCCGACGAGATCGGCTATTTCCGCTATCTGCCGATGTACTACCCCTATGTGCTGAAGAAGGACCCGGACGTCTTCGTCGTGCAGTTCGGCGGCGGCATCTCGACCAAGGTGGCGCTGCGCTCGGGCGCCAAGCGCGTGACGGTGGCCGAGGGCAATCCGATGCTGCTCAAGGCCTTCCTCGGCGACACGCCGCTGCGCTCCTTCACCAGCGACATCCTGCGCGAGAAGGGCGTCGAGGTGATCGACTACGACGGCCGTCTATACGCCGCCGGCACCACCGCGCGTTTCGACGTCGTCGATCTCAGCCTCGCCGATTCGGCTGGCCTGTCCTCGCCCGGCGGTTTCCCGATCATCGAGAAATTCGGCTACACGCGTGAGGCGATGCGCAACTACATGCGCGTGCTGAAGCCCGGTGGGCTCCTGTCGGTGACGCTCTGGAACAAGGAGGAGCCGCCGAAATCGGTGCTCAAGCTGTACGCCACCATGGTGGCGGCGGCCAAGGACATCGACGGCGGCGCGGTGAAGGGCCGCTTCTTCGCGACCTCGACCTATCTGTCGACCGCGACCGTGCTCTACAAGCGCGGCGATTTCACACCGGAGGAGATCGACGCGCTGCGCAAGCATTCGCGCCTGATGTCGTTCGACGAGATCTACTACCCCGGCATCGCCTACGACGACGGCCCGCGCGCCGAGACCTTGAAAGGCTACCGCGAGCAGTTCTTCGGCGACGGCACGCAGGATCCCGCGGGCAAGGAGCCGGAGCCGGCGCCCACAGCGCCCGCGGCGCCCGCCGCCGACGCCGCGCCACCCGTCGTGCCGGCGACGATCATGGGCCGCATCGCCTGGCAGCACCTGATCCATGGCGGCTGGGACAAGGTCGCCGACGAGTACGTCTTCGACACCCGCGTGCTGACCAACCACCAACCGTACTTCGCCGCCTACATCAAGGTGAAGGACCTCTGGGCCTTCACCGACCGCCTCGAGACGGTGCAGGACGAGTGGGGCTACCTGCTCTTGTGGGCGACGCTCGGCATCGCCGCGATCGCGGCGCTGTCGCTGGTGCTGTTCCCCGTCGTGTTCGGCTGGCGCACCATCTTCAGCCGCTATCCCGGCAAGTTCGGCACGATGATCTACTTCCTGTGCCTGGGGCTGGGCTACATCATCGTCGAGGTCGGCATGATCAGCCATTTCATCCTGGCGCTCAGCAACCCGACGGTCTCAGCCTCGGTGCTGATCACCGGCATGCTGGTGTTCTCCGGCCTCGGCAGCTTCGTGTCGGAACGCTATCTCGATCGCGCCCGCGCGGTGATGCCCAAGGTGTTCATCGCCATCGGCGTGATCCTGGGCGCCTACGCCTTCCTGCTCGACCCGGTGCTCGATGTCATCGGCACCTGGCCCTACATCCTGCGCATCGTCGCCTGCCTGGCGCTGATCTTCCCGCCCGCCTTCCTGATGGGCTTCCCGATGCCGATGGCCATGACCACGCTGGGCCGGCTCGGCAAGGATCACATGTTCCTGTGGGCCTGGGGCATCAACGGCAGCTTCTCGGTGCTGGGCGCGGCCCTGGTGCCGATCGTCTCGACCTCGTTCGGCCTGCCGGCCGTCGTGCTGGTCGGCGCCGCCGCCTATGTCGTGGCGTGGCCGGCGTTCTACCGCGTGCTGCTGCCGCTGCCCGGGCGGCCGGCGGCCGCGTGATGCCATGGCGGCGCGCTCACGACGCGCGCTGATCGCGGCCACCGCCGGCCTGCTCGCCGGCGGGCTGGCCGGGCGTACCGGCGCGCAATACCCTACGCCGCCGCCCGCCAAGCCGCCGACGCCCGCGCCGATGAAGCCACCCGTGAAGACGCCCCCGGCCGATCCCCTGGCGATCGTGAAGTCGCCAGTGGTGCGCATGCAGTCCTTCAGTCACGCGCCGTTCCCCTACACGGGACCGGCCGAGGACGGCCGCACGCCATTCTTCGACGTGATCGACCCGCTGAAGCGACGTGGTCGCCGCACGGCCTCGGGCGACGTGCTGCTGGAGGGCGTCGTCTACAGCGACGATCGCGCGCTGATGTACGTGCCGGCCGGCTTCGACCCGCGGCGGCCGGCGCTGATGGTGATGTTCTTCCACGGCCACGGCTCGATCATCGAGCGCACGGTGATGACCGATACCGACTTGCCGCGCCAGCTCACCGAGTCGGGCGCCAACGCGGTGCTGGTGGCGCCGCAATTCGCCTACGACGCAGCCGATTCGAGCCCGGGCAAGTTCCTGCGACCCGGCGCCTTCGCCCGCTTCGTCGACGAGGCGGCGACCAAGCTCGCGCGTCTACTGACGCCGCAAGGCGCCGATCTGCGGCGGCTGTCCGGCGTCTTCAACCAGGCGCCCGTCCTGCTGGTGGCGTTCAGCGGCGGCTACAAGCCCGCGGCCTACGCGCTGGCGCGCGGAGGCGCGGCGCATCGCATCCACGGCGTGGCGCTGCTCGACGCGCTGTACGACGAGGAAGACAAGTACGCGTCCTGGTTCGCCGACGCGCGCAGGCGCGCCTTCCTCGTCAGCCTGTATACGGAGTCGACGGCCGCCAACCAGACGAAGCTGCGCGACCTGCTGGCGGAGCGCCGCATCCCCAGCAGCTCATCGCTGCCGGCGAGCCTGGCCCGCGGCGCCGCCGCCTTCGTTGCCGCCGGCGGCATCGACCGTCACGCGCGCTTCGTGCTCGAAGGCCCGCCACGCGACCCGGTCAAGGCGATCCTGGCGGCGATCCCGGGCTATCGCATGAAGCCCGAGCCGCCGCCGGCGAAACCGCCCGCCGGCAAGCCGCCGGCCAAGCGTTGACGCAATACACGATTGGTCGGACGCACCTGTCATCCCGAGCGCAGCGAGGGGGATCCAGGGCGTCTTCCTGGGAGCGCCGGCGTCCCGCCGGCTCATGAAGATGCCGGCGGGACGCCGGCGCTCCCAAAGAAGCGCGATGCGTTAGCGCGGACGACCCATGCCGCGCTGACGATCGTCGCGGCGCATGAAGCCCATGCCGCCCAACGGATGGCCGCCCTCGCGCCGCGGCGGATGATTGCCGTCGCGGTGGTGATGGGCCCGCTCGCCCTGGGCGTGTTCGCCACGCGGCGCATCGGTGCGCTCGTGGCGTTCCGGGCGGCCGCGCTTATGGCCATGCTGGTGCGGATGGCCGTGCTTGGCGTGGCCATTGCCGTCGCGGTGGTGATGGGCCCGCTCGCCCTGGGCGTGCTCGCCGCGCGGCGCGTCGGTGCGCTCGTGCCGCTCCGGGCGGCCGTGCTTGCCGTGGCCACCGTTGTGGCGCCGCTGCTGCTGCTGCGGGCGTTTCTTCTGCGGCGGGCGGTGCGCCTGCTCGCGCGTGCCCGGTTCGGGCGCCGCCACCGGCGCGCCGTCGCGGTCGGTGCGCGCGATGGTCATGCGGATGGTGCGCTCGATGTCGCGTAGATAGGCGCGCTCCTCGTGGTCGCAGAAGGAGATCGCCACGCCGGCGGCGCCGGCGCGGGCCGTGCGACCGATGCGATGCACGTAGCTCTCGGGGATGTTCGGCAGGTCGAAGTTGACGACGTGCGTCACGCCATCGACGTCGATGCCGCGGGCGGCGATGTCGGTGGCGATCAGGGCGCGGCAGGTGCCGTCGCGGAAACCGCGCAGCGCGCGCTCGCGCTGGCCCTGGCTCTTGTTGCCGTGGATCGCCGCCGACTCGATGCCGGCACCGTCGAGATAGCGCACGACCTTGTCGGCGCCGTGCTTGGTGCGGGTGAAGACCAGCACGCGTCCCATCGCGGGGTCACGCAGCAGTTCGACCAACATCTCGCGCTTCTGCGCCGTCTCCAGCAGGATGACGCGCTGCTCGACCTTCTCGACGGTCGTGGCGACCGGCGTCACGGCGACGCGCGCCGGATCGGTCAGCAGGTCATCGGCCAGCGCCCCGATCTCCTTCGGCATGGTGGCCGAGAAGAACAGGTTCTGGCGCTTGGCCGGCAAGGTCTTCACCAGGCGGCGGATCGGCACGATGAAGCCGAGGTCGAGCATCTGGTCGGCCTCGTCGAGGACGAAGATCTCGACCAGGTCGAGCCGCGCGGTGCGCTGCTCCAGATGGTCGAGCAGGCGGCCCGGCGTGGCGACCAGGATGTCGACGCCGCCCTGCAAGGCGCGGGTCTGCGGCCCGTAGCTGACGCCGCCGAAGATCGTCGCGACCGACAAACGCAGGAAACGGCCGTAGGTGCGGAAGCTCTCGGCGATCTGGCTCGCCAGCTCGCGCGTCGGGCTGAGGATCAGGGCGCGGCAGCCGCCACGCGGCGCGCGCTTCGGATCGGCGGCGAGGCGCTGGAGGATCGGCAGCGCGAAGGCCGCGGTCTTGCCGGTGCCGGTCTGGGCGATGCCCAGCAGGTCGCGGCCGGCGGCGACGTGCGGGATGGCCTGCGCCTGGATCGGCGTGGGCGTCGTGTAGCCTTCGGCCGCCAACGCGCGCAGCAGCGGCTCGGCGAGACCAAGGTCGGTGAAGTTCGTCACTAGATATACTTTCTCAAACGCATTCACCGGCCCGCGCGACCGATTCAGTCGGCGCGGCTCGTTCCGGTGGAACTTTCGATAGACGCCCTGCGTGTCAGGCGGCTGGTTTCTTGATTGTTTGTACCCAGCTGGACGGCCGACTCTGCTCGGCGTTCACGCGGCTGAATGACTCAAGGCTGCATTGGCAGCGGCGTGCTTCTCTCACGTCGCGTGTGCCGGGTCAAGCGACGCACCGTCGCGGCCACGGGCATGCTCGCGAGCGGCTATCATGCCGGCATGAACGCACTCCACGTCTCCGCGCCTTGGTGGAAGCCCGACAGTGGCCGCACGCTGCTGATTCGTGGCGGCCGGCCGTTGGTCGGCACCTATCCGATCAGCGGCGCCAAGAACGCCGCACTGCCGCTGATGGTTTCGGCGCTGCTGACGCCGCATCTCGTCACGCTGCACAACCTGCCGGCCAATCTCGACGTCGCCGTGCTGTCGGCGCTGTTGCAACGACTGGGCGCCGGCCTGAGCTGGTCGAGTGGCGCGTCAGGTTTGTCGTTGACCATCTGTGCCGATCGCGTGCACGCCGAGAAGATCGACCGCGAGCTGGTGGCGCGCATGCGCGCCTCGGTGCTGCTGCTGGGCGCCGTGCTGGCGCGCTGCGGCGAGGCCAGCCTGCCGCTGCCCGGCGGAGACGCCATCGGCCTGCGCGGCATCGACTTCCACATCGCCGGGCTACGCGCCATGGGCGCTACCATCGAGCTCGAGGGCGGCATGATCCATGCCCGTGCGCCACACGGCCTGCGCGGCGCCGAGATTGCGCTGCCGCTGCCGTCCGTGGGCGCGACAGAGAACCTGTTGCTGGCCGCCGTGCTGGCGCGGGGCCGCACGGTCATCCGCAACGCCGCGCGCGAGCCGGAGGTCACCGATCTCGCGACCTGCCTGATCGCCATGGGCGCGCGGATCGACGGTCTCGACACGCACGTGCTGACCATCGAGGGCGGCGCACCGCTCACTGGCGCGGTGCACACGGTGATGCCCGACCGCATCGAGATCGGCACGCTCGCCTGCGCCGCGGCGATCACCGGTGGTGCGTTGACATTGACGAACGCGCGTCTCGATCTGCTGGGCGCCGCCGGGCCGCTGCTCCAGGCGGCCGGCGTCGAGCTGGAGCCGATCGAGGGTGGCGTGATCGCGCGCCGCGCGGCGTCGGGCACGGTCGGTGTCGATTTCACCACGCAGCCCTATCCCGGCTTCGCCACCGACCTGCAGGCGCCGGTTATGGCGCTGATGACCACCGCGCGCGGCGCCAGCGCCATCACCGAGACGATCTTCGAGCAGCGCTTCCGCCACGTCGACGAGCTACGACGCATGGGCGCCAACATCATCGTGCGCGGTCGCACCGCGCTGGTGCGCGGCGTAGCGAGCCTGAGTGCCGCAGCCGTCACCGGCAGCGACGTGCGCGCCGCCGCGGCCTTGGTGATCGCCGGCTTGGGCGCGCGCGGCGAGACCGTGCTCGACGGGCTCGACCATCTTGATCGCGGCTATGACGGCATGACCGCCAAGCTGGCGGCCTGCGGCGCCGATATCACGCGCGCCTAGCGCTCCGGCAACCCGAGCTCGCGCAACTCGTCGCGGCGCAACGCCAGCTCGTCGCGCATGAAGAACTCGTCGAGCTGCGGCGGTTTCACCGAGGTGCCCGCCAGCATCGCGTGCGCCTGGCCGCGATGATGGATCTGGTGGACGAAGAGGTGGGTCAGCACGTCCTCGACGCGCTCGAGCGGTGCCTCGCGGCCTCGCCGCTTCATCACGACGGGAACCGCCAGCCTCTCGTCGGTCAGGCCGTCGCAGAAGGCCAGCAGACGCCGGTCGCTGGCGCGCTGCGCGGCGTCGAGCGCGGCGAAGTCCTCGTGCGGCACAAAGGCATAGGCGCGCTCGACGGCCGCCTCCCGCAGATCCTCCAGCGAGTCGAGGTAGTAGCCGTCGACCATCAGGATGTGGTTGAGCGTGGCGCGGATCGAGGGGAAGAAACTGGTGCGCTCGGCCGTGTACTCCGCCGGGCTCAGCCGGGCGCAGGCGTTCAGCAGCCGGTGGTTCGACCAGGCATTGTTGCGGGCCATGGCGCGCAGGTGCTCGATCACAGCAGCAACGCTCCCTCGAAGGCGAGCAGCTTGCGCTTGGTCTCCGTACCGCCCCGCCCGCTATAGCCGCCCATCTTGCCGCCGGCCGCCATTACCCTGTGGCAGGGAATGATCACCGGGATGGGATTGGCGCCGCAGGCTTTGCCGATATCGCGGGCGTCGCCCTGGCGGGGGTCTCGGCCGACCGCCTTGGTCATCTCGCCATAGGTCATGGTCCCGCCATAGGGTATTCCGCACATGACATGCCAAATCTCCTTCTCTGCCTCCGTGCCTTTGGGCAGCAGCGGCAGGTCGAAGACCTTCAGCCTGCGGCCGAAATACGCCCTGAGCTGACGCCGCGCCTCCTCGACGATGGGATCGCCATCGGGGACCAGCGGGTCGCCCGTATCGGGCGCGATCCAGCGCACCTTGGTGATGGCGGTGCCATCGCCTTGGACCGACAGCCGGCCAAAGGGGGTATCGAGGTAGGCCATAATGGGAGTCACGCTAGCCCCGGCGGCTGCGATTTGCCAACATGGCGAAATCATGGCTGCGACCTCACGCCCGACGCTGATCCCTCGCCGTGCCGCCCTTCTGGGCGGCGCGTCGCTTTTGCTGGGGCCGGCGGCGCTCGCCCAGCAGCAGCAGCAGCCGGCCGCACGCCAGCTGCCGCGCCTGCGCACCGATCGCATCCCGCCGATCATCTTCGTGCATGGCAACGGCGATACGGCGGCGCTGTGGCACACGACCCTCTGGCGTTTCGAGTCCAACGGCTACCCCCGCAGTATGCTGGCGGCGATCGACCTCAGCTATCCGTCGGCGCGCAGCGATGACTCCAAGCCGCAGCCCTTCCGGTCCTCGACCACGGATCAGCGCGAGGAATTGGCGGCCTATGTCCGTGCCGTCATGACGCTCACCCGTCGCCGCAAGGTGGCGCTGGTTGGCTCTTCGCGTGGCTGCAACACCATCCGCAACTTCGTGAAGAACGGCGGCGGCGCCGATGTGACCTCTCACGTCGTGCTATGCGGCGGCACCAATCACGGCGTGATCGTGTCCGACACCGTGCTGGTGGGCAGCGAGTTCAACGGCGCTTCGCCGTTCCTCAAGCAGCTCAACGCCGGCGAGAATGAGATCGTGCCGGGTCCGGCCTTCATGACCCTGCGCAGCGACAGGTTCGACAAGTTCGCCCAGCCTGAGGGTCAGTTCATCGGCCAGGCCGGCAAACCCACCGGCGTGACCTATGAAGGGCCCGAGCTGAAGGGCGCGACCAACGTCGTGCTGCCCGGCCTCGATCACCGCGAGGTGGCCTTCCACAAGCTGGCCTTCGCCAAGATGTTCGAGTTCATCGTCGGCCAGCCACCGACCAGCACCTTCATCGCCGCCGAGCGCGAGGTCGTGCTCAACGGCCGGGTCACCGGCGTCGCCGAGGGCACCTACACCAATCTGCCGGTGAGCGGCGCCCTGGTCGAGATCTGGGAGATCGATCCAATGACCGGCGTTCGGCGCACCCGGCTGGCGTCGCACCGCAAGGTCACCGGCGCCGATGGCTGGTGGGGACCGTTCAAGACCAACGCCGAAACCTACCTGGAGTTCGTGGTGGGCGTATCCGGCAGTCCGGTCACGCATATCTATCGCTCGCCCTTCACGCGCTCGTCGGAGATCGTGCATCTGCGGCCCGGTCAATTCGGCCGCGACGACGAGAGAGCCGGCGCGGTGGTCTACATGAGCCGACCGCGCGGCTATTTCGGCCATGGCCGCGACAAGTTTACGCTCGATGGTAAGGTGCCGCCCGGCATCAACGAGGGCGTGCCCGGCGTATCGATCGGCCGGCTGGCCTTCGACGCGGCGCCCGAGCGCACGATCAAGGCGGTGTTCAACAACGAGGAGATTCCCGCGCGCAATTGGCCGGCGAAGGGCGGCCATCTGGTGATCGCGGAGTTCCACAACTGAGCAAGCCCGGGAGGCGGACATGGACCAGTATGACGGTCATGGCGTTGCCAGCTCGATCCGCGTGGTGCCGACAGGCGCCGCGCTCGGCGCCGACATCGATGGCATCGACATCTCCAGGCCGCTCGACGCCGCGACGCTCGCCACCATCCGCCAGGCCTGGGCGGATCACCTGGTGCTGCGCTTCCGCGGCCAGACGCTCGACGACGAGCAGCTGAAGTCGTTCAGCGCCCAGTTCGGCACGCTCGATCACGCGCCGCTGCCCGCCGCCAAGGACGGCCACCGCCAGGATCCAACCTACATCTCGGTGATTTCCAACATCATGCGCGACGGCAAGCCGATCGGCGGCCTGGGCGCCTACGAATCGCTGTGGCACACCGACATGTCCTATGTCGACAAGCCGCCGATGGCGAGCGCGCTGTACGCCATCGAGGTGCCGCCCTCGGGCGGCGACACCGGCTTCTCCAACCAGTACCTCGCCTACGAGGCGCTGCCGGCGGAAACGCGGCGGCGCCTTGACGGGCTGAAGCTGCGCCACGATTCCAGCCTCAACAGCGTCGGCGAGCTGCGCCGCGGCTTCACCGAGGTCACCGACCCGCGCCAGACCCCGGGCGCGCTGCATCCGCTGGTGCGCACGCACCCCACGACCGGTCGCAAGGCGCTCTATCTCGGCCGCCGGCGCAACGCCTACATCGAAGGTCTCGACCTGGCCGAGAGCGAGGCGCTGCTGGATACGCTCTGGGAGTACGCGGCCGACCCACGCTTCACCTGGTACCAGCAATGGCGCATCGGCGACCTGGTGATGTGGGACAATCGCTGCACGCTGCATCGCCGCGACGCGTTCGACCCGACAACGCGCCGCCTGATGCACCGCACGCAGTTCGCGGGTGAGGCGGTTGTGTGAGTCTTCCTGGGACCGCCGGCGTCCGCCGGCTCATGAGGCCGGCGAGACGCCGGCGGTCCCAAAGAGCTATGTCGCCGGCGCGGTCGCCGCCGCCGCGGCTTGGCGCGCGGCCGAATCCGCGCCGGCGCCTTCGGCGAGCATCGCCATCGGCCGCGCGAACTTGATGCCGGCCTCGTCGAACGCCTTCTTGATCATGGCGTAGGCCCGGCGGCGGATGGAGAATTGCTCGCCGGGCTTGGTCATCATCTTGAGCCGGATCTCGATCGCTGAATCGCTGAACTTCTCGACGCCCTGCATCTTCAGCGGCTGCAGGATGTGCGGCTTGAAGTCGGGAATCTCCGCCAGCTCCTTGCCGATGCGCTTGATGATCTTTTTCGCCGCGTCGATGTCGCTGTCGTAGGTGATACCGATCGTCATCTTGTCGATCACCCAGTCGCGACTGCCGTTCTGCACCGCGCCCAGCACGCCGAAGGGCACGGTGTAGAGCGTGCCCCGGTGATGGCGCAGCTTGATCGAGCGCAGGCTGAAGGATTCGACCGTGCCCTTGTAGTTGCCGGCCTGGATGTACTCGCCGATGCGGAAGGCGTCGTCGAGCAGGAAGAACATGCCGCTGATGATGTCGCGCACCAGCGTCTGCGCGCCAAAGCCCAGCGCCACGCCGACGACGCCGGCGCCGGCGATCAACGGGCCGATCTCGACGCCCAGCGCCGACAGCGCCATCATGATCGCCACGGCGAGGACCAGGATGCCGAGGATATTGCGGAAGATCGGCAGCAGTGTGTTGAGCCGCGCGCGCCGGCGCTGCTCCTCCTCGTCGAGCGCATCGCCGACGACCCGCGCTTCCGCCAGCCGTCGGTCGATGATGGCGCGCAGCACGTGCCAGAGAAGATCGGCGACCAGCGCGATGACGACGGCGTTGGCGAGGCCGTGCATCAGGCGCGTCCAGGTCGAATGGCCAGCGGTGAAATCGTCCACGCCGACGCCCCAGATGCGCGCCAGCAGCGCCACGGCGCCAATCACGATCAGCACGCGCAGGCCGCGTTCCAGCACAACGGTGACGACGCCGGGAAGCTCGCCGGCGGCGTGTTCCGTGCCGGCCGGGCGCAGCAGGTGCACCACGGCGCGGCTGACGCCGCGCATGAGCAAGGGCGTGAGCACCAGCAGCAGCAGGGTGCGGAACACCGGCATGGCGTCGCCCACCCGCAGGACCCACAGCGCAACGACGAAGAAGGTCAGGCCCCATGTCGCGACCGCGCGGCGCCTGTGATGCGCCGGATCGCCGCCGGGGCGGCGCCAGACCGCCTCCAGCGCGATCGCCACGTTGACCAGGGCGGTGGCGGCGCCGATCAGCCGACGCGCTTCCGACGACAGGCCCAGGGTCTTGAGCAGCGAAAGCGTAACGGCGACGAACGCCGTCCAGCCGACGAACACGATCAGGCGGCGGTGCCAGAACGACGCTGTCGGCGTGTCCATCGGCAGGATGCGGAACCGCTCGGCGCCCGGCGACAGGAAGAAGCGTCCCGTGACCACGGCGATACGCGTGACCAGAAACGCCATCAGGTAGCCGAGCACGATCTCGCGCAGCAGCGGCGGCCATTCGAATGCGAGGAAGGCACCGACGCTACCAGCGCCGAACGACGCCACCCAGCTCAGCCCGAAGCCTAGCCGCGCCAGCATCGCGCCCAGCCGCGCGCGGACGCTGTCCATCGGCAGAGCCGTGATCCAGGTGCGCAGGCCCTTGCTGCGCCACCAGAACAGCCACTCCGCGCCGTAGCCTAGCGCGATGAAGGTGCCGATCAGCAGCAATAGCGGCAGAACCCCGTGCGCCTCGAACTCCAGGCCGAGAATCTCCCTCACCTTGCCAAGCTCGGTCGGCACGCCTGGCGCGGCCATCACGAGGCGCCTGACGTGGTCGCGTGCATGGCCGAGCTGGTCGGTGATCACGCTCGATAGGCTGGCGTCGGCGGTCGGCGTCGGTGGCTTGGGCTTGTCGGCCGCGCGCTTCTCCAGCCATGCCCGCACTTCGGGGTCGGCCAGCAGATCGAGCAGCAGGCGCACGCGCGGCGAGGCGTCGTCGGCGGGCTTGCCGCTCTGGGCCGTCGCGGGCGCGCCAAACGCCACCAGCAACGCCAGTACGGCCAGAGCGCGCGCGAGGATCCGTAGCATGAAGCACCCCTGTGGCTTGGTCCGTGGCGGACGGCTGATTCTTCACCGCGGCAGCCCGCGACTCAAGGACGCTCAGGCGGCGGCGACGCTCTCGATCTCGCCCGCGACCAGGCGCGTCTCGTTGGCCAGCGGCCCCAGCGCGTCCTCGCAACCGGCACGATCGGCCGTCTTGCCGGCGGTCTCCAGCGTCAGCGCGACGTCGGCGACACGCCGCGCGCCGACCGCCAATGCCGCTCCCTTGAGCTTGTGCGCCGCCGCCGCGACGCTGGCCAGATCGCCCGCCGCCATCGCCCGTTCGATATCGTCGCGCACCTCGCGCGCGGTGGTGAGGAACTTGTCGAGCAGACTACGGATCGCCGCGCGGTCGTCGCCCATCCAGGCCGATAGCGTCGAGCGATCGAGGATCGGCGAGCCGCCGGGCGCGGCGTCGGCCGCTGGCCGCGCGACCATCGGCTCGTTGGCCGGCATCCAGCGCTGCAGGGTGGCGCGCAAGCGATCGAGGGCCACCGGCTTGGAGAGGTAGGCGTCCATGCCGGCGGCGCGGCAGCGCTCGTCCTCGCCGCGCATGGCGTTGGCGGTGACGGCGACGATCGGCGTGCGCGGCCGGCCGCGCTCGACTTCCTCGATTCTGATGCGCGCGGTCATCTCGAAGCCGTCCATTTGGGGCATGTGCACGTCGGCGAAGACGATGGCGTAGTCGCCCTGTCGCCAGGCCGCGAGGCCCTCGCGGCCATCGACCGCCGTGTCGGCGGCGACGCCGAGTGCGCGCAGTTGGCCCTGCAGCACGTCGCGATTGACCGGGTGGTCGTCGACAACCAGCACCCGCGCGCCGGCCTGGATCATCGGTGAGGGCGCGGCGGCCATGGGTGCGTCTGTCCTGGGTACATCGACCGCCGCCAGGCCGACCAGTGGCGAATCGGCCGGCGCGGCGCTCAGCTCCAAGGTCACGGTGAAGGTCGAGCCGATGCCGGGCCGGCTGTCGACCGTGACGTCGCCGCCCATGGCCTGGGCTAGCCGGCGCACGATCGACAGGCCCAGGCCGGTGCCGCCATAGCGCCGCGTCGTCGAGTTATCGGCTTGGGCGAAGGGCTGGAACAGCCGGGCGATCTGCGCCGCGTTCATGCCGACGCCGGTGTCTTCGACGCTCAGCGTGACGCGCGCGCGGCCGCCGACCAGCGGCTCGGTGCGCGCCTTGACCATGGCGCCGCCGCGCTCGGTGAACTTCAGCGCGTTGCCCAGAAGGTTGTACAGAATCTGCCTGACCCGCGTCGGATCGCCCAGCAGCGCGTCCGCCGACCCTGGCGCGACGGCGGCGACCAGCGACAGGCCCTTGCGCAACGCCTGGGGGCGGAAGGTCGCCACCGTGCCATCGACCACGCCGGACAGCGAGAACGGCACCGCTTCGAGATCGAGCGCACCGGCCTCGATCTTCGAGAAATCGAGCAACTCGTCGATGATATGCAACAGCGCGGTGGCCGATTCGCGCATGGTCAGTACCGTGCCGCGCTGCGCGTCGCCCAGACCCTGCGCTTCCAGCACGTCCATCATGCCCAGCACGCCATTCATCGGCGTGCGGATCTCGTGGCTCATGGTGGCGAGGAAGGTCGACTTGGCCTGGTTGGCCGCCTCGGCCTCGGCGCGCGACTTCTCGGCCGAGTCCAGCGCCTTCTCCAGCTCGCGCTGGCGGCGACGTTCCTGCGAGACGTCGGTGACCAGCACGACCTTGCGGTCGTCGTCGACGCCGCGCATCTGCACGCGCGCCCAGCGCTGAGGCCCGTAGGAGACCAGCGTCGGCTCGCCGCGTCGGAGCGTGGCGGCCTGCTCCGCGACCCAGGCGTCGGCCCGGCCCGGCGGCGCGGCGCCGATCTTGGCGGCATGCTTGATGCCGTCGACCATCGAGGTGCCCGGCGTGATGATCTCCGGCTGATGGGCCATGAAGCGGCGATAGGCCTCGTTGCACTGCAGCAGCCGCTCGTCGGCGTCGAGGAAAGCGATGCCGTCGACCATCGCCTCCATGGCGAGCAGCAGACGCTGGCGCGTCTCGTTGGCCTCGTCGCGCGCCGCCTCGGCGGTCTCGCGCGCCTCTTCCAGCTCGGTGACGTCGCGCTGGATCACTAGGCGGCGCCCGTCGGGCAGCACCTTGAGCGCGAACTGCAGGCGCCGCTCGCCCCGGCGCAGCAGGATCCAACCGTCGGTGCCGGTCTCGAACATGCGTCGGCGCGTGGCGACAACCTCGGCCCGCGCCGCCTCGTCCAGCGGGCCGAAATCGCCGCGCGCGATCTGGTGGTCCAGGATCACCCAGGCGTCGGGAAGCGATCGCAGCAGCGCGCGATCGATCTTGTGGATGCGCATCATCGCTTCGTTGATGAACGCCCAGCGTCCGTCGGCCTCGTACAGCAAGGCCGCGTCGGGCATCTCGTCGAGCACGGTCTGCATCACCCGGCCCGCCGTCTCGGCGGCGTCACGCGCCGCCTGCAGCTCGGTGACGTCGCGCTGCATGCTGAGCCGGCGGCCATCGGGCAGGACCTTCACCGAGATCTGGATCCAGCGATCGTGGCGGCGGAGCAATCGCCAGCCATCGGTGCCGGATTGGAATAGCCGCTCGCGCGCGGCCAGCCCTTCCTCCTTCTGCTCCGGCGTGAGCCGACCCCAGTCGCCGCGCGCGATCTGGAACTCGAAGATCTCCCGCAGGGTCGGGCGGCTCTTGAGGATCTCGCGATCGAGCCGATGAATGCGCAGGATGGCGTCGTTGACCAGCGTCCAGCGCCCGTCGGGTGTGCCCAGCGACACGCCATCCGACATCTCGTTGAGGATCAGCTCCAGATCGGCGCGGACCGCGCCCGCTTCCGCCAAAGCCCGCCGCGTCTCCGCCAGCGCCGCTTCGTGGCGTCGCGTCAGGTCCGCGAGCCGCAGCTCGACCTCGTACTGCGCGCGGGTGCGACGCTGTTCGCTGTGTCCCATGGCGGCGACCAGTCCCCAGTAAGGGACAACGGCAGCCGCGGCCAACACGATCAGGCCGCGTTCGCCGGTCCAGACGAGACCGGCCGCGAGACACAAGAGGGAAGCCCCGACAAAAGCGTTGAAGATCAAGCCGTCAAACGGTCGCGACGGAGCCGCCACGACCGCCGTGCCGATGATCATGCCAACGACGAGGCGCTCCTCGGGGAATGGCAAGGTGACGAGAAGACCGCCGGCCGCGCCGGATGCGATCCCAATGAGCGCCGAGATGGCCACCAGCGCCATCCTCCAGTGATCGACCCGCATCCGCTCGGGGTCGCGTCGCCACGCCTCGCCCAGCATGTGGCCCGCCACACTGCTGACAACGTGCAGGCTCGCGGGCGCGAGGATCATCCAAAGCGGTGCCGAGCCCCAGTAGACGGCGTAGAGCAGCGGCCAGAGCAGCATCGACCAGATGCGGACGCCGGCCGGCAGCTCGAGCATCCGGCGCACCATCTCGCGGCGCACCTGCGCCGGGTCCACCTGCTCCAGAGTGCCCGTGCTCATCGCCGCATTCTCCCCGGGATGTGTATCGCACGCGTATCGCGGCGGGCCGGTTCTGTATCGTGTGTATCGTCGCGACACGCACGACGCCGGCAAGCACCGTGAGCGGCGCATCGACGATACGGCAGGCCGGGATCCTGGCGCCATCGTCAGGCGCGGATAGCCGACGCTTTGACCTTGTCCGCTCCATCGTCGTGCTAGACTGACGTCTACAGGCGGGGGCATGGACACACGCCAGCACATCATCGTGGTCGAGGACGAGGCGGCGCAGCGCCAGCTGCTGGTCGACTATCTCGGCCGCAATGGCTTCCGAGTCAGCGGCGCCGACGGCGGTGCGGCCTTCCGCAAGCTGGTGGAGCGCGATCCACCGGTCCTCGCGCTGCTCGACATCGGCCTGCCGGGCGAGGACGGCTTCTCCCTGGCGCGCTGGTTGCGCGAGAAGAACGGCCGCATCTGCGTCATCATGGTCACCGCCGCCGGCGACACGGTCGACCGCATCGTCGGCCTGGAGACCGGCGCCGACGACTACATCCCCAAGCCGTTCGATCCGCGCGAGCTGCTGGCGCGGGTCAAGAGCGTGCTGCGCCGCGCTGGCGGCGTGGCCGCGCCCTTGTCGGGCCAGCGGGTGCGCATGGGGCGGCGCATCCTAGATCTGGAGCGCCGCGTGCTGATCGACGCCGACGGCGCAGAGGAGGCCTTGGCGGCGAGCGAGTACGACTTGCTGCGGCTCTTCGCCGAAAACCCCAACCGGCCGCTGGCGCGCGACTGGTTGCTGGAGAGTGCCGCGCGCCGCGAGATGGAGGCCTTCGACCGCGCCATCGACCTGCGCATCACCCGCCTGCGGCGCAAGATCGAGAAGGATCCGGCGCATCCCGACGCCATCCGCACCGTGCGCGGCGTCGGCTACATGTTCGTGCCGGCGAAGGACTGACCCCTACCAAAGTCGTGCGGCGCCGGACCCGCTTGAACGCCTATCTTGGCCGTGTAACGTGCGCCATCGACCGTGCGAGAAGACCCAGGGGAGGGGACCATGTCGGACCAGCTTTTGCCCGTACCGAAGGACTGGGCGGCGAAGGCCTATGTCGATCCGGCGAAGTACCAGGCGCTGTACCAGGCTTCGGTCGACGATCCGGTGAAGTTCTGGGGCGAGCACGGCAAGCGCGTCGACTGGATCAAGCCCTACACCCAGGTGAAGGACGTCGACTACACCGGCGATGTGCGCATCCGCTGGTACTACGATGGCGTGCTCAATGTCTCGGCCAACTGCGTCGATCGCCATCTTGCCAAGCGCGCGAACCAGACCGCAATCATCTGGGAGGGCGACGATCCGGCCGACAGCAAGCACATCACCTACCGGGAAATGCACGAGCAGGTCTGCCGGCTGGCCAACGTGCTGAAGGCACGTGGCGTGAAGAAGGGCGATCGCGTCACGATCTACATGCCGATGATCCCCGAAGCGGCCTACGCCATGCTGGCCTGCGCGCGTATCGGCGCGATCCATTCGGTGGTGTTCGGCGGATTCTCCCCCGACTCGCTCGTCAACCGCATCCAGGATTGCGATTCCAACGTCGTCATCACTGCCGATGAGGGCCTGCGTGGCGGCCGCAAGGTGCCGCTGAAGGCTAACGCCGACGCGGCGCTGAAATCCTGCCCGAGCGTGAAGACCATGATCGTGGTCAGGCGCACCGGCGGCGCCGTCACCATGAGCCCGGGCCGCGACGTCTGGTACCACGAGGAATGCGCGAAGGTGTCGGCGGAGTGCCCGCCCGAGCCGATGAACGCGGAGGACCCATTGTTCATCCTCTACACGTCGGGCTCGACGGGTAAGCCCAAGGGCGTGCTGCACACCACCGGCGGCTACATCGTCTACGCCTCGATGACGCATCAATACGTCTTCGACTACCACGACGGCGACGTCTACTGGTGCACCGCCGACGTCGGCTGGGTCACCGGTCACAGCTACATCGTCTATGGCCCGCTGGCCAACGGCGCCACGACCCTGATGTTCGAGGGCGTGCCGAACTATCCCGATTCGAGCCGCTTCTGGCAGGTCGTCGACAAGCACAAAGTCAACATCTTCTACACCGCGCCCACGGCGATCCGCGCGCTGATGCGCGAGGGCGAGGCGCCGGTGAATAAGACCTCGCGCGCCTCGCTGCGTTTGCTCGGTTCGGTCGGCGAGCCGATCAATCCCGAGGCGTGGCTGTGGTACCACCGCGTGGTGGGCGATTCCCGCTGCCCGATCGTCGACACCTGGTGGCAGACCGAGACCGGCGGCATCTTGATCACGCCACTGCCCGGCGCCACGGAGCTGAAGCCCGGCTCGGCGACCAAGCCGTTCTTCGGCATCAAGCCCGCCGTGGTCGACGCCGAGGGCAAGGTGCTGAGCGGCGAAGCCCAGGGCAACCTGATCCTCACCGATTCCTGGCCGGGCCAGATGCGCACGGTCTATGGCGACCACAAGCGCTTCGTCGAGACCTACTTCTCGACCTACAAGGGCAGCTACTTCACCGGCGACGGCTGCCGGCGCGACGCCGACGGCTATTACTGGATCACCGGCCGCGTCGACGACGTGATCAACGTCTCGGGCCACCGCATGGGCACGGCTGAGGTCGAAAGCGCCTTGGTGGCGCACCAGAAGGTCGCCGAGGCCGCCGTCGTCGGCTATCCGCACGACATCAAGGGCCAGGGCATCTACGCCTATGTCACGCTGAAGGTCGGCGTCGAGCCGACCGAAGAGCTGCGCAAGGAGCTGGTCGGCTGGGTGCGCAAGGAGATCGGCCCGATCGCCCAGCCCGACCTGATCCAATGGGCGCCCGGCCTGCCCAAGACGCGCTCCGGCAAGATCATGCGCCGCATCCTGCGCAAGATCGCCGAGGACGAGTTCGGCAATCTCGGCGACACCTCGACCTTGGCCGATCCGGCGGTCGTCGACGACCTCGTCGGCAACCGCATGAACCGGCGGTAGAGCGAGGGGGCTGGAGTTCTGCCAGTCCCCGGCTGCTCCGCTGTTCTGGCGTAGGTGACGTGATCCGGGGGATCGTGGGCGTCGTAAGCGCTGTATGAAGAGCGTGCTCGCGACGATCGCGTTGCTGACAGCATTTATTCCCGCCGCGCGCGCCGCCGATCTGACGATCACCGTCGAGCGTCTGCGCAGCGCGTCGGGCGCCGTGTTGGTCGCGGTGCATGCCGATCCGGCGCGATTCCCGTCGAATTGGAGTGGTGCGGTCGCGATGGCACGCATCGCCGCTGTCTCCGGGTCCGTGCGCGTTGTGCTGTCCGGGCTTGCGCCGGGACGCTACGCCGTGATCGCCGTGCACGACGAGGATGACAACGGCGAGATGTCCAAGGGGGCTTTCGGGCTTCCGCGCGAGGGATTCGGAACATCCAACAATCCCGTTTTCGTGGGCCCGCCGCGCTTCGGCCCGGCGCTGATCACCGTCACCGGTGACGCGTCGATCTCGATCAGGCTGGTCTACTTCTGATGCGGCGGGCGGATGTCCTGTTCGCCGTCTGCGTCGTCGTCCTTGGCGCGGCGGCGATCTTCGATTCGCGTGTGTTGCCGAACGGCGAAAACACCTGGCTGAAGCCACTGCGGTTCGCGATCGCTTTCGCGCTGCACGCGTTCACGCTCGACGTGCTGCGGCGCCTGTGCGGCCGCGACGAGGCTCGCGATCTCTGGTTTGCGCTGGGACGTCGCGGTCAGATCTGGGCGATGGTGGTCGAACTGGCTTGCATCGCGACGCAGGGCGCGCGTGGCGTGCCGAGCCATTTCAACACGTCGACGGCTTTCGACGCCGCGATTTTCACTATCATGGGACTGGGGACGTTGGCCTTCTTCGCTGGCTACGCGGCCATGGCCTGGAGCCTGATCCGTCGTCCCGGCCCGTCGCGCCTGATCGATGTCGCGACCGTGGCGGGCCTCGTGCTGTCGATCGCCGGCGGCCTCGTTGGTGTGGCGATGGTGGCCGTCTTTGACGGACACGGCATCGGCGTCGGCGGCGGATCGCTGCCGCTATTCGGCTGGCGGGTCGCGGGCGGCGACCTGCGCGTTCCGCATTTCGTCGGCATCCACGCCTTGCAGGCGTTGCCGGCCATGGCGTGGCTGGCCGAACGATACCTGCGGCGTGGTCGCGGCGCCGTGCTGGTGGTCGGATCCGCTGCCTACCTGCTGCTGTTCGCCGGCGTCGTCCATCTGACGCTCGCCGGCCGCTCTCTCCTGGACATTCTCGCATGAGCGCCGACGTCGTCTTCGCGATCGCCAACGGGCTGGCGTTGTGTGGCTGGCTATTGCTTCTGGTGATGCCGGGCTGGCGGACGGGTCGGCGATGGATCGCGGGATTGGCACTGCCGGCGGTTTTCTCACTGACCTACCTGATCGTCTTCGTGCCGCAGCTCTTCACGTCGCGCGGCGGCTTCGGATCGCTCGAGGCTTTGACGACGCTTCTCAACGACGATCCACGCGTGATGCTGGGCGCATGGCTGCACTATCTGGCTTTCGACCTTCTGGTCGGCGCGTGGATGTCCGAGGAGGCGGCGCGGCGCGGTATCGCCCACGCCGCGATGGTGCCCGCGTTGATCCTGACATTTCTCGCCGGGCCGGTTGGCTGGCTGCTGTTCCTCGTGGCGCGCGCGCGATACCCGTCGCCGGCTCGCGACGGGCTATGAACCGGCGTTAGCCCGGCTCAGCTGAAGTCGCGGGGACGAATGTCACGCGGGCCGTAGAGGATGCGTCCGATACGCACTTCTTCCTCGCCCGCGCGATAGACGATCAGTCAATCGCGAATGACCGTCATGTGGAGTCCGGGCGCGAGGTCATCGCGTGCGCGGAAGCGCAACGGGAATTCGGCCAGAGAGACGCAACGAGCCGCGATCTCTTCGATCAATTGTTCCGCGGCGCGTGGATTGAGTGAGGCCACGGCGTCAGCCTCGCGCTCCAGATCGATGTCGGCGCGTGGCGAGAAGACAACGCGATGGGTCAAGCACCGCCGCCGGGCATTGCGGCGTATTTGCGACGCAGCCGGGCGAACACTTCATCGGCGGGTATGCCGGGTCCGCTGTCGATACCCTCGCGAATCAGAGTTTTCAGGCGGTCGTTGTCCGCCGCCGCGAGTTCCGCTTCCAGCAGGTCGAGTCCCGCCGCGACGACATCGGCTGGCGAGCGGAACCTGCCGGAGGAAATGAGTTCCTCGATCAGCTTCTCATAACGTGGGCCCAACGCGAGGCCTGATGGCATCGATCGCCTCCATCCAGGTGTCGTCAGTAAATAGCTACCCGCGCGCCAGTGCGCGTCCCAGTGAGCCGGCGGGTATGATCTTGACGGTTTCCAGGCCCAGCCAGTCGGCCATCAGGCGGAGTTCGGCGCGCAGGGGCTCGACGATCTCGGCGGGCTTGGCGGCGGGCTCGGCATGCGCGGCGTGCACCAGCAGGCGGCTGTTGGCGCGGTCGGCTTTGAGGTCGACGCGCGCGACCAGACGGTCGCCGAGCAGGAAGGGCAGCACGTAATAGCCGAACTGGCGCTTCTCGACCGGCGTGTAGATCTCGATGCGGTAGCGGAAGCCGAACAGACGTTCGGCGCGGTCGCGTTCCCAGACCAGCGGATCGAACGGCACGAGCAGGGCGCGCGCGTCGACGCTGCGCGCGAAGTGCGCGCGTGGATCGAGATAGGCGGCGTGCGACCAGCCTTCGACCGTCACCGGCAGCAGCTCGCCGGCCTCGACCAGCTCGGCCAGCCGCGCTTTGGTGTCGCCGGGCCCCAAGCGGAAATAGTCACGCAGATCGTATTCGGTGGCGACGCCCAGGGCCTGGGCGGCCATGCGCAGGAGCGTGCGCTGAGCCTCGGCGTCGCTGGGCGTCGGCAATGCGAGGACATCGGATGGAATGACGCGTTCGGTGAGGTCGTAGACACGCTCGAACGCGCCGCGCCGGCCCGACGTCGTCACCTGGCCGGCGATGAACAGCCATTCCATCGCCTGCTTGCCGTCGCTCCAGCCCCACCATTTGCCGGCGCTCTTGCCGCCGTCGGTCAGGTCGGCGGCCGAAAGCGGGCCGCGATCCTCGATCTGACGACGCACCGCCTGGATGAAGGCGCGGCGCTCCTGGCCGTAGCGCATCAAATAGCTCTTGAAGCCGACATTCCCGGCGACCGCCCGCGCCATGCGCCAGCGCAGCAGGGGCTGGGTGTCGAGCGGCAGCAGCGAGGCCTCGTGGCCCCAGTATTCGAACAGCGTGCGCTTGCGCCCACCCCAGGCCAGTCGATCGAGCAGCGTGGTGTCGTACGGCCCCAGCCGCGAGAACAGCGGCAGATAATGGGCACGTACCAACACATTGACTGAATCGATCTGCAACAAGCCCAGCCGATCGATCATGCGGCGGAGCTGGCGCACGCCAACCGGCCCGTCCGGCCGCGCTTCGGCGAAACCCTGGGCCGCCAGGGCGATGCGTCGGGCGGTCGCGGCCGAAAGGGTTTCACGTCTGCGCGCCATGGTTACCGCGCTCCCACGATCGCGGCCGCGCTGTCAATCGTCTTGCGGGGCGACCGTTCACTTGCCGGATCGATGGCGCTCAGGGCACCATACCGATCACGGGGCACGACGAATTCCTTCGGGGGGAGAATGTTCAGGACCGACCTGTCGCGCGCGAACAGCCTCGTGCTGCTGGTCGGTCGCGCCCGTCGTGTGACGCCGTGGTACATCGCCCCCATCGTCGCCATCCTGATCTTCGGCGGCCTCGCGCAGTTCACCGATCTGTTCGGTTACAAGCCGTCCAAGGACATGCCCGGCGCCACGCTGTGGGGCGGCCTGGTGCAGTTCCTCACGCCGTTCGCGGCCAAGCCGGTTGGTGCCTGGCTCAAGGGCATCTCCGATCGCACCTACACGATGTGGATCGGGCCGTTCTTCATGCTGATCGGCTTCGGCATCGCCTGGCTGCTGCTCTACCTCTGGGTCCGTCTGGTCGAGTGGCGACCGTTCCACACCATCGGCCTAGGCCTTCATCACGCTGGCGTGTCGCTGCTGATCGGCGTGCTGCTGGCGTTGTTCATGACCTCGCTGGTGATGGTCGGGCTGATGATCGGCGGCCAGCTGCAGCCGCGCCTCGCCGCGCCGGGCACCACCGGCGGCGCTGCGCTGGCCGGCATCGTGTTCATGCTGGTCGCCTTCACCGTGCAGGCCTCGAGCGAGGAGGCGCTCTATCGCGGCTTCCTGATGAACGTCATGTCGTATCGCGCCGGGCTGGCCGCGGGGATTGGTGTCAGCACGCTGCTCTTCGCGCTCGCCCATTCGCGCAACCACGGCTTCGACGCCCTGGCGGGGTTCAACCTGGTGCTCTTCGCCCTGTTCGCGGCGCTCCTGTCGTTGCGCACCGGCTCGATCTGGGCTGCCTGCGCCTGGCACACGGTGTGGAACTGGTCGATCGCCAATCTCTGGGGCCTGGCGATCAGCGGCCATCCACCCGATGGCGGCTCGATCATGGCCTGGGACTCCAAGGGCTTGGCGCTGTGGACCGGCGGAGACTGGGGGCCGGAAGGCGGGCTCGCGACCACCATCGTGCTGGCGATCGGCACGCTGGCGCTGTTCTTCTGGCGCGGCCTGGGCGAGCCCGTGGCGAAACAGGCCCGCGCTTAGCGACGGCGCTCTGCTATAGTGCGCGCACCCTCTCGTAAACAGCGGTTCGCCACGATGCGTTCCCTTATGCTGCCGCTGGTCGCCGTCACTCTGCTGACAGGCGCCGCCTTCGCCCAGACCACGCCGCCAAGCGCGCCTTCGCCCGCCGCGCCGCCACCGCCCGCCACGGCGGCGACGCCCGCGCCCACGCCGCCGGCGGCGCCCGCTGCGACTCCAGCCAAGACCGAGATCCTGTGGGACGAGGAAGCCGAGTTGGTGAAGGGCGATCATCCCTTCATTTGGCGTCGGCTGAAGGGCAGCAAGCGCGGGTCGCTGAAGATCGTCGACGAAGGCGGCCTGTGGAAGATCAGCGGCCGCCATCAGGGCCAGACCCCCGAAACCAAGGATGACTACGTCGCCATCAAGGGCGTCATCACGTCGATCACGTCAGGCACCTTCGTGGTCAGCGGCGAGATCGAGTTCTTCGCCGCCAAGATGAACAAAGGTGTCGCCTGCCGGATCACCGGCGAGTCGCGCTTCTATCGTCGTGGCAGCGAGCAGATCTGGCGCCTGCAGGACGGCAACAATCCCTGCAGCGGGCCCAAGGAGGCGCTTGACGTCGCCTTCCGGCCCGACCAGGTCGAGGCTCAACGCAAGCCGACGCGGGGCGCGCCGGCACCGGTGCCGCCCAAGGTCGCGCCTGTGTCGCCAACGGTGAAGCAGTAGACGCGCCATGGCTGGCGGATCCGCCCGCGAGTGGCACGATGCGCAAGTCGCCTATTGGGCCGGCGCCGGCGGCGAGAGTTGGCTGAAAGGCGCCGCGCGCACTGAAGCGGTGCTCGCTTCGTTGGGTGATCGCGCGATCGCCGCGGCGAAAGTCCGGCCCGGCGAGCGGATCATCGACATTGGCTGTGGCGCGGGGCCGACAAGCTTGGCGCTGGCGCGCGCCGTGGCGCCCGGCGGCAGCGTGCTCGGCTGCGATCTGTCGCCGGTTCTGACCAACGAGGCCTGGCGCCGCGCGTTGGCCATCGGCGTGAGCAATGTCCGCTTCGCCGCCGGCGACGCCTCGACCTACGCGTTCGAACCCGGTCGCGCCGACCTGATGTTCTCGCGTTTCGGCGTGATGTTCTTCGGCGATCCGGCGGCCGCCTTCCGCCACCTGCGCGGCGCGCTGAAGCCGCGCGGCCGGCTGGTGTTCCTGGTCTGGCGGCCGTTCAAGGAGAATGGCTGGGCCTTCGTGCCCTTCGCTGCCGCCGGCCCGCTGCTGCCGCAGATGCCGCGACCGGCGCCCGACGAGCCGGGGCCGTTCTCGTTCGGCGATCCCGAACGGCCGCGCGCTTTGCTCGCGCAGGCCGGCTTCGCCGACATCGCCATCGATCCGCTCGATGCCACCATCGCGCTGTCGCGCGGCGGCCTCGACGAGGCGGTCGAGTCCGCCGTCGAGATCGGCCCGTTGTCGCGCCTGCTGAAGGAAGCGCCCGACGATGTACGCCGCCGCGCCATCGCCGCCGTGCGCGAGGCGCTCGCCCGCCACGTGACGGCCGAGGGCGTAGTCCTGCCCGCCGCCTGCTGGCTGATCACCGCGCGCAACTCCGCCGCCTAATCCGACGCTCGGCATTTCTCGCGTGACGCGCCGGCGTCCGCGACGCTAGGGCATCCGTACACAGCGGGGGATCGGGCGTGACGGAAGCGGTTTCGGCGGCGGGACGGATATCTCCCGCGGTGTCGCGCGAGCGCGCGATCCTCGACGCGCCGATCGTACCGACCATCCTGCGGCTCGCGGCGCCCAATGCGCTGATCGTCCTGGTGCAGGCCGCCGTCGTGGTCTGCGAGACGGTGTTCGTCGGCACGCTGGGGCGCGACGCGCTGGCCGCCAACGCGGCGGTCTTTCCGTTCCTCGTGCTGATGCAGACCATGTCGACCGGCGCGATGGGTGGCGGCGTGTCCTCGGCGGTGGCGCGCGCGCTGGGCGCCGGCGACGCGGGGCGCGCCCGCGCCGTGGCGTTGCACGCCATCATCATCGCGCTCGCCCTCGGCCTGTCCTTTACCGCGCTGATGCTCGCCCTGGGGCCGACGATCTACCGCGCGCTCGGCGCGGAAGGCCGCGTGCTCGAGCTGGCGCTGACCTACTCCAACTGGTTGTTCTCGGGCATCGCGCTTCTGTGGATGCAGAACACGCTGGTCAGCCTGGTGCGCGGCACCGGCAACATGAAGCTGCCCACGGCGATCATGCTGGGCTCCTCGCTGCTGCAGATCGCGCTCGGCTACGCGCTGACCATCGGCGTGGGCCCGCTGCGCCCGATCGGTATCGCTGGCGTGGCCATATCGTTGCTGATCGCCTCGGCGATCGGTTCGTTGGCGACGCTGGCGTTCCTGATGTCGTCCAGCGCGCGCGTGCGCTTGACGGTCGTCGGCGTGCGGCCGCGCCTGGCGCTGTTCGTCGATATCCTGCGCGTCGGCGGAGTCGCGGCCTTCTTCTCGCTGCAGAACGCCGTCGCGGTGCTGGTCATGTCCGGCCTGGTCGCCGGCTTCGGCGCCGCCGCCGTCGCCGGCTATGGCATCGGCGCGCGCCTGGAGATGCTCCAGATCCCGATCGTCTTCGGCCTGGGCGCGGCGCTGGTGCCGATGGTCGGCATGAATGTTGGCGCCGGCCAGATCGAGCGCGCGCGTCGCATCGCGCTGATCGGCTCGCTGCTGGCTGGCGCGATCTCCGCGATCATCGGCATGGTCTTCGCCGTGGCACCCGGGCTGTGGTCCAGCCTCTACACCGCCGACGCCCAGGTACAAGCCGCCACCGCCACCTATCTCACGCGCGTTGGTCCCACGCTGGGGGCCTTCGGCTTTGGCGTCTGCCTCTACTTCGCGACCCAGGGCTCGGGGCGGGTCCTGGGGCCGGTGCTCGCGGCGAGTGGGCGTCTGGGATTGGTGTTTCTGGGCGCCTGGGCCGTGCTGGCAGCGGGGTTGGGCTACGACTGGCTGTGTTGGGTCGTGGCCGCCGCGATGACCGCGTACGGCATCGTGGCGTTCGCGGTCTTGGCCGTTTCGACATGGCGCCGGCCCGGGTGAGCCACTGGGCTGTTCAATGACCCTTCGCTCCCAGGGCAGGAGAGAAGTCAGCGTTTCGCGGGCGGAATCTCCCGGATGCGACGCGTATGCGCATCTATCTCTTCGCGGCTGAAGGATAGGGTACGGCGCTTCGTCGAAGGTGGGCGCTTGGCCACGCTGAGCCCGGGCCGCCATTCGGTCGCCGGACGGATGGGCCGGGCCGCGAAGCCGCCGCCGCAGTTCGGGCAGACATTGTGCAGCACGGTGTCGACGCAGGTGGCGCACAAGGTGCACTCGTAGCTGCAGATGCGCGCCTCCGGGGAAGCAGGCGGCAGATCCTTGTCGCAGCATTCGCAATTTGGCCGGAGCTCGAGCGCCATCGTCCTCTCCATCGTGTCGGCACACGACGTAGGCGCTTCGCGACTTGGCGGAAATGACAAAGATCCGACGATTCCTGCCGTGGTCCTCTACGGCTGCAGGCGATAGCCGCCCTTGTCGGTCAGCAGTATCTGCGCCTGCGTCGGATCCTTCTCGATCTTCTGGCGCAAGCGGTAGATGTGCGTCTCCAAGGTGTGCGTGGTGACGCCGGCGTTGTAGCCCCAGACCTCGCCCAGGAGCTGGTCGCGGCCGACCGAGCGCGGGCCGGCGCGATAGAGATATTTCAGGATCGAGGTTTCCTTCTCGGTCAGCCTGACCTTCTTCTTGCCGGCGTTCTCGACCAGCATCTTGTTGGCGGGCTGGAACTCGTAGGGGCCGATCTGCAGGATCGCGTCCTCGCTGCGCTCGTGCTGGCGCAGATGGGCGCGCAGGCGCGCCAGCAGCACGTTGATGCGGAACGGCTTGGTGACGTAGTCGTTGGCGCCCGAGTCGAGGCCAAGAATGGCGTCAGCGTCCGAATCGGCGCCGGTCAGCATGATGATCGGCGCGCGCACGCCCTGGCGGCGCATCAGCCGGCAGATGTCGCGGCCGTCGGCGTCGGGCAGGGCCACGTCGAGCAGGACGGCGTCGTAGAGCGCGCCCTTGGCCTTCTCCAGGCCCTCGGCGCCGGTCGCCGCCGCCGTGGTGACGAAGCCGTCGTAGAGATCGAGCTGCTCCGCGAGCACGGCGCGCAGCGCGGCGTCGTCGTCGACCAGCAGGATCTTCTTGCCTTTGGTCATGGCACCATCGAGTACGGGTTCAAGGGGTGAAACGGATGCAAGGCGATGGAACGACATGCTTATACCATCCTGTGGCGCGGCCCGGCCATGGTGCGCCAGGTATCGCCCCGATACGTCTCACGTCGCATCACGGATTGGTCACGTCATGATCAGCCGCCGAAGCGGCTCCCAAACCGGCCCGCGCGGGTCGAATAGCCGGTCGAGCACGGAGAAATGGTTGTCATCAGGTGTCTCGATCACCTGGACCGGCGCCCCGCCCGATCTGGTCAAGGCCTGGGCGTAGTCGCGCGTCTGGCGCACGAGCTCCGGCAGCTCCGCCGCGCCCACGACCAGCACCATCGGCGGCGCCAGCCGGCTGATGTGGTGGACCGGGCTCAGCCGCCGCGCCTCCGCCGCGTCCATGCGGCAGGCGTCGTTGAGGTAGCACAGCCGGATCGGCTCCAGGTCGAACAGGCCCGACAGCGGCAGCGCGCCGGCCAGCGCGGCGGCGGGCAGGCCATAGCTGGTCCAGTCGGTATGCGCGAGGGTCGCGGCGATATGGCCGCCGGCGGAATGGCCCGCCACGACGATCCGCCTGGGGTCGAGGCCGATACTGGCGGCGTTGCCGTGCAGCCAGACCACCACAGCGCGCACCTGCTCGACCAGCTCGCTCATGGTCACATCAGGGCACAGGTCATAAGTCGCGGCGATGTAGAGCGCCCCGGTGCCCGTCATCAGCGGCGCGGGGAAGCTGTAGCCGTCCTTGTGGTTGCCCTGCCAGTAGCCGCCATGGAAGTAGAGCAGCGCCGGCCAGCCGCCCGCCGGCGCCGGCCCGGGGGGACTGAACACATCGAGCCGCTGGCGCGGCGAGGGGCCGTAAGCGAGATCGAGCCGGCAGGGCACGGCCTTGCGTGCGGCGACGCTGTCGGCCTGCCAGCGATCGACGTAACGCTGGAAATCCGGCGTATGGGCCCGATTGTTGTAGGCGGCGTCGAGCCCGGCGCGGTCGAAGGAACGGTAGATCGCGGTCATGATAACCCCTTGATGGCGCTGGTCATTCGGGCCGTGCAACGGTCTCGCTGGGCGAGTATCCGGTTGCGCCGCCCCCGTGACTTGGGCGCCTCCTTCGCCTACATATCACGCCATGTCCGTCGCCTCTCTTGCCACGCCTGACGCCACCACCGTCGCCGCCGCCGTCGCGGCGGTCGAGCGGGCGATGGCCGAGCTGCGGCGTGGCGGCATCGTCGTGTTGCGCGACAGCCAGGGCCACGTCGCCCTGGTCGCCGCCGCCGAGTCGATCAGCGGCGCCACCTTCGAGCGCCTGCAGGCGCTGGGCCGCGACGCGCCCGTGCTGGTGACGACGCGGCGCCGGGCCGAGGCGGTCGGCATCGACATCCCGCCGCATATCGCCGGCGGCCTGGGCGACGCCAACGGGCCGATCACGCTCGAGCTGCCCGGCGGCGTGCCGCCGGACATCATCCTGAAGCCCAACGAGCCGGAGAATGGCGGCCACGCCGCGCGCCGGCATTTGTCGCGGCCGGTGGCGAGCCACGCGCCCAAGATCGCGCGCGCGGCGATCGAGCTCGCCAAGCTGGCGCGCCTGTTGCCGGCGGTGGTGATCGGGCCGATGCCACGCGACACGCAGGCCAAGCGCCGCGCCTGGGCGGTCGAGCAGGACCTGATCTACGTCGCCGCGCGCGACGTGCTCGACTACGAGGAGCATTCGGCGCGCGAGCTGCGCGCCGTGGCCGAGGCGCGCGTGCCGCTGGAGAACGCCGAGAACGCGCGCATCCTCGCCTGGCGCCCCAGCGACGGCGGCAAGGAGCATCTCGCCATCGTCATCGGCGAGATCGACGCGATGGAACCGGTGCTGATCCGCCTGCATTCGGAATGCTACACCGGCGACCTGCTGGGCAGCCTGCGCTGCGATTGCGGCGAGCAGTTGCGTGGCGCCATCGCCGAGATCGCGCGCCACGGCTCGGGCGTGCTGCTCTATCTCGCGCAGGAAGGCCGCGGCATCGGCTTGGTTAACAAGTTGCGCGCCTACCAATTGCAGGATTCCGGCTTCGACACCGTCGACGCCAACGAGCAGCTCGGCTTCGACGCCGACGAGCGCGTCTACCGACCGGCCGCGACCATGCTGGCGCGGATGGGCATCAAGCGCGTACGGCTGATGACCAACAACCCGTCGAAGATCGGCCAGCTCGCGCAATACGGCATCGAGGTCGCCGAGCGTGTGCCGCACATCTTCCCGGCCAACGGCCACAACGAGAAATACCTGCGCACCAAGGCCGAGAAGAGCGGACATCTGCTCTGACGAGACGCCCTGTGCCGACCGGTGGTGGCGGCGCGATCCGGGCGGCGCGTCACGCGCCGCCCGCGCGCGTGGTCACTGTCCCTGGCCGAGAGAGAAACCGGGCTGGCCGTCGAAGGTGTAGAGGTGCTCGGTCTTGACGAAGCCCACCCCGGCGATCGCGAGCTGGCGCAGCAGGTCGGCCACCATATGGCCATTCACCGCCATGCCGGCGTTGGCCATGAAGCGGCAGCGCCAGTGGTCGGTACAGAAGGTTTCAGGCAGGCCGGCCGGCCAGACTTTCACGCCGCGGTTGGTGATCATGGTCAGGCCGAACCCGGGCGTCGTCGCGCCCTTGAGAACGGCGGCCAACACGTCGGCGTCGGATCCGGACCAGTCGACGAAGACGTCGATGCCGACCATGGCTTTCTCGGCCGGCTTGCGCCTGACGTAAGGCGCGACCTGTATCGCGCCGGCCGGCGTCGACGACGGCGTGATGGCGGGCATGGTCCGCGGCGCCTCGCCGAGCCGCTCGATCACCGCGGCCGCGAAGCCCTTGGTGCCGGCAAGCGCGTTCGAGACTCCTTCGGCGAAGACGTCGGCGGTGTGGATGCCATCCTCGATCGTGCGTAGCCAGGCGTTGTGGATGCGCGCGGCGACCTCGGACTGCCCGATGTGGTCGAGCATCATGATGCCCGCCAGCAGCAGGCCGGACGGGTTGGCGACGTCGTCACCGGCGATCGTCGGCGCGCTGCCGTGGATCGCCTCGAACATCGCGCCGTGGGCGCCGATATTGGCCGAGCCCGCCAGCCCGACCGATCCCGCGGTCTGCGCGGCGATGTCCGAGACGATGTCGCCGTAGAGGTTGGACGTGACGACGACGTCGAAGGCCTCGGGCTTATCGGCGAGCAGCGCCGCGCCGATGTCGACGATCAGATGCTCCCGAGCGATCGAGGGATACTCCGCGCCGATTTCGTCGAACACCTTGTGGAAGAGACCATCGGTCATCTTCATGATGTTGTCCTTGGTGAAGCACGTCACCTTCTTGCGCCCGTGTGCCTTGGCGTACTCGAAGGCGTACCGCACGATGCGCTCGCAGCCCGGCCGCGAAACCAGCTTCAGGCACTGGTAGACCTCGTCGGTTTGCCGGTGCTCGATGCCGGCGTAGAGGTCCTCCTCGTTCTCGCGCACGATCACCACGTCCATGGCCGGATGCTTCGTCGCCACGAACGGATGGTACGACACGCACGGCCGCACGTTGGCAAACAACCCGAGCGACTTGCGCAGGGTCACGTTCAGGCTCTTGTAGCCGCCGCCCTGTGGCGTGGTGATCGGCGCCTTGAAGAGGACCCGGGTGCGCCGCACGCTGTCCCAGGCGTCGGCGCCGATGCCGGCGGAGTTGCCGGCGCGGTAGACATGCTCGCCGATGTCGATGGCCTCGATCGCGAGCCGCGCGCCCGCGGCCTGCATGATCTCGAGGCAAGCGACCATGATCTCGGGTCCGATGCCGTCGCCCATGGCGACGGTGATCGGCACCGGCGCGCTCTGCGGCAGGGCGGTGGACGCGAGGTGGCGCGGCTTGATGGCGGTCAGCGTGTTCATGACGATCTCCCGGATGGCGTGGTGAGCGGGAGATAGGCTATCGACGGCAATGATAGAAATTGATAGTAAGCCAGTCAGTCATTGACGATGTAAATGGTTAGCCTATGACCACGCCGCGCAATCTCGATCTCGACCTGGTGCGCGCCTTCGTTGGCGTGGCCGATTCCGGCAGCTTCACCCGCACCGCCGAGCGTTTGCTGCGCACGCAGTCCACGCTCAGCTTGCAGATCAAGCGGTTGGAGACCTTGCTTGGCCGACGCCTGCTGGAGCGCACGCCGCGCATGGTGCGGCTCACGCCGGAGGGCGAGGCGGCGCTGCCCTGGGCTCGCCAGCTGCTGGAGATCAACGACAAGGTTCTCGCGACCATCGGCGAGCCGGCGCTGGCCGGTGTGGTGCGCTTGGGCACACCGGAGGATTTCGCCACGACCCACCTGCCCGACGTGCTGGCGCGCTTCGCGCGCGCCTATCCGCAGGTCCAGCTCGAAGTCACCTGTGACCTGACGTTGACGCTGCTCGACAGGTTCCGCCACAAGGCGTTCGATCTGGTCCTGATCAAGCGCGAGCCCGGCCGCGATCGCGGCGGCGAGCGCGTCTGGCATGAGCCACTGGTCTGGGTCGCCGCCGGGCGTACCGTCCTGGACGCGCGCGCCGCTCTGCCGCTGGTCGTCTCGCCGCCGCCCTGCGTCTATCGCAAGCGCGGCATCAGCGCGCTCGACTCGGCGCGCCGGCCGTGGCGCGTCGCCTATGCCTGCGCGTCGCTCGCCGGGCAGCAGGCGGCGGTGAAGGCGGGCCTCGGTGTCACCGTGCTGCCCAAGGAGATGGTGCCGGTCGGGCTGACGATTCTCGGCGACGATTCCGGGTTGCCCGATCTCATGGACACGGAGATCGCGCTGCTCGCGGCGCGCACGCTGTCGGCGCCGGCGCGGCGCTTGCGCGAACATATCGTGCGGTCCCTGGAGGTGCGTTAAGCATCGGCGCAGCGAGGTTGGCATGGCGCAGATTCTGGACTTGGTGGGGTTGGTATCGGCGGCCGTGGCGGCCTTTCTGTGGTTCCGCGCCAGCCAGAGACGGCTGCGACGTCTGACCCGGGAGGAGGAACTCGACGCCGCCGACATCAACCGAATAGTCGTGGCGTTCAATCGCTCGAGTGTCCTCAACGGCCGCGCCGCGTTGGCGACGGCCATATCGGCGCTTGCTGTCGCCTTGCGATTCGCCGCCAACCTGACCGGATTGGCGTAAGCCACAGCTTTGTGTGGCGTCCGTCACCCGAAGCGGGTTAATCCAATGACCGCAAGATCCTTCGCGCGCCGGTGACCCCATGCTTCTGCCCACCATCGCCCAGATTTCGGCCGATCTCGCCGCCGGCCGCACGAGCAGCCGCGCGCTGACCGAAGCGGCGCTGGCGCGCATCGCGGACCCCAAAGGCGAGGGCGCGCGCACCTTCATCAAGGTCTATCGCGCGCAGGCCATCGCGGCGGCCGAGGCCAGCGACGCGCTGCGCAAGGCCGGCGTGGCGCAGGGCCCGCTCGCCGGCATCCCGATCTCGATCAAGAACCTCTGCGATGTCGCGGGCGAGACCACGCTGGCTGGCTCCAAGGCGCTCGAGGACACGCCGCCGGCCAAGGCCGACGCGCCGGTGGTCGAGCGGCTACGGCGCGCCGGCGCGGTGATTGTCGGCAGCACCAACATGAGCGAGTTCGCTTTCTCCGGCATCGGCTTCAACCCGCATTACGGCACGCCGGGCAATCCCGCCGATCGCCAGCGCGTGCCCGGCGGCTCGTCCTCGGGCGCGGGCGTGTCGGTGGCCGACGGCATGGCGGTGGCGGCTTTGGGTACCGATACCGGCGGCTCGGTGCGCATCCCGGCGGCGCTCTGCGGCATCGCCGGCTTCAAGCCCACGGCGCGGCGCGTGCCGATCGACGGCGTCGTGCCGCTGTCGACCTCGCTCGACTCGATCGGCCCGCTCGCCGCTTCGGTCGAATGCTGCGCCATCGTCGACGCCGTCTTCGCCAACGAGCCGGTCGACGTGCCGGCGCCGGCGCGGCTTGACGCGCTGAGCTTCGCTGTCCCGAAGCACTACGTGCTCAACGACATGGACGCCACGGTGTCCAAGGCCTTCGACCGTGCGCTCAAGGCGCTGTCGGCCAAGGGTGTGCGCATCGCCGAGATCGACCTGCCGATGCTCGACGAGATGCCGGTGATCAACGCCAAGGGCGGCTTCGCGGCGTCCGAGGCCTATGCCTGGCATCGCGAGCTGATCGCGCGGCGCGGCAATTTCTACGATCCGCTGATCGCGCCCCGCATCCAGCGCGGCGCGCAGATGACGGCGGCCGATTACATCGAGCTGCTGGCCAAGCGCGCCGACCTGCAGCGTCGCGTCTCGGCGATCACGCGCGACTTCGACGCCGTGGTGATGCCGACCTGCCCGATCGTCGCGCCGACCTTGAGCGAGATCGCGACGCCCGAAGGCTTCACCGCCAAGAACATGCTGGTGCTGCGCAACTGCACCGTCGGCAACTTCCTCGACCGCTGCGGCACGTCGATCCCCTGCCACCAGGCGGGCGAGCTGCCGGTGGGCTTCATGGTTATTGGCGAGACGATGAGCGACCGCCGCACGCTGGCGATCAGTCGGGCGGTCGAGGCCGCGTTGCGCTAGGCGGCTCTCCGCGCGCTGGCGCGGAGCATGGCGCTCGAGGTGACATCGGTGGGACGACCCAAGGGAGAAAGACGATGGCCAAGACCGTGGAGTTCCACTTCGATTTCGGCAGCCCCAACGCCTATCTCAGCCACAAGCTGATCCCCGATATCGAGAAGCGCACGGGCGCGACGTTCAAGTACGTGCCAGTGCTGCTGGGCGGCGTGTTCAAGCTCACCAACAACGCCTCGCCGATGGTCCAGTTCAAGGACGTGCAGCACAAGCTCGCCTATCAGCGGCGCGAGATGCAGCGTTTCATCGCCAAGCACAAGCTGACCAAGTTCAAGATGAATCCGCATTTCCCGGTCAACACCGTGCAGATCATGCGCGGCGCCGTCGCCGCCGACATGGACGGCAAGCTCAAGCCCTATGTCGAAGTGGTTTACCGCGCGATGTGGGAGGACGGGCTGAAGATGGACGACGCGGCCGTGATCAAGAGCGCACTCGACGCCGGCGGCATCGACAGCGCCCGCATCCTGGCGCGCATCCAGGACCAGGACGTCAAGGACGCGCTGCTCAAGAACACCGAGGCCTCGGTCGCGCGCGGCACCTTCGGCAGCCCGATGTTCTATGTCGGCGACGAACCGTTCTTCGGCAAGGATCGCCTGCGCGACGTCGAAGAGGAGATCGCGGCGTAGCGGTCAGGCCTTCAGCCACACCCAGGGCCGCGCGGCGCGGTCCTTCGCCTGCCAGGCCGCGATCGCGTCCTGGTGCGTGAGCGTCACGCCGATGTCGTCGAGGCCCTGCAGCAGCGCGTCGCGCCGGTTGGCCTCGACCTTGAACGGCATCTCGCGCCCGCGCGGCGAGACCACGATCTGACGTTCGAGATCGACGGTGACGCGTGCGTTGCCGGGCGCCGCGCGCATCTCCTCGGCCAGCTGCTCGATCGCCTCGATCGGCAGCTCGACCGGCAGCACGCCGTTCTGGAAGCAATTGTTGTAGAAGATGTCGCCGAAACTGGGCGCGATCACGGCGCGGATGCCCATGCCGGCCAGCGCCCAGACCGCGGCCTCGCGCGAGGAGCCGCAGCCGAAATTGTCGCCCGCCAGCAGGATCGGCGCGCCCTTCCAGGCCGGCTGGTTGAGCGCGAAGTCCGGGTTTTCCGTGCCGTCCTTGTTGAAGCGGAACAGCGCAAAGCCAGAAGCCTCGATGTCGGCGCGGGTCGTGCCGACCAGCCGCGTCATCGGAATGATCATGTCGGTGTCGACGTTCGCGCGCAGGAACGGAGCGGCGACACCTTCGAGCCTGGTGAACTTGTTCATCGGATCCCCCTCAGATCCGCCGCACGTCGGTGATGGCGCCGGCGATCGCCGCCGCCGCCGCCATCGCCGGCGAGGCGAGATGGGTGCGCGCGTTGGGGCCCTGGCGCGAGGCGAAGTTGCGGTTCGACGTCGAGACCGAGCGCTGGCCCGGCGGCACCGTCTCGCCGTTGGACGCCACGCACATCGAGCAGCCCGGCTCGCGCCAGTGGAAGCCGGCTTCGAGGAAGATCTTGTCGAGGCCCTCGGCCTCGGCCTGCTTCTTCACGCGCTGCGAGCCCGGTACGACCCAGGCCGTGACGTGCGGCGCGGTCTTGCGGCCTTTGGCGATCGCCGCGGCGGCGCGCAGGTCGGAGATGCGGCTGTTGGTGCAGGAGCCGATGAACACCCAGTCGACCTTGGTACCGGCGATCGGCTTGCCCGGCTCCAGCCCCTGGTACTTCAGCGCGCCCTCCCATGCCGCCTTGCGGTTGGCGTCGGGCGCGCGCGCCGGATCGGGGATCGCCTGGTCGATGGCGATGACGTGCTCCGGGCTCGTACCCCAGGTGATCTGCGGCGCCACATCCTTCATGTCGATGACGTGTTCGGCGTCGAAGCGCGCGTCGCTGTCGGAGGGCAGCGTGCGCCAATGGGCGATGGCGGCGTCGAGCTCGGCGCCCTTGGGCGCGAAGTCGCGACCGTCGACGTACTGGTAGGTGGTGTCGTCGGGCGCCACCATGCCGATCTTGTTGCCCATCTCGATCGACAGGTTGCACAGCGTGAAGCGCGCCTCCATCGGCAAGCCGCGTACCGCCGAGCCGGCGTACTCCACGGCGTAGCCGGTGCCGCCGGCGGTACCCAGCCGCCCGATGGCGTGCAGGATCATGTCCTTGGCGGTGACCCCTGCGGGCAGCGCGCCCTCGAAGCGCAGCCGCATGGTCTTGGGCGTACGCTGCGCCAAGGTCTGGGTGGCCAGCGCATGGACCAGCTCGCTGGAACCGATGCCGAAGGTCAGCGCCCCCATGCCGCCATGGGTGCAGGTGTGGCTGTCGCCGCAGACCAGGGTCACGCCGGGCAAGGTGATGCCGAGCTCGGGGCCGATGACATGGACGATGCCGGTGCCGTCCTGGCCGAGGTCGAACAGCCGGATGCCGTGCTGAGCGGTGCGCCGGCGCATGGCGCGCAGCATCTTGCCGCCGATGGGAAACGTGTCCTCGGTACGACCCGGCTGCGTCGACACCGCATGATCGGGCGTGGCGAAAACCAGCTCCGGCCGCGCCACGCGGTGACCCTTCTCCTCGACCTCCTCGAGCGCACGAGCGCCCGACAGGTCGTGCACGAGGATACGATCGAGGTGCAGCAGGGCAAAGCCGCCGCCGAGATCGGCGATGACATGCGGACGCCAGATTTTCTCGAACAGGGTCAAGCCGGCCACGCGGTCCTCCTTCTCGTCGGGCGGACGATGCTGCCTTGCGTGGCCGGATGCAACGCCGTGTTCATGGCGCGTGATGTCGATCACGCAATTAACGGTTGAAGTGGGGCGTCGGGGGCGCTAGGACACGCAATATACCGCTGGTTGTATCCGGACTATTGGCTCGTCGAGTCGGGAGTAACGTTTGGCCGTCCGTCGCGAACTCGGTGCGCCGCTGTACCAGCAGGTCTTCCTCGTGCTGCGCGAGGCGATCCGAGAAGGCAAATACCCCGTCGATACGGCGCTGCCCAGCGAGGCGGCGCTGTGCCGCCAATATCGCGTCTCTCGCATCACCCTGCGTCGCGCCTTGGCGCACCTGCAGCAGGCCGGGCTGATCGAACGTCGGCAGGGCAGCGGCACTTTTGTGCGCCGCGCCACGCCGCTGCAGATCGGCTTCGAGATGGGCGGCGTGATCCGCGATTTCACCGAGTTCACCTTCGGCACCCGGCCGAAGACGCTGGAGTTCGAATATCGGGCGCCGCCGGTGCGCATCCGCGCGCTGTTCGACACCGATGTCGGCGAGCGCATGCAGCGCGTCGTGCGCTTGCGCTCGCGCGGCCGCGTGCCGCTGGCGCAGATCGAAACCTGGGTGCCGGTGTCGATCGGCGAGCGCTACACCGCCGACGAGTCGGACAAGGCGCCGCTAACTCAGCTGATGGAACGCTCGGGCACCATCCTCACCAGCGGGCGGTTCACCATCGGCACGACGCTTGCCGACCCGATGATGGCCGACCGGCTGCATACCGAGGTGGGCGCGCCGCTCCTGAAGTTCTCACGCGTCATGTACGATCAGAACGGCCGCGTGGCGCAATACGCCGAGATGCTGCTGCGGCCCGATCACATCCAGATCGTCTTCCCGGTCCATACCGAGGACCTGCCGCGCCGGACCTGGGCTATCGCTGCGCCAGAAGCTCCCGCACCGCGGCGTCGATGAAGGCGGTATCGACGGGGTTGCCGCGCGGATTGCCGGCGCGATGGCCCCACATCGAGGGAATCTCCAGCAGGCGGCCGCGCTTGAGGTGTGGCAGCTCCAGCCGGTTGTCCTGGGTCTGGAAGTAGAGATCGGTCGCCGACGGCATCAGCAAGGTGTCGGCTTCGATGGCGGCGAGCGCCGCGACCAGGTCGCCGCCGAAACGCTCGTCGTCGGCGATGTCGCCGTTCTGCCATGTCCAGAGCTGGCACAGCAGATCGTCGGCGTCGCGGCGCAGGAAATTGCCTTCCCACGAGCCGACGAGGAAATCCTCGAGGCTGGCGAAGCCCAGCTGCCGCCACATGCGCTCGCGATAGAAGGTCTGGCTCAGCGCCCAGCCGGCGTATACCCGGCCCATGGCGCGCAGGCCGCGCTCGGGCTTGGCGGCGAAATGATCGCCGACCCAGTGGGGATCGGCCGTCAGCGTCGCCTTCACGCCCTCGAGGAAGACGATGTTGTGCGCCGACGTGCGCGCCGAGCCGCAATTGACCACGATGCGCTCGACATCGGCGCCGAACAGCGCGCCCCAGTGATAGGCCTGCTGCGCGCCCATCGACCAGCCATAGACCATGGCCACGCGCTCGACGCCGAACACCTCGCGCAGCAGACGGCGCTGCTGGCGGACGTTGTCGTGCGTGGTGATGCGCGGGAAGCGGCCCTTGTCATAGGGTGGCGTGGCGAGGCTGGGCGAGGTCGACAGGCCGTTGCCGAACATGTTGGGGATGACGATGAAGTACTTCGTCGGATCGAGCCCGCGGCCCGGCCCGATCATCCACTCGATGTCGGTGTGCTGGGCGCTGTAGCTGGTGGGATAGACGATGACATTGTCGCGCGCGGCCGACAGCGTGCCGAAGGTCTTGTAGACGATCTTGGCGCCCGGCAGGGTCATGCCGCGCTTGAGCGCGATGTCGCCGCAGTCGAAGGTCGCGACCTGGGTGGGATAGTCGGTCATGTCGTTGGGACCGCGCCGCTCCAGCGGCGCCTCATGGCATGGATCGAAGAGCGCCGCTGGAGCGGCGCGGCCCGAAGACGGCTCAACGCAGCCCCGCGAGCACCTCGCGGTTGGCCCGGATGTAGCCCGGCGTCACCACCTTCATGTGCGCGCGCAGCGCCTGGTGGGCGTCGGGCAGGCGGTGGAAGGGGATGTTGGGCAGCAGGTGATGCTCGGCGTGGAACGGCATGTTCCACATGATCAGCCGCACGAAGGGATTGGTGAGCGTTGTGCGGGTGTTGGTGAAGCCGTTGTCGTCGTGCGTGCAGCCGTTGTGCTCGACCACGAGATAGGCGCGCAGCAGCGGTGCGCCGAACAGCGCGGGAACAATCCAGCAGGTGACGGCGATCCAGCTGCCCGTGGCGACGCTGATCGCGGCGATCGCGGCATAGAACAGAACCTGCAGGCGCGCCGAGCGCACGATCTCCGGCCACGCCGTCGGATGGATGAAGTCCAGACCTTCGACCTTGCCGAACGGGAAGCGGGCGATCTGGTAGAGCCGCGTCGCCCAGAACGGGATCGCCGAGACGCGCCAGAGGTAGTCACTGACCGTCCGGGGCTCGGGCTGCGCGATCAACTCGGGATCGCGTGCCGGATCTTGCGTGTAGCGGTGATGCGCCAGATGGAAGTGGCGATAGTAGGTGCCGATGTTGAAGATCGCCGCCGCCGACAGGAAAGCCGCGAGGTCGTTGAGCCAGCGGGTCTTGAACGCCGTGTAGTGCACGCTCTCGTGCATCGGCGCGAACAGCGCCATCACCAGGATGCCCTGGAGCAGCCAGGCCGGCGCCAACCACCAGGTACCGGCGGCGAGGTGGATCAGCCAGCCACCGGCCACCAGCAGCGCGACGTGGATCGTCCAGCGCAGCAGGCCGGCCGCGTCGGAACGCTGGTACAGCGCCTTCAACGTCTCGGCCGGCAGCACGCGCATCTGCCTGGCGCGCTCACCGGTCACCCTGTAGCTGACGTCGCTCATGACCCTGGGCTATGCAAGGAGCGGGCCTACGGGATCGGCGCCCACAGCCCGTCGCGATAGGCACGGGCGGCGCGTTCCTCGGCGGCGGCGCGGGCCTTGTCGTCGAGGCCGACCTGGTCGCCGATCATGCAGGCGAGCGACGGGAACGTCGCGCGGTCGATCTGCGCGGCCGGATCCCACAGCTTGGAGCGCATGAACGCCTTGGGGCAGTGCAGGTAGGCTTCGCGCACCTCGACCACGATGGCCGAGCGCGGCGCCTTGCCCTGCACGGCCATCGAGGCCAGCAACTCGGGATCGGTGCTCAGGCGCGCCACGCCGTTGACCCGCGTGGTCTCGTTCATGCCGGGGATCATGAACAAGAGGCCGATATTCGGATTGACCAGGATGTTGCGCAACGAGTCGAGGCGGTTGTTGCCCGGTCGATCGGCGATCGCGACGGTGCGCTCGTCGAGCACCTTGAACGAGCCGGGCGGGTCGCCGCGCGGCGTCACATCTTGCTTTCCCGTGTCGTCGGCCGTCGCCAGGCAGCAGAAGGGCGATGTCTCGATGAAGCGTTTCATGTGCGCGTCGATGCGGCCGATATCCTTGATCGCCGCCACCGGCATGGGCTTGCCATAGCTCTCGACCAGGGCGCGCGCGGCGGCGGCGTCGAGCAGGGCGGGGCGCGCATTGGGCGTAAGGCTGTCGGGCATCGCGGGGCTCCGGGCGGGTAGGGCGCCATCCTATCGCCTTTGCCCATTCCGACCTATCGGGAATCGCCTACACTGGCCGGGCAAGACGGAGGAGGAAGCGACAGATGATCAGGACGAACAGGCGCACGCTGATGCGCGTGATGGCGGGTGGAACGGCGGCGCTGGCGAGCCCGGGCGTCCTGCGCGCCCAGGCGCTGTGGCCCGCCAAGCCAATCACCATCATCGTCAATTTCGCCCCGGGCGGCCTGACCGACGGCATCGCCCGCGTCTTCGGCAACGAGGTGATGAAGAAGACCGGCCAGCAGGTGATCCTCGACAACAAGCCTGGCGCCGGCGGCAATATCGGCGCCGCCCTCGTCGCGCGCGCGCCGGCCGACGGCTACACCTTCCTGCACACGGTCTCCGGCACGATCGTGCAGAACCGCGTGCTCTACGACCAGCTGGGCTTCGATCCCGACAAGGATTTCGTGCCGGTCGCCGCCACGCCTTCGGGCGAGCTGCCGGTCGTCGTGCACAAATCGATCCCGGTGAGCAGCGTCAAGGAGCTGGTCGAATACTCCAAGACCAACCGCGTGAGCTTCGGCTCGTGGGCGCCCGGCTCGGCCGCGCACATCATCTGCACCAAGCTCAATGAGCTCTACGGCGGGAAGATGGAGATCGTGCACTACCGCGGCGAAGGGCCGATGTGGATCGACATGGGGTCGGGTTCGCTGCAGGCGGCGATGGGTAGTTACCAGGCGATGCAGCCGCTGCTGACCAAGGGCGACATCAAGATCGTCGCCATGCCGGCGCGGCGCCGCAATCCCAAGTTCCCCGACCTGCCGACGATGAGCGAACAGGGCTACACCCACGCGGCATTCACCCAGTTCGGCTGGCTGGGGCTCTTCGCGCCGGCGGGCACGTCGATGGATATCGTGAGGAAGATGTCGGCGATGTGGGTCGAGGCCGCCAATTCCGAAGGCGGCCGCAAGATGTACGAGACCTTCGGCTTGCACGAGAAGCCGCTGAACCACGAGGAGATGGTCAAGGACCTCGAGCTCCTGAAGGGGCGCATGATCCCGCTGGTCAAGGAACTCGGCGTCAAGCTGGGCTGACGTGGGGGCAGCTGGTTTGTTGTCTTCGGGCCGCGTCGCTCCAGCGGCGCTCATGATGCGTCGCTGGAGCGACGCGGCCCAAACGCCTTGAATGTCGCTTCCTGGTCGGGGCGCGCCACTCCAGTGGCGCGGCGGACGATCGACAAGACGCGCCACTGGAGTGGCGCGCCCCCAGCCTCTTGAGAGGGGGCGTCGACGCGCTACTTCTTTTCTTCCAGAGCCTTGATCCGCCGGTCGACCGCCGCGCGCGCCGGCGCGGTCACCGGCATCATGTCGCGCAGCGTGCGCAGGCGGGTGATCGCGCCGTCGCGGTCGCCCGCCTTCTCCGCCGCCTCGGCGAGATAGAACAGTGCCAGCCCGCTATGCGGGTTGGCCTTCTCCAGCCGACGCAACACCACCAATGTCGCTTCAGGCAGCTCCGTCGTCGGCCCGGCGGCGCGCAGCAGCGCCTCGGCCCAGGGTGCGAGGATTTCCGGATCGTCCGGCTTCAGGCGATCGGCCTGCTTCCACGCCTCGGCCGCGCCGGCGTGGTCGTTGAGCACCCCGCGCGCGCGGCCCAGGCGGCGCCAGCCGTCGAGATCGTCGGGTGTATCCTTCAGCCGATCGGCCAGGCGATCGACCATGCTCTTGATCGCCGCCTCGCGCTCCTGCGGCGTTAGCTTGTCCATGCGCGCGATGTCGTCGGCGCCGGGTTGCGGCATCGCCGGATCGGCGGCCTTGGGCGATCGGCGATCGGGGCGGATGGTCTTGGGATCGATGCCGGCCTGCTTGGAGACCCGTTCGATTTCCGCCGCCAGGGTGGCGAGCCACGGCGCGTCGGCGGGCGAATCGGCTTCGAGGTCGAGCCAGCGCGCGAGCGCCGCCTTGGCGTCGCCGGCCTGCAGCTCGGCCAGCCCGATGTAGTAGCGCGCGCCGGCGAGCTTGGGGTCCTTGATCAGCGCCCGCTCGAACAGCGCGCGCGCCGCCGGCGTGACGCTGCCCTGCGCCTCGAAGGTCAGCGCCTCGGCCAACGCCGCCAGCACCTCGACATTGTCCGGCGCGAGCCGCTCGGCCTCGCGCAACGCGGCCACCGCCTCGCTCGACTGGCCGACGCCCAGCCGCAACCGGCCCAGCGCCAGCCAGGCCGACACGTCCTTGGGATCGCTCTCCAGCCGTTGTCGCAACTGCTCCAGCGCGGCGCGCACACGCGCCTCGGTGTCGCTGGTCATGACCGGCGTCGGCTTGGCGCGCGACGCCAGCGGTTGCGCCGGCAGCTGCGGGTTGCCGATCTCGACATAGAGACCCAGCGCCAGGAGTGGCAGGCCCACGCCGATGATCGCCGGCAGGAAGCGGCGCGGCTTGATCTCGGCGATGCGCGCGGCGTCGCCTTCGGCGCCAGCGGCGAGAATGCGGCGCTCGATCTCGATGCGCGCGGCCTTCTCGGCCTCCGCAACGAACTGGCCGGGCTCGGCGTCGGGCTTCAGCTCGGCGTGCTAAGCCCTGTAGATATCGAGGTCGGGGAAGGCGCGCGATTCGACGCGATAGCGTCGGCGCAGCAGCGGCAGCAGCAGCGCGAGCAGCGCGAAGGCGGTGAGCAGGGCGAGCGACAGCGGCAGGATCATCGCCGTTCGCCCTCGTCGTCGCGCAGCAGCGCCTCGAGGCGCCGGCGCTCGGCGGCCGAGAGATCGACCGGCTGAGCCTTGACTTGCGCGGCGCGCCGCTTGGCGCCGCGGTAGAGCAGCCGGGCGGCCAGCAGCAGCAGCAACGGCCCGCCCAGCCACAACAGCCAGGTACGCGGATCGAAGGGTGGGCGCAACAGCACGTAATCGCCATAGCGCGCGCGCAGAAAGGCGACGACCGCGGCGTCGCTGTCGCCCTTGGTCAGGCGGTCGCGGATGGCGCGGCGCATGTCGCGCGCGATTTCGGCGTTGGAATCGTCGATCGACTGGTTCTGGCAGACGACGCAGCGCAGCGCGGCCGAGATCGCGCGCGCGCGCTGCTCCAGCGCCTTGTCGGCCAGCACCTCGTCGGGCTCTACGGCGAAGGCGGGCGCGGCGAGGAGACAGAGGAGGAGGAGAATCACCGTCGTCCTGAGCGCAGCGAACGCCTGGGAGCGCCGGCGTCCCGCCGGCTCATGAATGCCGGCGGGACGCCGGCGCTCCCAGAAGAGAATCGTTCGATAGGAGCTCTCCCCGATGACCCCCCGTTCCGACCTGCCGACCTGGCGCTCGCTGATGTTCGTGCCGGCGACCAAGCCGAACTTCATCGCCAAGGCGCATACGCGCGGCGCCGACGCCATCATCCTCGACCTCGAGGACTCGGTGGCGCCCAACGAGAAGGAGGTCGCGCGGCGCGCGCTGCCCGAGGCGGCGAAGACCGTGGCGCAGGCCGGCGCCGACGTCGTCGTGCGCATCAACCGGCCGATGGAGATGTCGGTGCCCGACATCGCCGCGGCGATCATGCCCGGCGTGCGCGCGCTGATGCTGCCCAAGGTGATGGGCCCCGAGCACGTCAAGCTGCTGTCGGAGGTCGTCGCCGCGCGCGAGGCGGCGCTCGGGCTGCGACAGGGTCACACGCGCTTCATCGCCATCGTCGAGACGCCGGAGTCGCTGCCGGCGTTGGGCTCGATCGCGTCGGCCGATCCGCGCGTCGTGGCGCTGGGCGTCGGCGCGGAGGATCTGTCGACCGAGCTGGGCGGTTCGCCCACCGGCGACGCGCTCTATGTCTACGCCATGATGGTGGTGGCCGCCGCGCGCGGCGCCGGCATCCTGCCGCTGGGCTCGGTCGGCCGCTTCGCCGATTTCTCCGATCTCCAGGGCTATCGCGAGAGTCTCAAGCGCTCGCGCGGCCTGGGCTTCGCCTGCACCGCCTGCATCCATCCGCTGCACGTGCCGATCATCAACGAGGAGTATGGCGTCAGCGCCGCCGACGCCGATCGCGCGCGCCGGCTGCTGGCGGCCTTCGATGAAGCGGTCAAGGCGGGGCAGGGCGCGGTGGCCTTCGAGGGCGCGATGATCGATCTGCCGGTCGCCGAGCGCGCGCGCCGCCTGCTGGCGCGCGTGCGGTGAGCGGCGCCTCCGTCTTCCTGGGACCGCCGGCGTCCCGCCGGCTCTTCGCGTATGAGCCAGCGAGACGCCGGCGGTCCCAAAGAGATCGCCGCCCGTATCGCCCGCCCCGTCCCGGCTGCTAGACTCCGCGTCGAGCGGAGGGCGCCATGTGGTTCTGGCGGCTGCTCGGGCTCGCCTTCGTCGTCGTGGCGCTGGGCGCGCTGGGCGCGGATCTTTTCAACAAGACGCAAAGCGGCGAGTTCCGGCTGTCGTCGCTCTCGGAGTCGTGGTTCGCGCTGAGCCCCGGCAGCTTCGCGGACGCCCAGCATCTGCTGCGCGACAACCTGCCCGACGAAGCGGTCGCCTGGGTGGTCGAGCCCGTGTTCATGGCGCCGACCGCGCTCTTGCTCACGATGCCCGCGCTGATCTTCCTGTGGCTCGGTTTCCGGCGGCGCAAGCCGAAGGAAGGCCTCGCGCGCATCTTCTATCACCGTAAGCGGTGACGCCCCCTCCGTCGCCCTGAGCGAAGCGAAGCGCAGTCGAAGGGCCTTGCCTCGACACGTCGGTTGTCGCTGTTGAGAGAAGGTCCTTCGTTGCGCTCAGGACGACGGGAGAGGGTCAGCTCCCCGTCTTCAGCGCCGCGAGGAACGCCGACTGTGGAATCTCCACGTCGCCGATCTGGCGCATGCGCTTCTTGCCCTTCTTCTGCTTGTCCAGCAGCTTGCGCTTGCGCGAGATATCGCCGCCGTAGCACTTGGCCAGCACGTCCTTGCGCAACGCGCTGATCGTCTCGCGCGCCACGATGCGCCCGCCGATCGCCGCCTGGATGGCGATCTTGAACAGCTGCTTGGGGATCAGGTCCTTAAGCTTCTCGCACAGCACGCGGCCGCGGCTCTCAGCGTGGCTCTTGTGCACGATGATGGACAGCGCGTCGACCGCCTCGCCGTTGACGAGGATCGACAGCTTCACCAGGTCGCCTTCCTCGTAGCCGGCGATCTCGTAGTCGAAGCTGGCATAGCCGCGCGTCACCGATTTCAGCCGGTCGTAGAAATCGAACACCACCTCGTTGAGCGGCAGGCGATAGACCACCATGGCGCGCGTGCCGGCGTAGGTCAGATCCTGCTGCACGCCGCGGCGCTCCTGGCAGAGCTGCAGCACCGAGCCGAGATGCTCGTCGGGCACGATGATCGTGGCCTTGATCCACGGCTCCTCGATGCGCTCGATCTTCATCACGTCGGGATAGTCGGTCGGGTTGTGCAGCTCCATGCTCGAGCCGTCGCGCAGCGCGATGCGATAGACCACCGACGGCGCCGTGGTGATCAGGTCGAGATCGAACTCGCGCTCCAGCCGCTCCTGGATGATCTCCAGATGCAGCAGCCCGAGGAAGCCGCAGCGGAAGCCGAAGCCCAAAGCGGCGCTGGTCTCGGGCTCGTAGTGGAAGCTGGCGTCGTTCAGCCTGAGCTTGGCGAGTGAATCGCGCAGCTTCTCGTAGTCGTCGGCGTCGACCGGGAAGAGGCCGCAGAACACGACAGGCACCGAGGGCTTGAAGCCAGGCAACGCCTCGGACGCCGGCTTCTTCTCATCGGTGATGGTGTCGCCGATCTTGCAGTCGGAGATGGTCTTGATGCCGGCGATGATGAAGCCGACCTCGCCCGGTCCGAGCTCGCTGGCGTCGACCGGCTTGGGCGTGAAGTGGCCGACCTTGTCGATGTCGTAGGCCGCGCCGGTCGACATCATGCGGATCTTCATGCCCTTGCGCAGCACGCCGTCCTTGACGCGCACCAGGGTGACGACGCCGAGATAGGAATCGTACCAGCTGTCGACCAGCATCGCCTTGAGCGCCGAATTGCGTTCGCCCTTGGGCGCGGGCAGGCGCGCGACCATGGCCTCCAGCACGTCGTCGATGCCGATGCCGGTCTTGGCCGAGATCAGCACCGCCTCCGACGCATCCAACCCGATCACGTCCTCGATCTCCTGGCGCACGCGGTCGGGCTCGGCCGCCGGCAGGTCGATCTTGTTGAGCACGGGGATGATCTCGTGCCCGGCGTCGATCGCCTGGTAGGCGTTGGCGAGCGTCTGCGCTTCGACGCCCTGCGACGCGTCGACCACCAGCAGCGAGCCCTCGCAGGCGGCCAGCGAGCGGCTGACCTCGTAGGCGAAGTCGACGTGGCCGGGCGTATCCATCAGGTTCAGGACGTAGTCCTTGCCGTCCTTGGCCCGGTAGTTCAGCCGCACGGTCTGCGCCTTGATGGTGATCCCGCGCTCGCGCTCGATATCCATCGAATCGAGCAGCTGGTCGTGGAACTCACGGTCGGCGATGGCGCCGCAACGCTGGATCAGGCGATCGGCCAGGGTCGATTTGCCGTGGTCGATATGCGCGATGATCGAGAAGTTGCGGATCTGCGAAAGCTCGGTCATCGCGGGCTGGGGTTCCGTGGCCGGTGGTCAGGATCAAGGGGGCGGGCGGGGTGTAGCGGGATCGGGCCGCCGCCGCAACCGCCGGGCAGGTCTGGAAGTGGGGCAGATGCGCCCAAAACACAAGGTCTTGTATGCCGCGGGCTGCTATGCCGGCTGGCCGGCCACGATCCTGCCGTCGACCAGCTCTATGGTCCGGTCGCAGCGACTGGCCAGCGCCATGTTGTGGGTGACCAGCAGGAAGGTCGTGCCGCGCTCGCGATTGACGTCGCGCATCAGCTCGAAGACGCCTTCCGCCGACTTTGTATCGAGATTGCCGGTGGGCTCGTCGGCCAGCACCAGCGCCGGATCGGCGGCCAGCGCGCGCGCCACGGCGACGCGTTGCTGCTGGCCGCCCGAAAGATGGCTGGGGCGGCTGTCCTTCCAGCGCTCCAGGCCGACGCGCGCCAGCAGCGTCGCGGCCTTGCCCCGCATGACGTCGTCCGGCCGGCCGCGCTCGACCAGCAGCGGCATCATCACGTTCTCCAGGGCGCTGAAGGCGGTGATCAGGTGGTGGTACTGGAACACGAAGCCGATGCTGCGGCCGCGCAGGCGCGTCAGCGCGGTGTCGTCGAGTTCGCCGGTGAGCGTGCCCTCGATCGCCAGCGCGCCGCTGGTCGGCCGGTCGAGCAGGCCGATGATGTTGAGCAGCGTGCTCTTGCCCGAGCCCGAGGGCCCGATCAGGGCGCAGAACTCGCCCCGCCCCAGGCGCATGTCGATGCCATGCAGCACCTCGGTCTCGACCGGCGTGCCGATGCCGTAGGTCTTGCGCACGCCGTTCAGCGCGAGCACGGGCGCGGCGATCGTGTCAGCCACGGATCGCCACCACCGGGTCGAGGCGCGCGGCGCGCAGGGCCGGCGTGACCGCCGCCAGGACGCCGCTCAGCGTGGCGATCACGGCGGCGGCGGCGAACAGCCAGGGATCGAGGGTCAGGGCGAACAGCGGCGTGCCGTCGGGATTGAGCGCGATGGCGCGCCAGATGCCCACGAAGCCCGCCCCCATCGCCGCGCCGAGCAGGGAGCCGCTCAGGCCGACGATGCCGCCCTGGATCAGGAACACGCGCAGGATCTGGCCGCGCGACGTGCCCATGGCGCGCAGGATGCCGATTTCCTTGGAGCGTTGCACCACCGACACCACCAGCACGCTGGCGATGCCGAAGGCGACGGAGAGCGCGACGCTGAGGCGGATGATCATGCTGGAGAGCGTCTGCGCGTTCATGGCGGTGAAGAACTGCGCGTTGGTCTTGATCCAGCTGTCGACCTCCAGGCCGGTCCTCGCGGCGAGGGAACGGGCGACGGTATCGGCGGCGTAGACGTCGGCCAGCGCGATATCGATGTTGGACACGCCGCCGGTCAGCCCGAGCAGCGGCTGCGCGGTACGCAAGGCGACGTAGGTGTTGCGCTGGTTCGCGCCCTTGTTGCCGAGGTCGAAGATGCCGACGACCCGCAAGGTCGCGGCGAGGCCGGTGGCCGTCGTGATACGCAGCTTGTCACCCAGCGCCAGGCCGAGATCGATGGCGAGCTCGGTGCCGATCAGGATGTCGCCGCCGGTCAGCGCCGTGCCGCCGGCGACGATCTTGTCGTCGAGCAGCACGACCCGGAAATGGTGCGCCGGATCGACGCCGTAGAGGGTCACCTGCTTGTTGGCGTCGCCGCGCACGGCGTAGGCCGGTCCGGCGGCGACCGGCGAGACGGCGAGGACGCCGGGCATGGCGCGCGCCTGCTCGACGACGGTCTGCCATTGGTCGATCGAGCGCAGGCGCTGCGCCTGGCGCTGCACCGTGGTGATGGCCGCGCGGCCGGGCTCGTCCCGCAGCGGCCGGGCCACCTCCTCGCGCGGCAGCACCACGACGTGGGCCTGGGCCGTAAGCGTGCGACGGATGACGTTGCCCTGCACGCCGCTCAGCAGAGCCGACATGAACACGATCACCGACACGCCGATCGCCACGCCGGCGACGATCAGGGCGGACTGCATGCGGCCCTCGTAGAGGAACCGCACGGCGGCGATCCACTCGAAGGGAAGCAGGCGGTTCATCGGCCGGTCGCACGCACGCGGCGGTCGGCGACGATATCGGCGCGCGTCGATGGCACCACGCGATCGCCTTCCGCCAGGCCGTCGAGGATCTCGAACAGCGACGCCGAACGCGCGCCGATCCGCACCGGTACTCGCCGGGTGCGGCCGTCGTTGACCTTGAGGACCCAGGGATGGGCGTTGTCGGCGTCGCGCACGCAATCGGCCGGCACGACCAGCGCCCCGTCGCGGCGCGCCACCTCGATGTCGACCGACACCGTCATATCCTGCCGCAGGTAATCCGGCGGCGCGGGCACGCGCAGGCGCACCGCCACGGCGCCGCGTTGCGCGTCGACCGAGGGGTTGATGTAGCTGAGCTCGGCGTCGAAGCGCTGGCGTGGATAGGCGTCGGCCGACGCCAGGGCCTTCTGGCCCACCGCCAGGAGGCCCAGGTTCTTCTCGTCGATCTGCACGTCGATCCAGGTCTCGCCGGCCGGCGCCAGGACCATCAGCACCTTGCCGGGCTGGGCGACGTCGCCGCGCTCAACCGAGCGGCTGATCAGCGTGCCGGCCCTGGGCGCGCGGATCACGGTGTAGTCGAGCCGCACCCGCGCGGAACGCAGGGCGGCCTGGGCTTGGGCGAGGGCGGCGCTGGCGAGCAGCTCGTCGCCGCCGCCGGGCCGCAGGTTGGCCACTTGCAGCTCGGCGGCGCGCATTTGCGCGGTGGCGACGTCGAGCGCCTTGCGTGCCTCGTCGAGCTGGGCGCGCGCGACCACGCCTCGGCCGTACAGGCCTTCGACGCGCTCGAAATTCTGCCGCGTGTTGAGCAGCGTGGCGCGGGCCTGGGCCAGCGTCTCCTCGGCCACCGGATGCGACATCTCGCGAAGCTGGCGCAGCTTCGCCTCCGCCTGCCGCACCGAGGCCGTCGCCTGCTCGAAATTGGCGCGCGCGTCCTCGTCATCGAGGCGCACCAGCACCTGCCCCGCGGCGACGACCTGGCCCTCGTCGACCGGCACGTCGAGCACCACCGCGGTGACCTGGGCGGCGACATCGACACGGAACAGTGTCTCGACGCGGCCGCTCGCCACCACCGACTGCACGATGTCGCGGCGTGCCGCGAGGTCGACGGGAACGCGTGGTCCCAGCATCAGGGTAGGGACGAGCCAGCCGACAATGCCAGCCAGCGGCAAGGCGAACGTCAGCAGCCACCCGAGGCGGCGCATGCGTCCGGTCACTCCGGTATTCGCCACCGACCCGCCTCCGTACCTGTGCGCGGCGGGCCGGTGTCGGCCGCCGCCGGGATGGTCTGCTGTGGCGGGGTGGGCGGCGCCTTGACCTGGGTCAAGCGGTGCGACCTGCGGCTTGCCAGCGGCGGCGGGGTCGGCGACTCTCGGCCGTCGTCCGCCGGCGGGCGGACAGCCCGGAAGGAAACCATGGCGATGCAGCCACCGCTCAAGGTCTTCTGGCAGCCTGGTTGAACCAGCTGCCTGAGACTCAAGGAGTTTCTATCGGCCCGTGCGGTCGACTACGTATCCGTCAATGTGCTGGCTGAGCCCGAGGGTCTGGCCGAGTTGCAGGCCATGGGCGCCCGGTCGGTGCCGGTGCTGTCGCGCGGCAAGGACTACACTTACGCGCAGAGCCTGAAGGCGATCGTCGACTTCGTCGGCCTGAACGAGAAGACGACGCCCGATCTGACGCCGGCGGAGCTGCACGCCAGGCTCGACAAGTTCATGGACGCGGCCATCGCGCTCCTGCCGCTGATGCCGGCCGATCGCTTGGACGTCCACGTCCCGGGCCGGCCGCGCAGCTACCGCCATCTGTCGTTCCACATGTTCCGGGTGGTGGCGGCGTTCCTCGACGCCATCGACGGCATCACCCTGGTGCAGGACGCCTTCCGCGAGGTGCCGGCCGACGACGCCACGATGGCATGGGTGGCCGACTACGGCGCCCAGGTGAAGCGGCGCCTCGACACGTGGTGGGTCAAGACCACGGACCGCGACGGCACCGGCACGCTCGACACCTATTACGGCCCGCAGAGCATGCACGACCTGTTCGAGCGCACGACCTGGCACTGCGGCCAGCACGTCCGGCAATGGATGATGCTGCTCGAACGCGAGGGCGTGACGATCACCCCACCGCTGGTCGCCGCCGACTTCGCCAGGCTGCCGATGCCGCAGAACGTGTGGGACGGCTGAGTTCCTTCTCCCCGCGAAGGCGGGGAGAAGGTGCCGAGCGTCAGCGAGGCGGATGA